>NZ_JBFAJC010000013.1:0-219635 GCF_040655075.1 Actinoallomurus sp. NPDC050550 | reverse complement strand
CCAAGTCCTGCGTCTGACTGGCCACGCACCCGATCCCCCGATTCGCGGTGAAACTGCCGAAATTTCTGCCAGCGATTCTGCCTGGAGCCCTCGCTCCTGTCTACGGACGATGTTCAAGGCGGTCAAGGTCGTGACCGCTTTCGTCAAGTGCCAGGAAGGAGGGCTCCAACGAGGACCTGGCCCGGTCTGATAGTAACGCCACAAATCCAAGCGATCACACTACGACATGATCGATATTACGACTTCCTCCCGCAGAGTGATCGTGCTGCAAGGGCGGGTCATACGACCGGACTAGGTGGCCGAGACCGGTCACACGACCGGGTGACCTTGCCCCCTCTGTCCCAGGGGGTGGTCTGGGTGACCGTTCCGGCCGGTCCGGCCGGTCCGGCAAGGGTGACCGAACCACCGCAAGAGCTCCAAACCCACCATCGGCACAAACAAAAGAAGGAGCACACAACAACTGTCGACAACTGGCTAACAGGCAAGGACCCTCCGCCACATTGCGCGATAGCTCACGCCACTGGCCGACTGTCGATCGAGATTGTTCGTGCCACTGGCACCATCCTCAAGGAAAAGGAGTACCAAGTGAGGCAACCGTTCTCCGGCCGCCGCCTCGGCGCTGCCACTGCACTGACTGCGGTCACCCTCGTCGGTGGAGGCTTGGCGATGGCGCCGGCCGCATCCGCCGGCACGGCCGCCGCGGCCCCTGCGAAACGGGCCGCCGCAGCCTCTGCCCCTGCCAGCGCACCGGGGTCGAAAGTGACGCCCAACAACAGCGCGACGGGCTGCAAGGAGCAGCTCAAGGCGTGGGGCTACGGTAACGCGCTGCAGAATTCGATCTGTTGGTCGACGTGGGCCGCTGCCTTCGCAAACGCGACGAAGGCCTTTGCCGTGTGCACGCCCGCAATGATAGGCACTGGCGTACCTTGGAAGATTGCGGGCGCCGCGTGCTATCTTGCAGCGTTCGGCTGACCTGGATCCGTACAGGACAATTCCCTCATTCGGAATTGGCATAGATTAATTCAACGGGAGTGCCCTGACGGCTGGGATGATCCAGTGTTCCAGAACACAATCAGCCTGGACCGAAAGGGCACTCTCTATGGTTGGTGTCGGCTCTGAGACTTAGGTCCAGAACCAAAATGATTGCCTCGATCACCACACAATGTTTCCCTGAAGCGACCATTCTCTCCCAGAAGGGTGCTTCGACATGACTAGAAGATCAATCACGGCCGCGCTGACGGCCGCCGGAGTCACGATTGGCGGCATGATCGCGACAGCGGCAATCGCAACGTCGGCGCGCGCCGACACGCTGATCGCAGAGTGCTTCTACAATGACCAGGCTTGCAGGATCCCGGCGCGGGCCGACTGCAATGCCGAGGCCGCTGCCGAAGGCGGTACCTGTGAAATGACCATGCCTAACATCGACTATTGCGACTACTGGGTCATTAACGGCCACGGGTAGCGACCCGTTCCGAACATGTTCCGGATCATGGTCTGGGCGGCGTGGATGCAAAGGGCCGGCGGCGTAGTCTTTGATCATGGATGCTGTCGCCGACTTCTCTCCGCGTGATCGTCTCCAGTATGACCGTGCGGTGCTGGCGGGTCGTGACGTATCCGCTCCTGTGAGGGTGACTGGCTTCTTCTCTCTGCCGTCTCCAGGTGTTCGGCCAAGCGCCACCGAGACGGCGCTGGAAGACCTTGAAGTAAGTCACATCGTCACCGATGAGGAGATCATCAGTGACGGTTACTGGCAACGGCGGCCAAGGTCTTGGTCGTATGGTTCCCCGCCGGAGGGTTACGGCAGCTTCGAGGCGTGGTCGGCCCCGGCGCGAGCTGGGATGATTCCCGATCACGATCACTCCTTCGTCATGTCGGCGAGTCGGCCCCGCGCCGACAGGGATTGTTCGACGGGGCACAGAGGGCTGGGGTGCGGCCCTGGCCGCGTCGGCACCGCGCCTCGGGGGTAGTTCGTGCTCACACGGACGGTGCGCCCCACAGTCCCGATCGGCCCCGCGTCGGCGGGGATAGTGTGGGCCACACGGTTCCGGGCGGGTGTGCCGGGTCGTCGGCCCCGCGCCCGTGGGGATAGTCCCGTCGTCGTCACCGACGACGGGACGTCCTACAAGGTCGGCGGGGCGGCGGCCCGTTTCGCAGGGGCCGCGGCGGCCGTGCCGGCGGATGCGGCCGGCGCAGCACAAGATGCCCGGCATGGCCCGCGTCTACGAGCATGTGACCCCGGAGATGAAGCGCCGGGTACTGGAAACGCTCCAGGAGCGTTGGGAGGCCTCCCTGCTGGCCCTTCGCGGCCGGGACCGCGCACGACTCCTCGCGCTCCACCCGCAGATGCAAGAACAGATCAATCGACTGACGGCGCGGCGACAGGCCGAGGCGAGCGAGGGCGACAAGATCATCGCCCAAATATCGCCCAGACAAGCCTGAAGCCCCGCCTCTCTGGAAGAGAAGCAGGGCTTCTGACCTGCACTTTCACGTGGTGGGCGATACTGGGATTGAACCAGTGACCTCTACCGTGTCAAGGTAGCGCTCTCCCACTGAGCTAATCGCCCTCGCGAAGCAGAGTGTGCTTCAGAGGTGGAGACGGGATTTGAACCCGTGTACACGGCTTTGCAGGCCGTTGCCTCGCCTCTCGGCCACTCCACCGAGTGAGGCCTTGGGAGACCTCTCCGAGCGGACGACGGGATTCGAACCCGCGACCCTCACCTTGGCAAGGTGATGCTCTACCAGCTGAGCCACGTCCGCGTGTCGGTGGGGCGTCCCCCCTCCGGCAACGGGCTAAACATTAGCGGATACTCGGCCCAACCCCCAACTCGATTGCCCGGCGGCGTCGGCGGGTCGATCCTTCGACGGTCGTCGAAGCGTGCCGGGCGTACCGTCGAATCATGCGAGCACCGTACGACTCCGACATCGCGCCGGTGGCGGCCCTGCTGGCGGACCGGACCCGCGCCTCGATGCTGACGGCACTCCTCGACGGGCGTCCGCTGTCCGCGGGGGAGCTGGCCCGGACGGCGGGGGTCAGCGCGGCGACGGCGAGCTCTCACCTGGCCAAGCTACTCGACGGTGATCTCGTCACCGTCGTACGGCAGGGGCGGCACCGCTACTACCGCCTGAGAGGCGCCGAGGTGGCCGCCGTCATCGAGGCGATCAGCCGGATCAGCCCCGACGTCGAGGTCCGCAGTCTCCGTCAGTCGCGGCAGGCGCGCGCCCTGCAGGAGGCCCGTACGTGCTACGACCACCTGGCCGGCCGGGCCGGTTCCGCGTTGTTCGAGGCGATGCTCAGCCGGGATCTCCTCGAGGTCGTCGATTCGTCGTACGACGATCCGGCGAACTCCACCTACGAGGTGACCGACAAGGGGGAGCGGCAGCTCGAGTCGATCGGCGTCGACGTGGGCGCGGTCCGCCGGGCGCGCCGGAGGTTCGCCGGGCACTGCCTCGACTGGACCGAGCGCCGCCCGCATCTGAACGGCGCGCTCGGCGCGGCGCTCACCGCCCGGATGATCGAGGACGGCTGGTTCGAGCGCGGGTCGGCGCGGCGGGCCCTGTTCGTAACGGAGAAGGGGCGTGGCCGCCTGGCCGACGTGTTCGGCTGCGTCCTCGGCTGAGCCGGCCGCCCTGGGCGTGTCCGTCCCGGGCGCATCCGTCCCGGGCGGGTCCGTCCTGGGCGGGTCCGCACCGGGCGGGCCCGCATCGGCTGGGGCCGCGCCGGCCGCCGGACCCGGCGTCTCTCTCGGCCCGGCGAACGCGGCGTTCAGGGGCCGGCGTACGCGGGTGTCCGCGGGAACGGTTGAACCACTGGTCACGTGGCTGCGTCCGATATCTGGCACTCACGATGTTTGAGAGGGCTGGACACATTAAGGTGTCGCATGCGCCCTAGCGACGTATGGGCGCGGAGAGGTGACAAAGCGGTGAGCGGGGAGCGTAGGTTCTTCCGTCGTGATCGGCTGACCGGCCTGATCGCGATCGGTGCGGTCGGGGCGCTGTGCGTTGCCGCCGTCGTGTTCGGTGTAGGGATGGCCAGTGCCAAGTACCACCTCGCCGACGTGGGGGGTTGGCTGACGTCGTCGAAGAAGGGCGAGGTCGTCCACGTCAACGGTCTGTCGGGCAAGGTCGACGGCAAGGTGACGTTGTCGGGTACGGCGGGCCACAAGATGAAGGTGGTCCAGCAGGGCGGCGTCGTCCTGATCATCGACGAGACGACCGGCGTCGTCAGCCGCGTCGACCCGGCGCACCTCAACGTCGTCCAGGGCGTCGCCTATCGGGGCGCGGCCGGCATGCAGGTGGTGTCGGGGTCCGGGGCGGCGTACGCGCTCGATCAGAAGGGCAGCGTGCAGCGGTTGGACCCGATGACGCTGGCCACCCAGGGCGATCCGATCAGCCTGACCGGGCCGCTGGGCGCGGCCGCCATCGACGCCAAGGCGACCCTGTGGGTGCCGACGACCGCCAACGGGCAGGCGGCGAACGTACAGGGCAGCCGTCCGGGGCAGCCGGTGGGCGTCGGCCGGGCCGGCGACGACCTGCAGCTCACCGTCGCCGGCGGAACCGCCGTCGTCACCGACTTCACCACGGCCGAGAGCCTCATCCTGGGCGCGAACGGCGTGCAGGTGAAGGTGAAGCTGCCCTCGGTCGTGTCCCAGGTGGGCAAGTACAAGGTGTTCGCGCCGACGAGCACGGACGGGCAGTTGGTGCCCCTGCTCGCCGGCAAGTCCCTGATCGTGCTCAACTCGGGCAACGGCTCGCTCAGTAGCGTTGCGCTTCAGCTGCCGAACCACCAGTTGCAGACGCCCCAGGTGCTGGGTCAGAAGGTCTACATCCCGGACGCCAGCTCGGGCAACCTCCTCGTGTACGACGCCGCGACCAACCGGATGGACCCCCAGGTCCCGGTCACCGGCAAGCCCGGCCCGATGGATGCGTTCGTCAAGGACGGCCTGCTGTGGGTGAACAACCCGAACAGCCCGAAGGCGGTCGTCGTCGACGGCTCCGGCGCCCACAAGCCGATCCAGAAGTACACCGGCGACGTGCCCGGCGGCTCCGAGAACCCGATCCCGAAGGCCGGCGGCGGGGACGAGGGCCTGCCGACGCCAAAGCTGCCCGTGCACCCGAGGCTGCCGAAGCTGCCGATCACGCCGCCGAAGCACAAGCCGGACCCGCCGAAGGTGACGCCGCCGAACCAGCCGACCAACCTGCGGGCGGCGGCGCAGCCCGACGGGAGCATCAAGGTCGACTTCCAGCCCGGCGGTGGCGGGGCGGCGACCGGCTATCGGCTCGTCGTGCCGGCGGGCCTGACGGCCACGCCGGGGCGGATCTCCGCGGACGGGCCGGACTACACGTTCACCGCCAAGGGCGGCACCTGCGGCCAGGAGTACCAGTTCGCGGTGGCGGCGCTGTACAAGAACGGCGACCACCAGTCGGAGATCCAGTCCGGCTACACCGATCCGACCCTGTCCTGCACGCAGCCGGACGCGCCGAGCGGCATCACGGGCACCGGCACCGCGCAGGGCGCGCAGGTGAGCTGGCAGGCCCCGCCGAACGCCAAGGGCGTCACCTACAAGGTCCAGGTGACCGGCCCGAAGACCTTCACCCAGGACAACTTCTCTGGCACGTCGCTGACGATCCCGAGCATCTGGACGAACGGCTCGTACACCATCAACGTGACCGCCTCCAACGGCGCCGGCGGCAAGTCCGCCAGCGCGAGCCAGACGCTGACGGGCCCGGCGCAGCACTACCCCGGCCAGAACGCGGGCAACCCGGGGGACAAGAGCTTCCTTCACAGGGTCCCGGCCAATGACAGCGACCGGAGCAACTACATCACCGACTTCAACAACCAGAGCGTTACCGTCGACTGCCAGAAGATCGGCGGGCAGTTCACCCACAGCAACGGGAAGGCGTACTTCTCCGGCAAGCTTTGGGACTACATCCACTACGGCGGCCACCAGGGCTACATCATCGGCTACCTGGTCAAAACGCCGCGGCAGCCCGACTGGCAGAACTACAACGGGCTCCCGCTCTGGGAGTGTGCCGGCTGATGTCGGTGGAGGCGTACGGGGCGCCTGACGCGGAGGCACTGGCAGGGCGGTTCGCGCAGCTGTTCGGCGCGCTCGCGGGCAACATCGAGCGCGTCATCCGCGGCAAGCGGGAGAACGTCGAGCTCGCCCTGCTGTGCCTGCTCAGCGAGGGTCACCTGCTGCTGGAGGACGTGCCGGGGGTCGGCAAGACGACCCTCGCACGCACTCTGGCGGCCAGTGTGGACGCGCGCTGGACGCGGATCCAGTTCACGCCCGACCTGCTGCCGTCGGACGTCACCGGTGTCTCGATCTTCAACCAGTCCAACAGCCAGTTCGAGTTCCACCCCGGCCCGATCTTCGCGAACATCGTCGTCGCCGACGAGATCAACCGCGGTTCGCCGAAGACCCAGTCGGCGCTGCTGGAGGTCATGGAGGAGCGGCGGGTGACCGTGGACGGGCGGCCGCATCCGGTGCCGCGGCCGTTCATGGTGATCGCGACGCAGAACCCGGTCGACATGGACGGCACGTACCCGCTGCCGGAGGCGCAGCTCGACCGGTTCCTCATGAAGATCTCGATGGGGTACCCCGACCACGCCTCGGAGGTCGCCGTGCTGGCCGGGACGCCGACCGGGCCGCTGATCGACCAGCTGCCGAAGGTCGCCGGCCGTGACGACGTGAAGAACATGATCGACTTCGCGTCCCGGATCCACGTCGCGCCGCAGCTGTACGACTACCTCGTGCAGATCGTCGCGACGACCCGTCACCACCCCGACATCCGCCTGGGTGCCAGCCCGCGGGCGAGCCTGGCGCTGCTGCGCGCCGTACGCGTGCGGGCGGCGGCCGCCGGCCGGTCCTTCGTCGTCCCCGAGGACGTCAAGACCCTCGCCGCCCACGTGATCGCGCACCGGCTCATGCTCACGCCCGAGGCCGAGCTGCGCGGCCGTACCGCGCCGGAGCTGGTCGCCGAGGTCCTGTCCCGGGTCCCGGTGCCGCAGTCCGCCGGGGTCTGAGGGTGCTCACGCCGGTCGGCTGGGGGGTCGCCGCGGCGTCGGCGGTGCTGTACGTCGGCGGCGCCCTCCTCGGCTACCCGGAACCGGTCGCTCTCGCGGTCGGCGGCCTCCTCGCCGTCGTGGCGGCGTTGCTGTGGACGCTTCCGCAGCCGAAACTCACCGTCGAGCGGGAGATCACGCCGCTGCGGGTGGCGCGCGGCGAGCCGGCCGACGGCGTCCTGCACGTCACCAACACCGGCCGGGCGCGCCGGGCGGGGATGCGGGCGTACGACGCGTGCGGCGGCGGGCGGATCGAGGTACGGGTGCCCGTGCTGCGGCCCGGCGCGACCGAGACGGTCGACTATCGGCTGCCCACGGAGCGGCGGGGGGAGATCCCGGTGGGGCCGCTGCGGCTGGTCCGCGCCGACCCGTTCGGGCTCGCCCGCCGGGTCCGAGAGTACGGGGAGCCGCGGACGCTCCTGGTCCGCCCGAAGACGATCCCGCTGCCGCTCCTGCCCTCCGGACGCAACCACCACCTGGAAGGGCCCACGTCGGACACCGCGCCGGCGGGCACGGTGACCTTCCACGCGCTGCGCGAGTACGTCGTCGGCGACGACCTGCGCCACATCCACTGGCGCTCCAGCGCCCGCACCGGCACGCTGATGGTCCGCCAGCTCGTCGACGCGAGCATGCCGCAGACGACGATCGTCGTCGACACCGGCGCCGCCGCGTACGCCGACCCGGACGACTTCGAGCTCGCCATCGACGCGGCGGCGTCCGTCGCGGCCGGCGCGGCCCGCATGAACTTCCCGGTCCGCGTCCTCACCGGCGACGGGCCGCTGGTGGAGACCCGTGGCGGTGCCCACGACGTCGAGGCCATCCTCGATCGGCTGGCGCGCCTGTCCCGTACGGACGTGGCGCACGCCGCGGTCGAGGTGGCTCGTCGCGTACGGGCGGGCGGGGCGCTGGTGCTCGTCACCGGCGGCCGCGGCGAGATCTCGGGGGCGGGGGCGCTGCGCCGCCGCTTCGACCGCGTGGTGTGCGTCCGGATCCGTCCCGAGGCGCCCGGTCCGAGCCTGCCCGGCGTCGCGCTCATCGAGATCTCCGACCTGGAGGAGCTGCACGCCGCCTGGAAGGGTGCCGCGCGATGACGACGACGGCCCCCCCGGAACCGCAAACCGACGAACCGCCCGCGCCGAGGCCGGGCCCCGGCCTGCGGGTACGGCTCATCACCGCGCTCGTCATCGTCGTGGCGCTGGCGGCGACCGGCGGGCTGGCGTTCCACCGGGTCTTCGCGCTCGGCGACCTGGTACCCGTCATCACCGTCGCGGCCGTCACGCCCGTGCTGCTCGCCGCGCTGCCGTCCTGGCCGCGCCGCCGGACCTGGCCGCTGTGGATCTCGATCGTGACCACCGTTGCGGCCTGGACGCTCGTGGCCGGCCTGACGCTCTTCCACGGCGACTTCACGGTGATCGGCGGCGCGCTCCGCGACTCGTGGAAGGGCACGCTCACCTCGCTGCTGCCCGCCCCCGGGCGGCCCGAACTCCTCGTCCTGCCGCACGTGCTCGTCTGGCTGGCGGGCTACGCGGGCGCCGAGCTCACCCTGCGCACGGAGACGAAGGCCGCGCCCGCGCTGCCCTCGGTCGCCGTCTTCTGCGTCGCCCTGCTGCTCGGCGTGGGCGGGCCGGGCTCCAACCTCCCCGTCACCGCCGCCCTCGTCGGGCTCGTCGGCGCGCTCACGATCGTACGGAGCGGCGGACGGCCGCTGTGGCTGCTCACCGGAGTCCCGGCGGCGGCCGCGCTGGGCCTGTTGGCCGCGGCGGTCGGACCGTACCTCCCCATGAAGGGCGAGGCGTACGATCCACGGGCGACCGTCAAGGCCCCGCCGCCACAGCAGCGCGACAGCATCAGCCCCCTCGACCGGGTGTCGGCCTGGCTGCAGACCCCGGACCAGCAGATGTTCACCGTCCACGCCGGCGCGCCCGAGGACTGGCGGCTCGCCGTCCTCGACCGCTTCGACGGCGTCACCTGGACCTCGGGCGCGCGGTTCGTCCCCGCCGGCAGCCGCATCCCGGACGACGACCACGTCCGCCGTACACGCGTCGTCCAGCACTTCGCCATCCAGGACCTGCCGGGTGTGTGGGTGCCCGCCGCCGACCGCCCCCGGTCCATCGAGGGCCTCCCCGTGACGACCGACCCCATCAGCGGAGTGCTGACCGCGGGGCAGCCGCTGCGCTCCGGCCAGGCGTACACGGTGACCTCGATGGTGCGCGACTACGACCCCGACCGGCTCGCCGCGGCCGAACCCGCCCGGGACGCCGAGGCCCAGGCCGCCACCGCCCTGCCCGAGTCGCCCGGGACCACCGCGAAGACCGCCCAGGTGCCCGAGTTCCGCAAGCTCGCCGAGCAGATCACCAAGGACCAGGACACGGCGTTCCAGCGCGCCGCGAGGCTCGCGGACTACCTGCGGACCGCGGCCAAGTACGACGTGACCGGCCTGCCCGGCCACACGTACGCGCAGCTGCGCTACTTCCTTACCCGGTCCAAGCGCGGCACCTCCGAGCAGTTCGCCACCGCGTACGCCGTCCTGGCGCGCTCGATCGGGCTGCCGACCCGGATCGTCGTCGGCTTCCGGCCGGGCATCGGCGGCAACGGATCCTGGCAGGTCCGCTCCGGCGACGTGCTCGTCTGGCCCGAGGTGGACTTCACCGGCCTAGGCTGGGTGCCGTTCTTCCCCACGCCCGAACAGGCCGGTACCTCGGGCAAGTCCGACGGGGTGCCGGCGGGGGAGACGCAGCAGAAACTCGAGGCGGCGCAGAAGAACGCCGCGGCCCGGAAGAAGGCCGGCGGATCCGGCAACGGCCCGGGCGCGTCCCCGCCCAAGACGTCGCCCCGGCGCGCGCCCGCGGCCGCGTCGACGCCGTGGTGGGTGTACGTCCTCGCCGCGAGCCCGGCGCTGCCGGCGCTGTACGTCCTCGGCGTGCTGATCGTCCCGGTGCTCCGGCGACGCCGCAGGCGCGGCGGTGACACACCCGCCGAGCGGATCACCGGCGCCTGGGAACAGACCCGCGAGGAACTGCGCGCGGTCGGCCTGCCCGCCACGTCGACGCTGGCCGCCCACGAGATTGCCGAGTACGGCGCCGAACGGGTCGCCGGGGCCGAACCCCACCTGCGCCCCCTCGCCGACCTGGTCAACCGGTCCGAGTACGCCGCGGCACCGCCCGCGCCCGGCGCCGCCCAGGCCGCCTGGGAACACGCCAACGCGATCACCCGCCTGGTCCGGCGCACCGTCGGCCCGCTCCGGCGCCTCGGCCGCCGGCTGCACCCCCGCTCCCTGAGCCTGCGCTGAACCCGGTCGGCGGCGCTTGCGGCGAGCCGCCCTCTGTGGCCCTTCGCGCCCGTGTCGAGCCGCGCCCCGCGCCGAGAGTTGCGATGTCCCGTGCGTCGCGCCTGCGTCGATCGTCGTCCCCCTCAGGGGCGCGCCTGCGTGGAGCGTCGCGCCCCGCGCCGAGAGTTGCGGTGTCCCGCGCGTCGCGTCCGCGTCGAGCGTCGTTCGCTCCGAGCGCTGCGGCCCCGTGCCGAGCGTCGTCCACTCCGAGCGCCGCCAGCGCCGCTAGCGCCACCACGGCACTTCAGGGCCGGTGGTCGGCCGTCACTGTGCGGTGGCGTTGCGGATGCACTTCGGAGCGGACCAGGCGATCGTCGCCGCCTGCCCGTCGCTCTGCCCGATGGCGACCAGCGCGCCGACCGTGAAGCAGTACCCCTTCCGGGCGTCGAGGCCGGACAGCGTCACGGTCGTCGCATGCGGCGCCAACGCCTGTGGGGCGGACTTCACCGGCGAGCCGTCGGACTGCTGGACCCAGATCGGGTAGTCGTTGCCCTTGGCGAGCTTCCAGCGCAGCACGACGATCTGGCCCTTGTCGACGGCACGCAGGTCACGTGGCTTCGCCGCGCGCATCACCTGGGCCGGAACCGGGACCGGGGCGGAGGAACCGCCCGTCGGCGGAGAGGTCGAGTTCGCCACCGGCGACGGTGTGTCGTGCTTCTTCTCGCCACCGGCGCTGCCGAGCAGCAGGAACCCGCCGATGCCGACGCCCGCCCCCAGGACCACGGCGGCGAGCACCCCGGCGACGACGGCGCCCTGCCGGCCCTTCCGATCCTCCGTGCGGGGAGGGAACGGATCGGACTGTTCGGCGGTCTTCGGCAGCGTCTGGGGGGTGGCCTCGCGAAAGTGCGGCCCGGGCGTCGGCGAGGCCGCCGACGGCCGCGCCGCCGGTCCCCGGACCGGACCGGAGCTCGCGTTCTGAACCGGACCAGGGCTCGGGGTCCGGGGCGGAGCGGGCTTCGACGTGGCCGGGGGCGGCGGGGACGCCGCGGTGCCAGGACGACCCGGTCCCGCGGCCGGTGCCGGGGCGTCCGGATGCACGGCCGGCAGGTGCGGCGGGGCGTACTGCTGCGCCAGCAGTTCGAAGCCGGGCCCGGTCAGGCCGGAGTGATCCGTCTCCGGGACGTACGGGGTGGGCGTGGGCGGCGGCGGCGGTCCCGTGATCGAGTCGCTGCCGGCCAGCTCCGTCACCGGCAACCCGAGCTCGGCCTGCAACTGCTGCAACCGCGTCGCGAAGGCGACCGCGTTGGCGTAGCGCTGGGCCGGAGTCTTCGCCATCGCCTTGGCGATGACGTCGTAGACCTGGTGCGGGACGTCCGGGCGCGCGATCTGGGGCGGCGGCTCGTTGAGGATCCGCATCATCAGCGCGCCGATCCCGGCGGCCGAGCCCGCCTTGAAGGCCGGGCTGCCCGCGAGGAGCTGGTACATCGTCGAGGCCAGCGAGTAGACGTCCGCGGTCTCACCGGGCTGTTCGCCGTTGACCACCTCCGGCGCGGCGTGGTGGGGCGTGAACGCGGTGGTGTGCGTGGCCTCCGACGAGCCGGTCAGCCGGGCGATCCCGAAGTCGGCGAGCGCGGGCTCGCCGTACTTGGACACGAGGATGTTCTGCGGCTTGACGTCACGGTGCAGCACACCCGACTCGTGCGTCGCCGCCAGCGCGCCGGCGATCTTCACGCCCGCCCGAAGGACGTCCTGCAGGGGGAGCGGACCCTCCCGTGACAGCCGGTCCCGCAGGGACCCGCGCTGGAAGTAGTCCATCGCGATGAACGGCCGTCCGCCGCTCGTCATCCCGGTGTCCAGGACGGTGACGACGTTGGGGTGGCCGGTGAGCCGCCCGGTGATCTGACATTCCCGCTCGAACCGGCGCATCGTGTCGGCGTCGACCGCGTCCACGGACAGCACCTTCAGAGCGACGACGCGATCCAGGCGCTCCTGCTGGGCACGGTAGACGACGCTGAACCCGCCTTCACCGACCCGCTCCAGGATGCGGTAGCCGGGCACCTGGTCGATCATTCTGTCTCTTCTTCGTCGGGGCGGTTGGGGCTGCGGGGAAGTCTCGTGTCGATGGTAATGCCTGTTTCCGGCGGCAACGGGTCGTACCGCCGTGACCATCGACGTCAGGACGTCCGCAAGCGTTCCCGGTTCCCCGTATTTGTGTTGGAACGTGCGGACCGGTGCCTTCCGGCCCATCCTGGGCGACGGCGGGTATTGACTCGAACCGCGCACCGGTGGGTCGTAGTGTGGGGGCCATCGGCCGGGGCCGCCGGCCCCGGTGGCGCAGGGATGACCGGGCCAGGGCCCGGCCTGGAGAGGTGGCTTTCACAGTGGTCGAGATCAGCTCGCAGACCGGGAACGTCCCAGTCTGGATCAATGGAGAACTGTACGCCCCGGAGAACGCGCGGGTGTCAGTGTTCGATCACGGCATCCTCGTCGGCGACGGCGTGTTCGAGACGGTCAAGGCCGTACGGGGTCAGGCGTTCGCGCTGACCCGTCATCTCCGGAGGCTCGCCGTCTCCGCCGCCGGCCTCGGGCTGCCCGAGCCCGATCTCGACGCCATCCGCCGGGGCACGCTCGCCCTGCTCGCCACCGCGCCGTCCTGGGACCTCGCCCGGATTCGGATCACGTACACCAGCGGCGTCGGCCCCCTCGGCTCCGACCGCGGCTCGGAGGGCGCCACCGCCATCGTCGCCGTCGCCGAGCAGAAGCCGTTCCCGTCGACCGCCGACGTCTCCGTCGTGCCGTGGCCCCGCAACGAGCGCGGCGCCCTGTCCGGCCTCAAGACGACCTCGTACGGCGACAACGCCAAGGCCCTCGAGTACGCGCACCAGCGCGGCGGGGCAGAGGCGATCTTCGGCAACCTGGCCGGGAACCTCTGCGAGGGCACCGGCTCCAACGTCTTCCTCGTCCGCGGCGGACGCCTGACCACCCCGCCGCTGTCCTCCGGCTGCCTCGCCGGCGTGACCCGGGCGCTCGTGCTCGAATGGTTCGGCGGCGAGGAGGAGGACCTGCCGCTGGAGGAGTTCACCACCGCGGACGAGGCGTTCCTGACCTCCACCACTCGCGACATCCAGCCGATCCACGCCGTAGACGGCAAAGTCCTCCCCGCCGCGCCCGGACCGGTCACCCGCAAGGCCATGGAGGTCTTCGCCGAACACGGCGCCGCCGACCTCGACCCGTGACAGGCGTACGGCCCCGCGCCATGGGTGTGGGCCAGCGCTGGGAGGCGCCTGGTGCGGGGCCGTACGGTCCGTGCGGGGGTTGTTCAGGTGTGCCAGAGGAGGTCGTCGAGCTCCGCTTCGATGTCGATGAAGTCAGCTTCACGGCCGGCCGGAACGATCTCATAGGTCCGGTCCAGGAAGTCCGTGAGGGGGGTCAGCGGGACCTCGAAGTGTGCCCGGCCGAACGGCGACGACAACGTCAAGTTCAAGATTCGTTCGCCGTCCTTGTCCGCCGGCCACACCCGCACGTCACCCCTGCCGACCTTGCGCACAATTCCGACGGTCAACAGCTCACGAGCAAAGATCCACTCCACCGGTGCGTCGTTTCCAACATGAAACGCCACACGGACGGCATAAGGATCGTCAGCGGAGTAGTCCCAGGTCGCGAGCAATGGGATGATCGTTTTATCCGGGACGATGAGCCGAAGGCCGACCTCGGCGGAGGCAGTGGTGCTGCTGTTCATCGGTCATCCTTCAGGCGTCAGTCCCGCGTCGCGGGTTTCTCGGTGAGGACGTCGCTCCCTCCAACGGGTGTCCCCCTGGCTCTGTGACGGGTAACTGCCAAAAGTCCTAAGAACATTCCGCCCCCCGTACGTCATGTGACCGACCTCACCGGAGTCATACCCGCTCTGACCTGCGCGGAAGCGAGGTGATCTATGGTCGATCGCATGAAGGACACGCTGAAGGCATGGCGCGAGCGCATCCGCACGCGTCGGCTCCTCAACAACGTGTGGCGTCTGGCCGTGTTCACCGTGGGAGTCTCGGTCCTCGGGGCCGGCGTCGCCATGCTCGTACTGCCCGGACCGGGATGGGCAGCGATCTTCGTAGGCTTTGCCATCCTGGCGACCGAGTTCGCCTGGGCGCAACGTGCCCTCACCTCCGCGAAGCAAACCGCGAGCAAAGCGAAGGAGAAGGCCCTCGACCCCAGAGTCCGACGCCGGAACCAGCTCCTGGCCATCTGCGCCGGCGTCATCATCGCCGCCGCGATCGTGGCCTACCTCCAGGCCTTCGGTCTAAACCTGCCGTGGCGGGTCTGATCGTCGATGCGCGAAGAGGGGTAGGGATGCGCTAGTCTGTGCTGGCAGCGGTTGAGCCGCCTGGGGCGATTAGCTCAGTGGGAGAGCGCTTCGTTCACACCGAAGAGGTCACTGGTTCGAACCCAGTATCGCCCACCCAGTGTGAGAGCAGGTCAAAGAGGGTTTCGGAGGTCACTCCGGAGCCCTTTTTCAAGCTTCAACCCTGGCCGGGGAGCCAATCTCACGCGGACTTGTGCCAACTGAGGATAGTGTTCATCGCTTCGGTGCCTTAGTGCTACAAAGCGATACTGCCAGGGTGCGCACCCGGTATTTCAACAACTCTCGAAACGTCGGTGGGCCACCCGGACGCATCTGAATATTCCCCGCATGGCCGCATCCTCCGAAACGCCCGCGCAGTCGCCGAGCGGCCCCGGCGACGGGGAGCCATCGTCGTAGCCGAGGGCCCGCGGGCGGATGCGGCTCGCGTTCGGGGACGGCGTCGCGATCATCGATCCCACCACCGCGAAGACCGTCGTCTGAATGAGGGACGCTCTGTCCCGAGGTGCCGGGTGATCAGGGGCGGGGCGCGTAGCCGGTGGCTTGGAGGGTGAAGAGGCGGGCGTATTCGCCGTTCAGGGCCATCAGGGCGTCGTGGGAGCCGCGTTCGGTGATCTTGCCTTCGGTCAGGACGACGATGAGGTCGGCGTCGCGGACCGAGCCGAGGCGGTGGGAGATGAGGACGCTGGTTCGGCCTTGGCGGTGGTGGCGGAGGGACGCGTGAACGGCGTGTTCGGCGTCCGCGTCCAGGCCCGAACTCGGTTCGTCCAGCAGGAGCAGGTCGCGGCTCTGGCGCAGGAACGCGCGGGCCAGCGCCAGGCGCTGCCACTGGCCGCCCGACAGGGCGACGCCGGCGCCCTCGTCGCGGCCGCCGAAGATCTTGCTGAGCATCGTGTCGTAGCCGCGTGGCAGTGCCTCGACCGCCTCGTGGACACCGGCCCGCCGCGCCGCCTCCCGGATCCGGTGCGTGTCGCCCTCGCTGTTCAGGTCGCCGAGCATGATGTTCTCGGACGCCGTCAGGTCGTACTCCATGAAGTCCTGGAAGACGACGCCGATGTGCTCGCGGAGTTCGGCGGGGGCCATGTCGCGGAGGTCCACGCCGTCCCAGCTGATCGAGCCCTTGTCCGGGTCGTACAGGCGGCACAGGAGTTTGACCAGCGTGCTCTTGCCCGCGCCGTTCACCCCCACCAGGGCGACGCTCTGGCCGTGCGGGATGTCCAGGTCGACGCCGCGCAGGATCCACGGGTGTTTCTCGCTGTAGCGGAACCACACGTCGCGCAGCTCGATTCCGTGTCGCAGCGGCGGGACGGGACGCCGGCCGGGACGTGGGGGCATGTCGGGTTCGGCTTCCACGATGGCGGCGAAGTGGCCGAAGAGCAGAAGGGCGTTGTGCGCGTCCGCCCACCGGTCGATGACGGACGTCAGCGATGCCTGGACCCCGGCGATCGCGGCGATGAACACCGTCACGTCGCCGGCGGTGAGGGCGCCCGACGCGGCGGCCAGCACCGCCCACACCAGGCCCCCGCCCGCGACGGCGCTGCCGACCAGGGCCAGCAGTCCCTGGCTGCGCAGGGTTTTGCGGTCGAGCCACCGTTCGGTCTCGTTGGCCGAGCGGATCTCGTCGAGCATCCGGGCGCGGAAGAAGCGGCCCAACCCGAACAGCCGCGCTTCTTTGGCCGCCTCCGGCCTGGTCAGCAGCTCACCGTAGAAGATCTCGCGCCGCATCGCGGGGCTGACCGTCCACATCGTGCGGGCCCGTTCCCGGCTCAGGCCGAGCTGGATCCAGAGCGCGGGCAGTGCCGCCAGGAAGATCACCAGGACCAGCGCCGGGTTGATCACCAGCAGGGTGCCGACGAAACCCGACATCGTGATGATCGCCTGCGCGATGGCCAGACTGCCGAGGATCAGCCGGTCCGGCGCCTGCTGACTGGACTCGTGCGCCAGCCGCAGCGTGTCCTGGAAGGCGGGGTCCTCCAGACGGCGCAGCCCCGCGTGCGAGTCGACGGCGGCGAACAGGCGGTCGACGACCAGGGCACGCACCGCCCGACGCAGCTGGGGCCTGCGCGTAGGTGGCGGCGTGGGGCAGCACCATGACGCACAGCCCGCTCGCGGCGAGCCCGGTGGCGAGGGCCGGCAGGACGTCCCGGTTCCCGCCGCCGGCGAGCGCGTCCAGGACGAGCTTCGTGAGCCAGGCCGTCGCGACCGGCGCGAGCCCGGTGAGTACGGCGAGCAGCATCGACGCGGCCGTCGCGCCGCGGTGCGCCCGCCATGCCAGCGCGGCGACGACGAGGGGCCGCCGCCCAGCCGTTCGGGGCGGCTCGGTCATGCGCGGGCCGGTACCGGCAGCCCGGACGGCGAGAGGAGCGAAGCCGTCACCACGGCGCCCTCGTCCACGACGTAGAAGCTGGGGGACGCTGGATGCCCGAACGCGCTGCTCACCGGCCCCTTCACCGGCTCGACCACCACGGTGGCGACCGGCGACAGCGCCGTGACGAAGGGCTCGGCCTCGTCCCGGTCGCCCTCGATCACCGCCAGGACGCGCCCGGCGTCCACGGGACGGACGCGCTCGGCGAATTCGGGCAGCCGTTCCCGGCAGGACACGCAGGTGGTGGAGAACAGCCCCACGATCGTCGGTCCGGCGAAGAAGGCGCGGGTGACCGCGGTGCCATCGACGGCGATGAGGGTGAGGACGGACGCGGCGGCGACCGCGATGACCGCGCCGGCCGGATGCACCTGCCCTGGAGCCGTCAGGTGCGCGCCGAGACCGCCCCAGGCGACGGCGGTGAGGGGGAGGTTGCGCACGACGTGCACGCGGCCGACGGGGGCCGGGCCCGTGCCGAAACAGCGGCAGGTCGCACTCCGGCCGGTCCGGAGCGGGCGGTGGACGCCTCCGGCGAACGCGAGCAAGACGGCCCCGGCCAGCACGAGGCCGGCCGGCGCCGTCCGTTCGAACGCCAGGAGTACGACGGCGGCCGACTCGGCGGTCACCACCGCAGCGGACGTCGCCGCCGGCGGAAGGCCGGGAGCCAGGCCGGGCACCGACCGCCGGAACTCCCGGAAGGCGTCCCGGCCACGGAGCTTGCCGAACACCGCGACGAGGAAGACCAGTCCCGGTGTGCGGCGGGCGGCCGGCGTGACGTACTCCATGACGATTCAGCCGGCGTCAGTGGCAGTAGGTCTTACCGGCGTAGATGCAGCAGTAGGAGCCCCATTGGTCCCACCAGCAGGCCTCGGCGCGGGCGGTCGTGCTCGGCAGGACCATGCCGAGCATCCGGTCGCCCAAACGGTTGAGTACACGGATCACGGGGATCTCCTCACAGGTCGAGCTGGAACGTTCCAGCTGCAGATACCGAGGATGCGCCTTTCGAGATGATCAGCGCGACTGATCCAGAAGCTAAATGTTGTTGATCATCGTCGGCAAGGGGTGATGTCCCCGGCGGCGCGCTGTTGTGGACTGTGCGATCAAACGCGCCGTGATCTTGGCGATCCTTGCCATCGGGACGGCTATTGACTCTGGGGCGGTGTGACGACCAGTCGGCGCACCACCACGCCCAGTAGCTGGTCGCCGGAGAACAGACCCCGCTGGCGGGAGTCGATGCTGTCCGGATTGTCGCCGAAGACCGCGAGCGTTCCGGGCGGCACGGTGTCGCCGTCCCCTGGGACGCCGGGCGGCAGCAGGTCCCCTGGGACGCCGGGCGGCAGCAGGTCCCCGGGTAGCGCGGCGGCGCGCTTGACGTTCCATATCCGGCCGTCCGGGCCCGCGGGGCCCGGCAGGTAGGGGCCGTCCAGCGGCGGTTCCAGGACGACGACGTCCCCGCGGCGCACCTGGGGGAGGGACCGGCGCCGCACCAGGACGCGGTCGCCATCGCGCAACGTGGGTTCCATGCTCGTCCCGCTGACGGCGACGACCACCAGGTTCTTGCGCGCCCATGCGAGCGCCACCAGCGCACCCACGGCCGCCAGGCACGTCCCGCCCAGCGGCCATCCTTGTGAAATCGACATCTGCCCCATGGCCGACCGATGGTAGTCCCGTTGCTCACAGTGCCACTGGTGGTACGGGCCTGGTGCGCTGGTTGGCGTCGAGTACCACTATGGAGGCTGCTCGGTCCGCCGCGGCGACCGATCGTTTCGTTACTACTTGTCGCGCGCGGCGAGCCGTTTGGTGATCTCGGTCTTGACCGTCTCGTGCCGTTTGTCGGACGTGAAGCCGAGGTTGCGCAGGATCTGCGCGGCCGAGCTCTCCTCGGTGCGGATCAGGCCCAGCAGCGTGTGTTCCGTGCCGACCCAGTCGTGGCCGAGGTCGGCCGACGCGCGGTGTGCCTGCTCGATGGCCTCCTTGCTCTCCGGCCGGAACGCGATGTGACCCCGCGGCGCCTTCTCCCCGGCCGGCGGCATCGCTCCCTCGATCGCGTCGCGGACGCGTTGCTCCGACTCGGTTTTCGCCGTCAGCACCTCGTACGCCAGGCCCCGCGGTTCGCCGAGCAGGCCGAGCAGCATGTGTTCGGTGCCGATGAAGTCGTGCTTGTGCGTTCGGGCGGCCTCCTGCGCCAGCACGATGCTGTGCCGGTTCAGGTCGGTGAACCGCTCGAACGCGGCGGGCGTGTGGCGTTGCTGCGCGGCCTGTTTGGACACCCCGATGGCGTCGCCGATCTCGCTCCACGACGCGCCGGCCTGCTTGGCCTTGCCGACGTAGTGGCCGACGAGCTGGTCACCGAGGTCGGACAGGGTCTGGGCGCGTAGTTGCGCTTCGTTGATGCGGGCCAGGTGGTTGGCGTCGGGGAGTTCCTCGTCGAGACGGGCGGTCAGGTCAGCGAGGCTGATGTTGAGTGAACTCATGCGTCAATCGTAGATTGACGATCTCGAGCGTCAACCTGTAGTTGATGCCCGTGATCGCCGGCTCAGCTTTCGAGCAGGGCCCGGCCGTAGTTGGCCATGGAGCGGTTGTAGCGCGGCAGGTGCTTGGCCAGGGCGACGAGGGTGAGAGACAGGCCCTCGCGTTCTCGGCCGAGGGCGGCCAGGCAGAGTGCGGTCACGCAGGCCAGGGCATCGTCGAGGTGGTCGGAGCCGTGGGCGCGTTCGGCCTCGAGCATCGCGAGCGCGGTCTGCGCCTCGCCGATGTTGCGCAGGGAACTGGCCATCTGGATGACGGCGCGGCGGCGGTTCTCGCCGGTCAGGCCGCCACGCTCGAGGGCCTCGCGATACAGCGGGACGGCCAGGTCCGAGTGGCCCCAGGTGTCACGGGCGCAGGCGCGGTGGAACAGCCCGTCGGCGTCGCCGACGGGCAGTTGCGCCGCGAGCGCGTCGATCTCGGCGAAGAAGGCATCCTCCTCCTCGTAGTCGTCGACGACCGCGAACAGGGCGGCGGCGCGGCGGTTGACATCGGCGTGCAGGTCGGCGAGTTCGGTGACGTCGTGCATGATCATGTTCCTTCGAATCGTCAGGAGAGTCGACCGGCGTCGGCCGACGTGACGATCGTGGCCGGGGGTTAGGATCGCCACCAGTCATTCGGGCGGGGCCGAATCATCCGTGCCCGGCGAGGTGTCAAAGAGCTCAGGAACGCAAGGAGGCGGCCATGGCCATCAGCCTCGGCTTCGGCCCGGCCGACCTGGCGCGCTGCCGGTTCGCGTACTCCCCGGTGTTCGAGACGCTCGCCGCCGTGCGCGTCGCGACCGGTCCGGACGGTCCGGGGCAGCACCACCGGCGCTGGCTGGAGGACGCTCGCTCGCGCCAAAGGACACTCGACCTACGGCCGCTCACCCTGCTCCAACCGCGCCGCGGCTACACCCCCGACTTCCTCGCCCCGCCCCCGCTTGCCCCGTCCTCGGACGTCGAGGCCGAACTCACCCGGATCGCCGCGACGCCCGCGCCGGTGGTGCGTGCGGAGATCGAGATGTCGCTGCGCGAGACCCCGGGCGCGGAGGCGAGCGAGTTGGGGCGGCTGCTGCTCGGCGACCCGGCGGACGTGCTCAGTTTCCTGACCAATCTCGTACGGGCCGCGTGGCGGGCGCTCGTCGAGCCGGTGTGGCTGCGGGTGCGGGCGCTGCTGGAGGCCGACATTGCGTATCGCTCGCGGCGCCTGGCCGAGGGCGGCCTGGACCACTTGTTCGCCGATCTGAACCAGACGCTGCATTGGACCGGCGACACGCTCGTTCGCGACCCAGGCGGTGACGAGCACGTTGAGCTCGCCGGACGCGGCGTGCTGCTGATGCCCAGCGTGTTCAAGTGGGAGGAGGCGATCGTGATCACGCAGCCGCCGTGGCAGCCGACCGTCTCCTATCCGGCGCGCGGCCTCGGTGGTCTCTGGCAGCCGACGCACGGATCCCCGGCCGCAGCGCTCGAGCGGCTCCTCGGCCGGACCCGCGCCACGCTGCTCGCCGCACTTCAGGAGCCCACGTCGACGACGTGGCTCGCGCACCGGCACGCGCTGGCACCGAGCACGGTGTCCGAGCACATCAAGGTGCTGCGCGAGGCGGGCCTCGTCGTCGGGGAGCGGCACCGCCACGAGATCCGGTACCGACGCACGCGCACCGGCTCAGCCCTCGTACGTGGCGGCGAGTAAGGGACCAGGCGGCCGGCGAATTCCCTTGTTGTCAGAGGCCACGCCGCGCCCCTGGACATCGTGGGCGTCGCGTCGTGCGCGGTGTGTCTCGTGCTGCCCAGCCGGGTATGCGATAGATCCGATGTAATCAGGCATCGATCGCCGGTGGGCTGCGAGAATCCATCCACTGTCCGAGGAGATTCCGCCGATACGTCGGGTGTATGGCTTGACGGCCGGTGATGGTAGATGTAAAACCGTGCCGAATCCGGCTCCCCCAAGGCGGTCCTCATGGCATTGAACCGGCATGCGGCGGTCATCACCGCGCTGATCCTGATCGGGGCGGTCGCCGCCCCGGCCGAACGTCCGGCGGGCGCGGCGCCCGCGCCCACGAAAGTGATCTCGGTCTCGTCCGTGGCCGGGCTGCAGAGCGCGGTCAAACAGGCGCAGCCGGGTGACCGGATCGAACTCGCCGACGGCTCGTACTCCACCTCGTCGGCGATCGCGCTGACCCGATCGGGCACGGCGTCGGCACCGATCACCATCGCCGCACAGCACACCGGCAAGGCGGAGATCAAGGGTACGGACGGGTTCTCGTTCGGCTCGATCCACTACGTGACCGTCGAGGGCTTTCGGCTCACCCATGGGAACGCCATCAGCCTCCCGACCGGCGCCGACCACGTACGGCTGACGCGTAACGTGATCCAGCTGTCGGACAGCTCGACCAAGAACTGGGTCACGGTCGCCTGCGACGACTGCGAGGTCGACCACAACACGTTCCAGCACAAAAGCTCGATCGGCGTGTTCCTGCAGATCTCCGGGCCCGGGAGCTCGGGAATGGCACAGCGGGTCTGGATTCACCACAACTACTTCTACGACCACTCCTATAGCGGCTCGAACGGCGGGGAGTCCATCCGCCTCGGCCTCAGCTCCCGGCAGCACGCATCGGCCCACGCGACCGTCGAGTACAACCTCTTCGAGAAGGCCAACGGCGACTCCGAGGCGATCTCGGTGAAGTCTTCGGACAACACCGTCCGCTACAACACGCTGCGCAATAGCCGGGGCCAGATCTGCCTGCGCCACGGAAACCGGACCCTCGTCGAGGGCAACATCATCCTCGGTGGCACCTCCGGGATCCGCTTCTTCGGCAACGACCACGTCATCATCAACAACCTGATCCAGAACATCGGCGGCATGCCGATCGAGGTCGGTGCCGGGAACATCCGGGACGACACGAACAGCACGACGGACCACGATGCGGCCGACCGGGGACTCGTGGCGTTCAACACGGTCGTGAGCACGAAGACGAACCTCATCGGTATCGGCACGGAGGACCACCAGTACGGGCCGGACCGCACGACCGTGGCCGACAACATCCTCGTCGGCGGCTCCGGAAATCTCGTGACGGTCGGCCGGGCCACGAACACGAAGTGGGAAGGCAACATCGTTTGGGGCGGGTCGCGCGGCGACATGCCCGCCGACGGCGGCCGGTCGGTCAACCCGGCCCTGGCCGTGGACTCCGGCGGCCTGGACCGGCTCGCCGCGGGCAGCCCGGCCATCGATGCGGCGACCGGCACCTACGCCCAGGTGACCCAGGACATGGACCTGCAGGCCCGGTCGGGCGCCAAGGACGTCGGCGCGGACGAGTACGTCGCCGGCGGCACTCAGCGTCGCGCGCTGACCACGGCGGACGTGGGGCCCTCCGCTCCCTGAGCCCACCGAGCGCATGACGGCCTCCTCGCCCTCGTGGGCGAGGAGGCCGGTGCGATGCCCTGTCAGACGATGGTGAAGGCGTTCCAGCCGGTGCCGATTCGGGTCTTGGCATCGAGGACGTTGTCCGTGCTGAACTGCCCGGTGAGGGGTTCGGAACTTCTGCTGGTTGGTGTGCACAAAGTGTGCTTGGCATCACTGTTAGTTGCGTTATGGTCTTCGCGTGAATCTGACTGAGTGGGCGCGAGCGCAGGGGAGCGTGCTCCCGACGGCTTGGCGTTGGTCTCGTGACGGGACATTTCCCTGCCTGCTCAGCATGTCGGGCCGCGCACGATCGTGGTGAATATCGAGGCGGCCACGGCTCCGGAGGCCATCGGTGGCCTGGGCGTGTATGCCCGCGTCTGCTCCCACGGCCAGAAGGCCGACCTGGAGCGCCGGCTGATGTCGTTCTGTGTGCGTCTGTACGGCCGCCGTTCGGCGAAGGACCGTGCCCGCAAGGCGTTGGATGCCGCACGGTATGGCTGACTCGAGACTGCGGTCGATCGAGGCGTCGTTCGTCGCGCTCGGGCCGTCCGGCGTGGCGATCCGTACCCGGCTCAAGGGCCTCACGTCGGAGGACGATGAGGTGTTGCGGGCCATGGGCGCGCATCTGGGCTGTCTGGCTTCGAAGGATCTCAGGCGGCGCTGCGCTGACGGCCTAGCCCACTCCACCGACACGTGGGCGGAGCGCAAACGGGACCTGACCCAGGTGTCCTCCTCCCGTTGGGCCGGGTCGATCACCAAAGCGAGCAACGACCAGTGGGCGCTGTCGCGGCGTGCCCAGTTTGCCCACATCCAAGGGCTTGAGGCGGGCATCGCCACGATCGCGCACCGCCTGTCGCTGCCCGTGGGCGAGAAGGGCACCAAGCGGTCTGCGGGCGGTTACCGCTTCGCCAAGACTCGGCGTCTGCAGGTGCTTACCGACCGGCTCACGAAGGAGCGGACCGATCGGGAGGCCGGGCGCGTCCGCGTCGTACGGGGCGGGAAGAAGCTCGCCCGCAACCGTCACGACCTTGAGGCCGCCCAGCTCTCCAAAAGGCAGTGGCGAAAGCGGTGGGAAGCCGAGCGCTGGTTCTTGTCCGCCGACGGTGAATCCGGCAAGAGGTTCGGCAACGAGACCATCCGCGTCACGCCCGGTGGCGAAGTGTCGCTCAAACTCCCCGCTCCGCTGGCGTACCTGGCCAACGCCAGGCATGGCCGATACGTCCTGGAGGGCGCGGTGGTATTCCACCACCGGGGCGCCGAGTGAGCCGACCGCATCAATGCGAACCGGGCGGTGGCATACCGCATTCACTTGGAAGTCGAGCGAGGACGCTGGTACCTCACCGCGTCGTGGACGATCCCGCCGGTCAAGACCGTTCCCCTCGCCGATCGTCGCGGTCGATCCCGCCTACACCTCCAAGTGGGGCGCCCAGCACTGGCAAAAGCCCATGGCCGCGCCCCGCCGCAAGACCACCCGTCACGATGCCGCCGGCATCGCGATCGGACGACGCGCCCTCGGGCACCGCATCCGGCGACGGACGGCACCGCCCCACGACGACCAGAGCGATCGTCGTGGGCATCGGACCGCCCAGGCCGGAGACGACACCCGTGGGCGTGAGAGAACCCGCCCCCACATCCTCGGACCACGGACACGATCCGCTGGAGCCGGATCCGGCGCGAACGCGGGAGACCAGGACGCTCAACACCGTTCGGAGCGTCCGGCTGAGCCAGCGCAACTCACGCTCAGTCATTAGGAACGGTAGAGCCATAGCTGGCCTTCCAGCGCGATGAAGTCGCTCCTGCTGTCGCCGGTACCGTCGGCGGCCGGCAGATGGCCTGGGCCCAGATCACCGGCGCTCGCTGTGGAGATCGGGTCTGGCTGGACTGGAGCCGGAACAAACGGCCAGAACTGGATCCAGTGCGGGCCGTCCACGACGACCACGACGACGTTCGCGAGTCGAGCCCACGCGGCGCAGGGTGGCGATTCCGGGTGTGCAGGCGACACCCCGCGCGCCGCCGTGAACGCTTCCCGGGACGCCTGTACCGGCTTCTGGTGACGAGGGGGGCTTTGACCGGCCGGCCCTACGTCTCCGTCGCCAGGCCGGACATCGATCCGTTTCGAAATGTTTCACTGCTGGACCGCGCTTTCATTGGGTTTTCACGTGAGTGCTTGATTGATAGACGCAGCGTTCCGGCATTTCAGCGGGCAAATCTAGTGATCTGCAGCTTCCGAGGCGCTCGAAAAGTTTCGATACATATCGTTGACGCCGCCCTTCGTCGGGCGCATGCTCGCTCCATCGATCGGCGCTTCTCGCCGCCAGAGCCGTCGCTCGCCGGTGGTTCTCGTCCAGGAGGAGGAAGCATGCACAGGAACGACGCCCCCGCCAACCCGATCGGCCGCAGAGGCTTCATCGGCCGGGCCGGCGCGGTGGCGCTGGTCGCGTCCGCGATGATGCTGCCCGGCACGGCCAACGCCGACACGACCATCACCACGAATCAAACCGGCACCAATAACGGCTACTACTATTCATTCTGGACCAACGGCGGCGGATCGGTCTCCATGACCCTGTCGTCCGGCGGAAATTACCGCACGTCATGGACCAACTGCGGGAATTTCGTCGCCGGCAAGGGCTGGAGTAACGGCGGGCGCAGGAGCGTGAACTACTCGGGCGGCTTCAACCCCTCCGGCAACGGATACCTGTCGCTCTACGGATGGACGTCGAACCCGCTCGTCGAGTACTACATCGTCGACAACTGGGGCTCGTACCGGCCCACGGGCACGTACAAGGGCACGGTCACCAGCGACGGCGGTACCTACGACGTCTACGAGACGACGCGGTACAACGCCCCGTCCGTCGAAGGGACTCGAACCTTCAACCAGTACTGGAGCGTCCGCCGGACGAAGCGAACGGGCGGCACCATAACCACCGGCAACCACTTCGACGCGTGGGCCCGTTATGGAATGAATCTCGGCAGCTTCAAGTACTACATGATCCTCGCAACCGAGGGATATCAGAGCAGCGGAAACTCCAACATAACCGTTGGCTGATAACGCCCTTTCCCCGAGAAGTGAGGAAGGATCCACCCCGCATGCGAACCACACTGAAACGCTCCCCGGCTACGGGGATGGCCGTCGCCGCGCTGGCCGTGGCGAGCACCGTCGCCTTCACGGTCAACGCCACCCCGTCGCACGCCGCCACCTGCAACGGGTACGTCGGGCTCACCTTCGACGACGGCCCGTCCAACGCCCACACCCCGAGCCTGCTGGGCGCGCTCAGGCAGAGCGGGCTGCGGGCGACGATGTTCAACGAGGGCCAGTACGCCGCCGCCTACCCGTCCCAGGTCCGGGCCGAGGCCGCCGCGGGCATGTGGATCGGCGATCACAGTTACACCCACCCGCACCTGACCCAGGAGAGCCAGGCGCAGGTCGACTCGGAGATCTCCCGGACGCAGCAGGCCATCGCCAACGCGGGCGGCGGCACGCCGAAGCTGTTCCGCCCGCCCTACGGTGAGACCAACGCGACGGTGCAGTCGGTCGAGGCCAAGTACGGCCTGCGACAGATCATCTGGGACGTCGACTCCCAGGACTGGGACGGTGCCGGCACGGATGCGATCGTGCAGGCCAACGCCCGGCTCACCAACGGCCAGATCATTCTCATGCACGAGTGGCCCGCGAACACGCTCGCCGCGATCCCGCGCATCGCGCAGGTGCTGGCCGGCCGTGGCCTGTGCGCCGGCATGATCTCCCCGCAGACGGGCCGCGCCGTGGCACCCGGCTGACCCACGGAGAACACCGCAGCCGTGGCGCGGCGGCCCACGGTCGCCGCGCCGCACCGCTGCGGGTCGGCTCGGCGCCGGTCAGCCGCCCTGGACGCTGTACGCGGGTGTGAAGCGCACCGGGAGCGCCGACAGGCCCCGGAGGTGGAACGCCGGCCGCCACTCGAGCTCGTCCTCCGGAACCGCGAGCCGCAGGTCCGGGAGGCGGTCGAGCAGCACCTCGATGGCCGTTTCCGCCATGACCTCGGCGAGCTCCGGCGCCGGGTGCGGGCATCCGTGGTCGCCGGTGCCGAACGCGAGGTGGGCGTGATTGCCGCCCGAGTCGCCGTGGCCGGCGGGCCGTACCCACGGGTCGGCGTTGGCGCCGGCCAGCCCGACGACGATCACGTCACCGGCTCGGATGGTGCGGCCGCCGAGCTGGGTGTCCCGGGTCGCCCAGCGGCCCGGGACGGCCTTCACCGGCGTGTCCTTCCACAGCACCTCGTTCAGCGCCTGGCCGACGCTGTGGCGGCCGCCCGAGAGGGTCACCGCGAAGCGGTCGTCGGTCAGCATGAGCCGCAGCGCGTTGCCGATCCAGTTTGCGGTGTTCTCCTGGCTGCCGGAGATCACGACGAGGATGTCGTGGATCAGCTCGTCGTCGGTGACGCCGGTCCCGTACGCGAGCATGCGGGACGTGACGTCCGGCCCGGGCCACTCGCGCTTGCTCTCGATGTGACCCCTCATCGTCGCGACGAACCGGCCGTACGCGTCGATGGCGTCCTCTCTGCCGTCGCTCATCGTCTTCATGTCCTGGGCGACGGCCATCAACTCGGAGTCGGGCAGCCCGAACATGCCGCCCATGACGAGCACTGGAATCCGGTAGGCGTACCGCTCCATGAGCTCGACCTCGCCGGCGGTGGTGAACGTGTCGATCAGCCGGTCGGCGAACCGCTCGCAGTCGGCCCGCAGCTGGAACTGGTCCACCTCGCCGAGTGCGGCGCTGACCGCGCCGACGCGCTGCGTGTGCGCGTCTCCGTCCAGGAACATCAGCATGCCCGGCGTGTAGCCCACGGCCTGCGGTGGCACGTAGTCCGGGCCGTGGCAGCGGTACGGGTCGCGGGCGAACAACTGCCCGTCGGAGAGGACGCGGTGCGCCTCGCGGTAGCCGATGACCAGCCACGCGGGGTCGCCGCCCTCGAGCAGCACCGGCACGACCGGTCCGTGGTCGCGCCGCATCTCGCCGAACAGCTCCTCGGTGTTCCCGGCGAAACGCGGGCCGTACAGCGGCACCGCCTCGGAATGCGCGCCTTCGATCTGCGGATCCAGTGCGGTCACGAGGCGCTCCTTTCGGCTGCGGACGACGGTGGGTTCGTCATCGCGTGCGCTCGGCGAACCGCATGACCGACGCTTTCCGCTGCTGCATGTGCCACCACCCGTGATACCGATCGGCTCGAGGCGGGACCGCCGCCTGTAGGACGGGGATCATAAGCCTGAGTCAGCCACATCGGCCATACTCTCCGGCGCTGACCGTCGTTTTTACGGAATGTTCGGACGGTCGCTTATCCAAACGCCGTGTCCGCATCCGGCCGCGGTCTCATGCCGGTACCGCTTCGGCCACTGGGCGCGGTGCGGGTCGGTGACCGATGATGTCTTTCATGACGGGGCGTGTACTGAAATGGGCCGGCGGTCTGGTCGCGGTGGCGGCCCTGGTGGCGCTGGGTGCTTATTTCGCGGCGGTAGGTCTGGACAAGGCCGACAAATTGGCCAGCGTGATCGGGGTGTTCGTCGCGGTGGTCGGCCTGGCCGTATCGGTTTACGGGATGGCCGCCGACCGGCGAGCGGCCGGTGACGGCCAGGCGGGCGGACGGGCCACCGCGTCGGGGGAGAGGTCGATCGCGATCGGCGGTGACAACACCGGGATCGCCTCGACCGGGGATGGTGCGATCAACGTGCAGCAGCAGGCGAAGGCATCGGGGAACAGCCGGATATACCAGTCGGGCCGCGACATGACCATCAATGACAAATGAGCCGATAGCCCTGCCTCAGGACGAACGGCCGTCGGCCGATTCGCCGGATCAGTCCTTCTGGTTCAGGCGGTAGAGGATCTCGCCGGCCTCCGGGACGACCAGGACGTCGGGGTCGGGGTCGTCGGTCCAGCGGCCGACGTCGATGGTGGCCGGGTCGCGGTAGCCGAGGCCGTGCGCCGCGCAGACGTCCTCGGGGATACCGGTGGCGAGGGTGACGCCGATCCGCGGCCGTTCCACGCCCGCCTCGTACGTGCCCTTCCCACGCAGGTGAGTGCTGTGCGCCAGGACGCCGAGCGGGCGGTCGCGGAACCGGTCCCACTGGGCGAGGAAGTAGTCGCGGGTGTGGTAGCCGATCTCGGCGAGGACGGCGCCGTGGGTCACGCTGAAGCGGTCGATGTGGGGCGCGTAGAGGATCACCTCGCCGCCGTCCGCGACCACCGGCTCGACCTTGTACATCCCCTTGGCCGCCGTCCACATGTCGGCGTACCGCCGGGGCATGATCGACAGCACGGTCTTGTACAGCCGGTCGACGTAGCGGACGTGCACCCGGGCGGACAGGTCCGCGGCCGCGGCCCACGCCTCCTCGGGGGTCGCGGCGTACAGGCCGTTCAGGTCGGTGCCGCCCGGCCGCACCACCATGGCCAGGCACAGTCTCGGCGTGGGGATCATCGCGGCGGCGCGGTTGATGATCGCCCGGACCGGCGTGATCCCGCGGGTGCCGATGATGTCGTGGCTGGTGATCAGGGCACCGAGCCAGTGGGAGAGGTCGATGACCTCCGGGCCGCTGACGCCCGGGAAGAAGTACTTGTTGCCGCCGGAGAAGCCGACGACCTCGTGGGGGAACACCGGCCCGCAGACGATCACGAGGTCGGCGTCCACGACGAGGCGGTTGATCCGTACGTCGACGGGGCTGTCGAGCCGTCCGCCGCTCAGCTCGCGGACCTCCTCCGCGGTGATCGTGCCGAGGGCCGCGTACGTCGCCGGATCGGACCAGGCATGGTTGACCACGGTCATCGCCGGGAGCAGGCGTTCGCGGCCGACCCCGGTGGCGCCGACGAGGGCGTCGAGCGCGGCGTCGTCCATCGGCTGATGGGTGCCGAGTGCGACCAGGACGTCGACCCGGCGGGCCCGGCCGGCCATGGCGTCGTGGAGGAGGCGCAGCATCAGCGGCATCGGTGCCGAGCGGGTGCCGTCCGGGATGATCACCACGACGTGCCGGCCGTCGAGATCGTGCCCGGTCAGCGAGTCCGCGACGATCCTCCGGATCTCGTCCTCGGTGAGCGTGCGTTCCGGGCTGCCCGTCCCTAGTGCCACGGTGCGATCTCCCTCTCGTCGGTCGACGTCGGCTCCCGGTTCCTTCAGGACACCATCTCACCACCGCGTCCCGGATCAAAGAACCCGGTTACACACAGCGGAACGAGTCCAGAGAACATCTCGCTGAGCGGATGCCGCGGCGATCACTCCGAAGGGCCAGAGGACGGCGGTGCCGGCCTCGAGAAACGGTGTCGGCCGCGGTCCCGAGGGCCGCCCCGGGCGGTCGCTGTTCAGGGGATACGTGGTCGAAAAGCAGGTATCGGAACGGGGAGTTCCCCCGTTCCGGGAGTCGGGGCCGCAGAGGCAGGCTCGTCAAAATTCCCCCTGACGAAGCACGACCAAGGCACAACATGACCCCACAATTCCCCCCTCACCGCCGTACACGGATAGGCGGTGCGACGTCCCCCGGTGGTGGTGCCGCGTGACCGCTTATGACGACCTCACCGCCGGATTCGGCGACATCGTCGCCCCCAGCCGCCAGGCCAGAGCCCTGGCGAGGGCGCTCCGGCTCGGATGGCGGCCCATGGCCGACCGGCTGAACGGACGATTCGTTTCCCTCACGGTCCTCCGTACGGCCCTGGAGCACGGCACCCGCCTGTTGCGCCCCGACCCCGGGGTGTGCGTCGAGGAGCTGACCGGCGCGGACGCGGCGGCGGGCGTCCCGATCGCCGGCGAATGGGTCCGTCCCCCCGAGCCCCGCGACGGGGCGATCCTCTACCTGCACGGCGGAGGCTACGCGTTCTGCTCGCCGCGCACGCACCGGACGCTGACGAGCCGGCTGGCGGCGGACACCGGCCTGCCCGTCCTGGTGCCGGGCTACCGCCTGGCCCCCGAGCATCCGTTCCCCGCGGCGCTCGAGGACGCCCTGGAGGCGTACCGGTGGCTCCTCGCCGACCTGCCGGCCTCCCGGATCGTGATCGCCGGAGACTCCTCCGGAGGGCACCTCGCCGCGGCCCTCGTCGGCGAGGCCTGCCGGGCCGGCCTGCCGTCCCCCGGAGGCGTCGTGCTGTTCTCGCCGTGGGTCGACCTGAGCTGCGAACTGTCCGTGCTCAGCGACCGCGAGTACCACGACCCCTTCATCAGCCCGGCCCTGGCGCGTCACTTCGGCCGCCTCTACGTCGGAGACCATGACGACTGGTCCGATCCGCGCCTGTCCCTGCTGGACTGCGCCGGGCTCGACCTGCCGCCCTTCCTCATCCAGGTCGCGGAGCAGGAGGTCCTGCGCGGCGAGGCCGAACGGCTCGCCGAGGCCCTCACCGAGTCCGGGAACCGCTGCGAGTTGCAGGTCTGGCCGGGCCAGATCCACGTCTTCCAGCTGTTCAACCGGCTGTTCCCCGAAGCGCGGGCGGCCGTACGGGAAGCGGCCGACTTCATCGGAGCCGTCATCCCGGACGACGCGACCGGAGAGGCGGCCTGACCTCACGCCGGCCTCTGAGTTCCGCATAGCTCCGTTCGTGCGTCGCCCGATCGGGGGATTGCGCCGCAGGCCGGGTTCTGCGAATCCCGCCGGCGCCGCGTGTAAGCGGGCCACCCCACGCCTTGCGGCTCCGTCGGTATCCGCGGGCTCCGCCACCGACCCGTACACGTCCGGACCCGTACACGTCGTCGGCCCGTTCATCGCGTCATCGGCCCCTGACGCCGGCTCGACTCGGAGGCGGTCGCGACGTCGCCCGCCTCCTGTTCCCGGCGCTCCGTCAGCTCCCGCGTGAGCGCCTGGACGGCATGGGCGAGCAGGGCGACCTCGGTCTCCAGCCGGCGGATGCGGTCCTCGAGCAGGGAGATCGACGGGTCCGACAACCCGGTGGCGATCTGCCGTGGCATCGGCTCTCCTTTCCCCACCCCATGAACGTGCTGTGACGACGGCGGCGCCGGTCAGCCCGGCGGGATCGCGCTGCCCCGTGGATGACCGGCCGGCAGCACGGGCTCGATGCGGTAGAGCGCCGGGGCCGGGACGTGCCCGGCTCGGGCGGGCCGGCGGACGCCGGCGGCCAGGGCGATCAGGTCCCGTGCGGTGAACAGACCCGCCAGCCGCCCGTCCTCCTCGAGTACCGGGAGGAAGTCGGTCCCCGCCGCGAGCATCGCCTGCGCCGCCGTCGCGACGGAGTCCGCGGGGCGGACGTGGGGCAGCGGGCGGTGGCCGACGAGGGCGCCGACCGGTTTGCGCATCCGGTCGGGGCCTCCGCTGTCCCAGGCGGCGGCCAGGGTCTCGGCGTCCAGGACGTCGATGAAGCATCCGTCGGCGCTGAGCACCGGTACGTGGTGGTAGCCGCCCTGCCGCATCAGCTCCCAGGCCAGCAGGGCGGACTCGGTGTCCGTGACGGTGAGCAGGTCGGTCGACATCGCCTCGCCCACCGGCCGCTCCTCGAGGGTCCCCGTCATGGTCTCGCCTCCAGCATGGTCGGATGGATCCGCCGTCCGCTGACGACGTCGCTCCGGATTCGGATGAAGTGGTCGTGCCGGCCTGGTGTCCAGGGCCGCAGCGGCAACCGGGACAGTCCGTCGATCTCCCGGGAGTCGCGCACCGCCCGCGCCTCGCCGATGATCGTCACGGACCAGCCGACCTTGTCTCCGGTGTCGAAGGCGTCCGCCTCGAACGCGACGATCGCGCTGCGCGTGGCCGCGGCCAGCTTCGACCCCGGCGCCGTCGCGATGATCACATCGTCGCCGTCCAGGAGGAAGCTGACCGGCTGTATCGCCGGCAGCGCCCGGTCGGTGAAGACCACCCGGCCGACCGGCACCGATCGCACCAGGGCGAGACACTCCTCACGGTCGAGAATCTCCAGCCCGTTCCCGTCGAACCGCATAATTCGATGTTGTTCCGTCTCAGGCGGCCAGGGCAGGGGCGAACGTCCCACGTCCGATGGCCCTTCTCCGGCCGGAGCGGCCTCGATCCGGGACCTTCGTACCCGGCGTTGCCTGCCCGGGCGCGGCGTCCTTACGCTGGTCGTGACGGCATGGGGGGCCTCGAGATCGCGGCGGCGACCCGGCGGGTGCTGAGGGCCGCGTGTCCGTAGCGCCAAGCCGGGCAGCGACGCCGAGTTACGGGATGTCCCATACTGTAATCATCGGGCGAGGCGGCAAGCCTGGGGGGAGGTCCGAGCTGCCCATGCCTCCAGACAGCCGGCCGGGCCAGGACCGGTCCGGCCTCCTGCCGCAGCTGCGGTTCGACGATCTGCTCGCCGAGCTGCAGACGCGGCTGGCCGCCGTGCTCACCACCCGTGACCGGGTGCACGCCCTGCTGGAAGCGGTGGTGACCATCGAGGCCGACCTCGACCTCGACAGCGTCCTGCGGCGGATCGTGGAGGCGTCGGCGACCCTGGTCGACGCCCGCCGCGGCGCGTTGCGCGTGCTCGCGGCGGAGGACGGGTACGAGCGGCTCGTGACGGTCGGCGGCTTCGGTGACGAACCGCCGACACGTGATTGTCTCGAAGTGCCGGTGTGCGTCCGCGATCAGGCGTTCGGCACCCTCTACCTGGCCGACAAGGAAGGCGGCGGAGAGTTCGACGAGAACGACGAGAACGTCGTCACCGCCCTCGCCGTCGCGGCCGGCGTGGCCATCGAGAACGCCCGGCTGTACGAGGAGGCCCGGCTGCGGGAGCGATGGCTCAAGGCGTCGGCCGAGGTGTCGGCGTCCCTGCTGTCCGGCACCGACCCGTACGAGGAGCTGGTGCTGGTCGCCGAACGTGCCCGGGAGATCTGCGGTGCCGCGACCGCCGGCGTTCTGCTCGCCGACGGGGACGAGATCGTCCTCGAGGCCACCGACGGCCTGCACGCCGACGTCATCCGGGGCATACGGTTCCGTATCGACGAGATCGACGAGGTGACGATGGGGGCGGTCTACCGGAGCGGCCGATCCGTCGACACGGCCGACGTGACGGACGATCTCCGCCGTGCCGGCCTCTCCCTGCCGGTTCCGGTCGGACCGGGGCTGATCGTCTCCCTCGGTACGCCAGGAGCCGCCCGCGGTGTCCTGGCCGTGTCGAACCCGCCGGGCGGAGCGACCTTCGGGGAACCCGCCCGCCGCCTGCTGGAGGCGTTCGCCGCCCAGGCCGCGGTGGCGCTCGAACTGGCGGACCGGCGACAGGACACGGAGCGGCTCTCGCTGCTGGAGGAGCGAGGCCGGATCGCCAAGGACCTGCACGACACCGTGATCCAGCAGCTGTTCGCGACGGCCATCACGTTGATGAGCGCGATCAAGATCACCGTGAAGCCCGACGTCGCGGTGCGCGTGCGGCGGGCGGTCGACGATCTCGACGACACGATCGGGCAGATCCGCTCGACGATCTTCGCGTTGCAGATGTCGCCCGGCGAGCACGGCCTGCGAGCGTGCATCCAGCCCGTGATCGACAAGGCGGCGGAGATCCTCGGCTTCGAACCGGAGACCCGGCTGGACGGCCTCTTGGACATGAGGGTCGATGACGAGGTGGCCGTGCAGGTGCCGGCCGTGCTCGCGGAGGCCCTGTCCAATGTCGCACGGCACGCGCGAGCCGGCCGGGTGAGCGTCGCGGTGAGCGCGGGGGACGAAGTGGTGGTGCGGGTCACCGACGACGGGATCGGAATCCAGCCGGGCGGACGCCGGAGCGGCCTGCGCAATATGGCCGAACGCGCCGAGCGGCTCGGCGGGTCGTTCCGGATCCGGCCCGGCGAGAGCGGCGGCACGGTGCTGGAGTGGCGGGTCCCCACCCACCGCCCGGAGCGAGACGGAGCCTGACGCTCCCGCCCGCCGACGATGAGCGGCCCTCCACCGGCCTGAGCGGCCGGTGATCAGCGATCGGTCGGTGCGTGGGGCCGCCCCGGGAACGTCTCCGCCGGTCGCTGAGGGACGAGCGGCAGACGTTCGGGGGACCTTCGTCCCTTACGGTCCCCGGCGCGGGTGATGACGCTGGAGAGGACGTACGAGCCCCCGTGCGGATCCCGTCACCACCGTGACCCGGCGCTGTGCGAGGTCTCCCCTTGAGCAGAGGAGAAGATCGTGATGGAGCCGATCGTCGTCGGGACCGACGGCTCGCCACGCGCCGATGTCGCGGTCGAATGGGCCGCGGAGGAGGCGGGGCGTACGGGACGGCCCCTGCACGTTCTCAACGCCACCGAACACTGGTCCTGCGACATGCCCTTCCACTCGGCACCCGGCTTGTCCGAGTCCCTCACCGAGACCGGCGAACGCATCCTGGCCGCGGCCGTCGAGCGGGCGCTGAAGACCCGGCCCGGCCTCGACGTCACCACCGAACTCGTCCACGAGAGCCCGGCCGAGGCGCTGCGGGTGGCGGCCGCACGCGCCTACGAGATCGTGCTCGGTCACCGAGGCCTCGGCGGCGTCGCGGCACTGCTGCTCGGGTCCACGGGCCTGAAGGTCGCCGGTCACGCGCCCGGACCGGTGATCATCGTGCGCGGCGGAACGGAGGAGACCCGCGGCGAGGTCGTCGTCGGCGTCGATCGCTCCGGGGAGTCCGCCCTCGCCCTCCGGTACGCCTTCGAGGCGGCGGCGATCCGCGACGCGTGGGTCCGCGCCGTTCACGTCTGGGAGATGCCGTCGCCCACGATCACCGGGGCCTACCCGGAGGCCATCCGCCAGGGCGCCGCGGCGGCCGCGGAACGCCTGGCCGGCGTGGTCGCCCCCTGGCGGCAGCGGTACCCCGACGTCAGGGTCATCGAGCAGGCGCCGTCCGGGAACCGGGTCGGTGAGCTCGTCGAACGCTCCGCCGCCGCGGACCTGCTGGTCGTCGGCGCGCGAGCCAACTGCAACGGCCGGTACGGCCTCCACCTGGGCTCGGTGAGCCACGGGGTGATCCACCACTCGCACTGTCCCGTCGCCGTCGTACGCGCCCGGCCCTGACCGGATCACCGTGACCGGGGTGCCGGCTCCCGTGGCCTCGACTCCGCCGCCCCGGCAGGGAGACGGATCCGGACGCACGTACGTCCCGGCTCGCTGATGAGGTCGGCGGACCCGCCGTGAGCCTGGACGACGGCGGACACGATCGCCAGGCCAAGGCCGCTGCTGCCGGCCTTGCGCGACCGGGAGCCGTCACCGCGCACGAACCGCTCGAAGACGTCGTCGCGCAGGGCGGCGGGGACGCCCGGGCCGTCGTCGACCACCTCGAGCACGACCGTCCCGGCCGCGTCCGCCTCGGTGACGCGCACGGTGACGTTCGTGCCGGGCGGGGTGTGGGTGCGCGCGTTGGTCAGCAGATTCCCGATGACCTGATGCAGCCGGAATTCGTCCCCGTGGATCACGACCGGATCCTCCGGCAGGTCGAGGGCCCAGCGATGGTCGGGCCCGGCCGCCCGGGCATCGCTGGTGATGTCGATGGCCAGCCGGGTCAGGTCGACCGGTTCGTGGGCGAGAGGCCGCCCGGCGTCCAGCCGCGCCAGAAGAAGGAGGTCGTCCACGAGGTGCCCCATCCGCGTCGCCTCCGCCTCGATGCGGCGCAGCGCGTGATCGGCCCGGGGGCCGGTCTCACCGGGGTCCCGGCGGGCCAGCTCGGCGTGGCTGCGGATGCCGGCGAGGGGGGTGCGCAACTCGTGGCTGGCGTCGGCGATGAACCGGCGCAGCCGGTCCTCGCTCGCGTGCCGCTGCGCGAGCGCCGACTCGACGTGCTCGAGCATGTGATTGAACGCGGTGCTGACCTGACCGACCTCGGAGGCGGGGTCGGTGTCCGGCACCCGGGCGGGCAGCGCGACCTCTCCGCTGGCCAGGGGCAACTCGGAGACATGCATGGCGGTCGTGGCGACCCGGCGCAGCGGGCGCAGGGCGAGCCCGACCAAGATGGTGCCGGCGGCCCCGGCGGCGACGAGGACGACGCCGAACACCGCGACCTCGACCATCTCGAGCCGGGCGACCGTGTCGTCGACGCCGTGCATGGGGAGCCCGGTGATCAGGACGTCGCCGTCCTCGCCGGGGTTCGCCATGATCCGGTATTTGCCGAGGGACTCGAGCCGGACGGTCCGCGCCCGGCCGTCGGCGGGCAGCGTCTTCAGCCGCGCCTGGTCCGCCGTGGACAGGTCGAGCTGCCCGCGCGGGTCCCGCACGTCCCGGACGACGCCGCACTGCGTGATCCTGCCGCCGGCCAGGCGGGCGCCGAACGTGCCGACGGACTGGCCGTTGACCTTGTCGAAGTCGTCGCGCTCCACGGCGTGCTCGAGGCTGATGGCGTACCGGTTCTTGGCGTCGTAGAGCTGCTGGTCGAGCCGGCCGATGAAGAAGCGCTGCAGGGAGACGGTCGTGGCGACGCCGACGATGCCGCAGGCGAGGGTGAACAGCAGGAGCGACCCGACGATCAGCCTGCCGCGCAGCGTACGGACCCGGAGTCGTCCGCGGAGGGGGCGGTGCCAGGTCATGAGGCGGGCGGGCGCAGCACGTAACCGACGCCGCGGACCGTGTGGATCATGGGCTCGCGCCCGGCGTCGATCTTCTTGCGCAGATAGCTGACATAGAGCTCGACCACGTGCGCCTGCCCGCCGAAGTCGTAGTTCCAGACCCGGTCGAGGATCTGCGGCTTGGACAGCACCCGGCGGGGGTTGCGCATGAAGTAGCGCAGCAGTTCGAACTCGGTGGCGGTCAGCTCGATCAGGTCGCCGTCCCGGTGCACCTCCCGGGCGTCCTCGTCCATCGTGAGGTCGCCGACGGCGAGGACCTCACCGCTCTGGGCGCGGGCCCGCCCGGAGCGCCGGAGCAGGCCGCGTAGCCGGGCCAGCACCTCCTCCAGGCTGAACGGCTTGGTGACGTAGTCGTCGCCGCCGGCGGTGATCCCGGCGATGCGGTCCTCGACGGCGTCCCGCGCGGTCAGGAAGAGCACGCACACGTCGGGGTTGTCCGCCCGCAGCCTGCGGAGCACCTCCAGGCCGTCGAAGTCCGGGAGCATCACGTCCAGGAGGACGGCGTCGGGCCGGAACTCCCGGCCCGTGCTGACCGCCTCGGCGCCGCCGCCCGCGGTCATCACCTCCCACCCCTCGAAGCGCAGGACGCTGGCGAGGACCTCCGCGAGGCTCGCCTCGTCGTCCACGACCAGCACGCGCACGGGCGAGCCGTCGGGGCGGGTCATGAGGGGATGCCGGGCCGCCGGAGAGTCGGGGGATCGCGGGTCGTTCATTGCCACCTACGCTGCTCGCCGCACCTTTGACCTGGGTGAGAAGTTCCTGAGAATACCCTCTGAACGCTCATATCCATGCAGGTCAGCGCGGTCTTAGCAGGGACGCACAAGCCGTTCAGAAGGAACTCTCAGGTTCCCGACCCAAAGTAGGGGATCTGAACGACTAAAAGCATACGGGGAGACAAATGTGACGACGCTGGACGAACGGGCCGCCGCGCGCCGGCCGCGGCCCCACCGGCAACCGGTGCGGGCCCGGCCGGAGCACGTGCTGACCCCGATCGCCCTCGGAGTGATCGCGGTGCTCGCACTCTGGTGGCACGACACCCCGGCCGTCACCGGCTTCGGGGACTGGCTCACCAACGCGGGCCGCATCACCGGCCTGCTCGCGGGTTTCGCGGCAGTCGTCCTGGTGGCCCTGATGGCGCGGATCCCGGCGCTCGAGCGCGGTGTCGGCACGGACCGTCTCGCCCGATGGCACGCGATGGGCGGCCGGTACATGGTCGGGCTCGTCGTGGCGCACGCGCTGCTGATCATCTGGGGGTACGCGGTCACCGCGCACACCGACGTGGTCCACCAGACGGGGACGTTGCTGGTGAGCTATCCGGACGTGCTGATGGCGACCGTCGCCGCCTTCCTCTTCGTGGGCGTCGGCGTCGTGTCCGCCCGCGCGGCACGCCGCCGCATGCGCTACGAGACGTGGTACTACCTGCACCTCTACACCTATCTGGCGATCGCGCTGGCGTTCGCCCACCAGTTCGCGACCGGCGCGGACTTCATGACCGACCTGGCCGCCCGCGTCCTGTGGGCCGGGCTGTACATCGTCGTCGGCGCCCTGCTGGTCTGGTACCGGTTCGTGATGCCGCTGCGGGCGGCGTTCCGGTACCGGATGCGCGTCGAGGGCGTGTACCGGGAGGCGCCCGGGGTCGTCTCGGTGTGGGTCCGGGGACGGCACCTGGACGAACTGCGTGCCGAGGCCGGCCAGTTCTTCCGCTGGCGGTTCCTCACCCGTGACCTGTGGTCGGCCTCCAACCCCTACTCGCTGTCGGCGCCGCCGCGATCGGACATGCTCCGCATCACGGTCAAGACCTTCGGCGAGCACAGCGGCGCGCTGTCGCGGCTGCGACCCGGCACCCGGGTCTTCGCCGAGGGCCCGTACGGGGCCTTCACCGCCGGTCGCCGCCGGCGGCGCAAGGTGCTGCTGCTGGCCGGCGGGGTCGGCATCACCCCGATCCGCGCGCTGTTCGAGACCCTTCCGGCGGAGCCCGGCGACCTGACGCTCGTGTACCGGGCGACCGACTGGTCCGACGTGGTCTTCCAGGAGGAGCTCCGCCGGGTCGCGGAGATCCGGGGCGCGGCGCTGCACTACCTGGTCGGCTCGCGCCGAGACCTCGGCGGCGACCCGCTGTCACCGGCGGTCCTGACGCGGATCCTCCCGGACCTGACCGCCCACGACGTCTATCTCTGCGGCCCCGACGGCATGGTGAACGCCGCCAAGGCGTCCCTCCGCCAGGCGGGCGTGCCGCGCCGCCACATCCACCACGAGTCCTTCGAGTTCTAGGAGAGAGCACCTGATGAAGAGGGCGATCCTCGCCATCGTCGGCACGGCCGCCGGGCTGGTCCTCCTGCTGAGCTTCAAGACGCACCCGGCGTCCAGCAGCGGCACCGCCGCGGGAACCGGTACGGGCACGGGCACCGGCGGCGACACGGCCGCCCCGGCGCCGAGCGCGAGCTCCGGTACCGGCTCGGGTTCCAAGAGCAGCGGGTCCACGACGCGCACCGTGACCGGCGACACCATCGACACCCGCTGGGGACCGGTCCAGGTGCGCGTCACGCTCACGAGCGGCAAGATCACCAAGGTCGAGACCGTCCAGGTCCCGGACGGCAACCCCCGTGACCAGGAGATCAACAGCTTCGCCGTCCCGCAGCTGAAGCAGGAGACCCTCGCCGCGCAGAGCGCGCAGATCGACACGGTCTCCGGCGCCACCGTCACCAGCGATGGCTACAAGAATTCCCTGCAGAGCGCCCTCGACAAGGCGGGCAAATGACGGCGCGCAAGCACGTCGAGCACTGCATGGGGACGGTCTTCTCCTTCGACCTGCGGGAGCCGTACCCCGAGGACGGCGCCCTGGAGGAGGCCGTCCACTGGCTGCACCGGGTCGACGCGATCTTCTCGACGTACCGGCCGGACAGCGACATCAGCCGCCTGGCGCGCGGCGAGGTCACGGTCGGCGACTGCGCCCCGGAGGTGGGGGAGATCCTCACCCTCTGCGAGCGGCTCACCGAGGAGACCGGCGGCTGCTTCAGCGCCTACCCCGGCGGCACCCTCGACCCGTCCGGCGCCGTCAAGGGCTGGGCGATCGAACGCGCCGGCGGCATCCTCCGCGCCGCCGGATCCCTCAACCACCACATCAACGGGGGCGGCGACATCCGGCTGGCCGGCGGCCCTGAGCCGGGCCGCCCCTGGCGGGTGGGCATCGCCGACCCGCTGCGCCCCGGTGCGGTGGCCACGGTCATCGCCGGACGCGACATGGCCGTGGCGACCTCGGGCACCGCCGAGCGCGGAGCGCACATCCTCGACCCTCGCACCGGCCGGCCCGCAGCGGGCGACCTCGCCTCGGTCACCGTGGTCGGGCCGAGCCTCACCCTCGCCGACGCCTACGCGACCGCGGCATTCGTCATGGGGCAGACCGCCCGCGACTGGATCGAGGGCCTTCCGGGGTACGAGGCGTACGCGATCGGGCTCGACGGGCGGACCTGGACCACCCCCGGCCTGCGCGCCGACGGCCCGGCTCAGCCTTCGGCCAGGTCCGGCAGGTCGACCATGTCCACCAGTTCGGCGATGGACGCGGCCACCCGCTGGGGACGGAACGGGTAGCGCGCGATCTCCTTCTCGGTGGTCACGCCCGTCAGCACGAGGATCGTGTACAGGCCCGCCTCCATGCCGGAGACCACGTCGGTGTCCATGCGATCACCGATCATCGCGGTGCTCTCGCTGTGCCCGCCGACGGTGTTGAGGGCGTTCCGCATCATCAGCGGGTTCGGCTTGCCGACGAAGTACGGCTCCACCCCGGTGGCCTTGGTGATCAGCGCGGCGACCGAGCCGGTGGCCGGCAGCGCGCCCTCGGTGGACGGCCCGATCGGGTCGGGGTTGGTGGCGATGAACCGCGCCCCGTTGTTGATCAGCCGGATCGCGCGCGTGATGGAGGTGAAGCTGTACGTCCGGGTCTCGCCCAGGACCACGTAGTCGGGGTCGAGGTCGGTCAGGATGTACCCGATCTCGTGCAGGGCGGTCGTCAGGCCCGCCTCGCCCAGGACGTACGCCGAGCCGTGCGGGCGTTGATCGTCGAGGAACTGCGCGGTGGCCAGCGCCGACGTGTAGATGGACTCGACCGGTACGTCGAGTCCGGCCGCCCGCAGCCGGACGTGCAGGTCCCTCGGCGTGTAGATCGAGTTGTTGGTCAGCACCAGGAACGGCTTGCCGGCCCGTTTCAGCCGGCCCAGGAAGTCCTCGGCCCCCGGCACGGGCTGGCCCTCGTGGACCAGTACCCCGTCCATGTCGGTCAACCAGCAGTCGATCGGCTTACGGTCGCTCATGCGATCAAATATCCCTCATTGCCGTGACCTTTATGCAGCCGGGATGCGCCCGGCGCGTGAGCCGTCGACATCGCCCGGGTGACCGGACGGGCCGATCATGACCGGACCACCCCCGCGCCGCCGTCGCGCGGAGGCGGCTGATCGGTCGGTCGCGGTCGGACCGTCCCCGACTCCCCGGCCGAGCGGAGCCGGTTGATCGCTCTGTCGTGACCGGCACCGGCGCCGTGGTCGCGCGGAGGCGGTCGATCCCGCGGTCGTGACCTGATCGCATCGGTGCCGTCATCGGCGGAGGCGGTTGATCACTCGGTCGATGCCGGTCGGCGGCGGCCGTCGGAACGGTGCGGCCAGTTGCGTCCGCGCTGTACGGCCGCGCAGCGTCACGGCGCTGCCGAGTCGCCAGTGCGCCGCCTCCGCCCGGTCGGCGCCGGACACGACCGTGCCCGACGCGAGCAGCCGGTCGGGCGTCGTCTTGGCGAGGTCGCTGAGGCGGGCGGCCTCGTTGACCGGGTCTCCGATCACCGTGTACTCGAGGCGCTGCTCCGCGCCGATGTGCCCGGCGACGACCTGGCCGGCCGACACGCCGACCCCGGCGATCAGCTCGGACAGCTCCGCCTGCAGCCGCCGGGTCAGCTCCCGCGCGGCGGCGAGCGCCTGGCCCGCCGGGTCGTCGAGCGGCTCGGGCGCGCCGAAAATGGCCAGGGCCGCGTCGCCCTGAAACTTGTTGATCAGGCCGCCGTGCCGCGAGACGACGTCGACGACGATCCCGAAGTACGCGTTGAGCAGGGCGACGACCTCGCCGGGAGGCCGGGTCGCGGCGAGGGTGGTCGAGCCCTTCAGGTCGACGAAGACGACCGCGGCCTCACAGGTCTCGCCGCCCAGGACCACCCCGTGTTCCAGGGCGTGGCGGGCGACGTCCTCCCCGACGTGACGGCCGAACAGGTCGCGCAGCCGCTCGTTCTCCCGCAGCCCCGTCGCCATGGTGTTGAACCCGGCCTGCAGCCGGCCGAGCTCGCTCGCGTCGTAGACCGGGACCGACGCCTGGAGGTCACCGTGTTCGATCCGCGCCAGCCCCTCCCGTACGGAACGGACGGGATCGGCGATCGCCCGGGCGGCGATGTAGGTCACCTGGAATCCCACGTACAGGGCGACGCCGCCCAGCGCCAGGATGGTGACGGCCAGCTGAGTGAGGGACATGCCGTCGACGACCAGTGCCGCCACCGCGGCTGCGATGAGGCCGAGGAGCGGCACCGCGCTGCCGAGCGCCCACGCGAGCATGGTCCGCGGCGTGATGCCGAACCAGTCGTCGTACGCCGCCGGGCCGGAGGCCATCACGACCGCCGCGATGGGCCGCAGCAGGCGCTCGGCGAGCAGGTAGACGATCGCGCAGGTGGTGATCCCGCCGAGCGCCGTGATCATGCTGACCTTCAGGGCGAGGAGCTCGGAGTAGGACACGTCGATGACGGCCCAGCCGACGGCGCCCAGGCCCCACAGTGTGCCCTGAATCGCCATGAGCCGCAGCGGCCCGCGCAGCACGGCACGACGCTCCTTGTCGCTCGGGTCGTGCTGGTGACCGGCGAGGGCGTGCACCGGACGGAACAGCCACATCCCCCACACCACGCCGATCGGCGCGCCGAGCCCCAGATAGGCGGAGAAGACGATCAGGTTTACCAGCCGGACGTGGGCGGGGTCGGCGACGCCCGGCGGATCCGGCATCACGAACGTCGAGAACATCAGGACGAACAGCGCGCCGGCGAGATTCGCGCCGCCGACCGCGACGATGAGCAGCCACCGCGAACGGCGTACCAGCACGGCGCGGGAGGCGCCGGGCGGGCCGTCCAGCCAGCCGCGGAGCCCTTTGGTCGGCGTTCCGGCGGTCACCGCGTACCCCCTTCCCGCGCGTCCGTGGAGAACCAGTGTGACGGATCTGGGTGAGTCGCCCGAACGGGCAGGTCAGGGAACCGCGTGCGACGGGGAGAGGACCAGGGCGGCGGTCTCGCTCTCGCCGACCGGAGTGAGGGCCACGAGCCGCTGCCGGGACTCGCCGGCCAGGTCGAAGTTCTCGTAGCTGAAGGTGAGTGTGCCGAGGGAGGGGTGCCGGAGGCTCTTGACGCCGTGCGTGCGCACGCCCACGTCGCCGCCGGCCCACAATCGGCGGAAGACGTCACTGCCGGCGTGCAGCTCCCGGACGAGGACCGACAGCTCCGCGTCGCCGGGGTACCGGCCCGCGGCGACCCGGAGCTGCCCCACCGTCGTCGCCGCGACTTCGTCCCACTCGACGTAGAAATCCCGGCCCTCGGGGGCCAGGAACAGGAAACGGGCCAGGTTCACCCCGGCCGCCGGCGGCCCGGCGGCCGGCATGAAGATCCGCTCGGCGGCCGGGTTGAGCGCCAGCACGTCGAACCGGTCGTTGATGACCAGCGCGGGCACGCTCATGAGCCGCAGCAGTCGTCGCAGCTCCGGACGGACGGGTCCGGCCGGCGCCGTCTGCCCGGTCCGCCGCCGGACGGGCCGGGCCAGGACGCGCAGGTGCTCTCGCTCCACCGGGTCCAGGCGGAGGACCTCGGCGAGGGCGTTCAGCACCTCGTCCGAGGGCCGGGTGGCGCGGCCCTGCTCGAGCCGCTGGTAGTACTCCACGCTGATCCCGGCCAGCTGCGCCAGCTCCTCCCGGCGCAGTCCGGGTACGCGGCGCCGGGATCCACCGCGCAACCCGGCGCTCTCCGGCGTCACGCGGGCCCGGCGCGTCCGCAGGAACCGTCCCAGCTCCCGGTGATCCTCCATGCCCGCCAGTATGCTCGCGCCCCGCCCGCTCGCCGGCATCCTCCCGAGAGGCTTCGCACCGCCCGCATGCTCGCCGGCGTCCTCCCGACCGGCTCCGCGTCCGCGCGGTCCGTACGGTTTCGCGGCCGCTCGGCCCGTTCGGTGCCTGCTCGCCCGGCTCGCACGGCGAGGGTGGCCCTGCGGGTACCCGTAACGGCCGGGGCCTGGGTGGCACGGTCGCCGCACGGCAGGCTGCGGCACATCCCCAGCAGACGGAGAACGGAGATCACCTCATGTGTCACAGTGTCGACGCCCTACCACCCGCCGCTCCGGTCGTCACCGGAGACGTGGCCGAACACGAACACCTGGAGCTCACGGCGGCGGATGGCAACCGATTCCGCGCCTACCGTGCCGTGCCGGCCGTCCCGAACGGCCGGCACGTGCTCCTGCTGCCCGACTTCCGAGGCCTGCACCCCTTCTACGAGGCGCTGGCCCATCGCTTCGCCGAGGCGGGCTTTCACACGCTGGCCGTCGATCACTACGGGCGCAGCGCCGGTACCGGCGCCCGCGGCGGCGACTTCGACGGAATGGCGCACCTCGCGCTGCTCGAGCCGGCCCACGTGGAGGCCGACGCCGCCGCGGCCGTCGCGGCGATCCGCGAGCGGGGGAGCGGCCCGGTGTTCAGTGTCGGGTTCTGTCTCGGCGGCGCCTACTCCTGGCGGCTGGCCGGGGCCGGGCTCGGGCTGGCCGGGGCGGTCGGCTTCTACGGCCCGCCGCGCTTCTTCGGCGACGTGACGCCGCGTCTGTCGGCGCCGCTGCTCATGCTGCTCGCCGGGGACGACGTCGCTACGCCGCAGGAGGAGTTCGACGCGCTGACAGCGGCGTTCGACGCGGCCGGGAAGGAGTACGAGAGGCACGTCTATGACAAGGCCCCGCACTCCTTCTTCGACGCGTCCTACGCCGAGTGGCGGGAGGAGTGCGTGGACGCCTGGCACCGCATCCTCGGCTTCACCCGGCGGCACGGCGCGGCGGGGATTTCGTGAGCCGGATTGATCAAGTTCGTCGATGATCACGCCTTCCATGTGATGATCTTGGAGGTACGCTCCCGACGAAGATCCTCAAAAGGGATTTCGGTCCATGGGCGCTATCGGCGTCCCATGCGGGGTCATCGGTCGGCGGAGCGACCGCCAATCGGTTCGCCGACCTCGTCAGCTTCAAGCCGCATCTCTCCCGGCTCCTGACGACCGGTGCCGAGGCTCGACGGTGTTCGTCCAGCTCACCTTCCCGCCACGCACCGTACGAGCGCTGAACGTGGTGCGGGTACCGAGACTGCTGCCGCATGAGATGCCGATCGAGGTATTCGCGGATCGGTCGGATCCTGGGCACGTCGCTTCGCGGGTAGATCGTCGACGCCTTGACGGGCCGGCTTCGCTCGAATTTTCGAATCACCGAGCGGATTGCGGATACGAATCGCTACTGTGCGTACATGCTTGGTCGCGTGTCGTCCGGTCGTGTCGCATGAGCCGCAAGCTTGCGTTGGCCGCCGGTCAGGCAGCCCGGACGGCGACCGCCCGCGCGCTGCTGCGCGGTGGAGTGGATGAGAAGACTGGTGAGGCCCTGACGGCGCGGGTGGTGGCCGAGCGGGTGGGCTGGGCTGCGGACCTGGTCGCCGGGATGGCCTCTGGCCTGCTGGCCGAGCGTTGGAACGCCGGGGACGTGGCTCGACTGGCCTTCGGGATCGATGACGCGGGCCGCTCCTTGCCATCGAATGCGTGGATGGCGTTGCGCCGCTTGGGCTGGGGCGTCAGGGTCCCTGAGGGGATCAGGGTCAATGACCGGATTGTGCGGATGGCTCAAGAGCAGGCTGGGCGGATCCTGCGTGGTGTGCAGTACCGCGCACAGATGGTCGCCGGGGTCCTCAAGAGCTGGCCTGCCGATCCGGACAAGCGGACGGCGGTCGAGTGGGACGCCGTCCGCGAGGCGATCCCGGATGGCCGGTTGCTGCCCAGCGGCGTGATCAGGGCGCGCACGCGGCAGGTCGCCGCGTTCGTCGCCCGGCATGGGCGGTTTCCGGTCGATGTGCTCGAACTGGAAGAGGTGCCGCGCGTGGCGCGGATGCTGGTGCTGGCCGCAGTGGACCGGCAGCAGGCCACCCTGGAACGCGCGGAAGACGACCCGGCCAGGGTGCTGCTGCGGCTGCAGTTGCCTGTCCGCCCGGATCCGCGCTCGTACGCCGACTGGTCCTGGGTGGCCTGCCCGCTCGCCCTGCCGTCCACCGTCCCGCCCGAGGCGGTGCTGCACCTGCCCACACTCCGCCCGCAGGGCCAGAAAGTGCACGCGGACCTGACCTTCTCCCACCCCGTCCCCAAAGCTGAACCGAAGGGTCACACGACGGCGCTGGGCGTGGACTGGGGGCTGAACACCCTGCTGTCGGCAGGCGCGATGCACCGTCACGGCGACGGGCGTGTCGCCACACTCGGGGCCGGGGCGATGTTCAGGGCCGCCGGGGTGCTGGCGCGCCAGCACCGGCTACGCCGCCATGGCGAACACCTGCACGCCAAAACCGACACCTACACTCGCCTCATCGGCGGCCAGGAGGGCCACCACCTGGTCGCCAAACGCGCTGTCCTGGAGGCCGAACGCGAGCACGTGGCCGACCGCCGGGCGGGCCTGAACGAGGCGCTGGCCTGGTCGGCGGCGCGGTGGGCGGTGGATCAGGCGATCGCGGCGGGGGCGAGTGTGATCTATGTGGAGGATCTGCGGTCGATGGAGGCCAAAGGCATGGGCCGCACCCTCAACACCCGCCTGTCCCAAACAGTGCGGGGGCAGATCGTCGTCAACATGCGGCACCTGGCCGCCGAGACCGGCATCGCCGTCGTCACCGTCCCACCGAAGAACACCTCCAAGCACTGCCCGCAGTGTCTGACGCCGCTTCGGCACTGCAAGGCCCCCGACCGGCCCACCACCCCCGGGTGGAAGTGGGCGATCTGCCCCGACCCGCAGTGTGGCTGGCAGGGCGACCGCGACCACGGCGCATGGCGACGCATCGCCGCCCGCGGCCTGACCCACCAGCACAACACCACTATCGACCGCGCCACCGGCCAGATGGCCATCCTCCACGTGGTCGACCAGTTCGAAGCGGGCGCGGTCGTGACCGCGCCTTCTCAGGCCAGCGGGGAGGATCGGTCCAAGACCGGACCGACCCCGCGCCGAACTCCACGCCCCGTGCCCAGGCGACGCGGGGCACCCTCCACCCCCCAACCCAATGGGTCGGCGGGTCAGCGTCCGGAGGGAAGCGCTCACACGGACCACAAGCTGCCCCGCGCGGCCTGCCGGTACCAGGGCGTGCGCACCACTACCGTGCACACGATCAGCTCAACCACCCCCACCAGCCGGGATCGACCGCGGCACCGGCCACGAGGGGCGGCGTTGGGCGCGGGCTTCCACCTGCACGCCCACGCCACCCCATCGCGATGGGCAGATCCCCCCAGCCACAACACTCCAATGTGACTACGGATCCCCAAGCTGATCAGAGACGCTGGAGCTTCCGGACGAGGTGCTGGGCGCGGTCGCCCACGCGATCCTGCTGGAGTCCCTAGGGCCGTGGGACTGATGCTCCTGGATCGACCGGACGTTCCGGAAGGCTCCCGAGCATGCGATCTTCCAGCGGCATCGGGCTTTCGCCACCGACCTGATCGTCCCGGGGCGGACGGCCGAGCGCTTCTCCGCTCCGGTCTGGCCCGCCTCTGGTCCGAGGCCCCCGAACCGCGTGCCTACGGAGAACTGCTGCTGGCCGGCGACGATGCCGCTGCCGAAGGTCTCCGGCCCCGCACCGCCGCGCACGCCGAGACGGTGCTCGCGCTGCTGCACATGCAGCACAACCGGCTGATCGGCATCGACCGGTCCGGCGCGAAGGCCAGCGCGGCGATCGAGCGCATCGTCGGTCTGCTCCGCGACTGGAGCTCGGAGGACGAGTACGGCGTCCACTGGCCGGGGTTCGTCTCGCTGCGCGAGTGGGCCGAAGGGCGGGCCGACCCGGGAACGCGACCGCGACCGTCGTGGTGCTACGGCGTGCCCGGGGTGTCCAGAGCCGTCCAGCTGGCCGCGCTGGCCCTGGGCCGGGACGACTGGCACGACCTCGCTCGTGCCTCCGTGCTGGGCTTCCTGGCGTCGCCCCGCGACCGGTGGAGCTTCGGTGACACCGCGCTGTGCCACGGCTGGAGCGGTCTTCTTCACCTCCTGGGGTTGCTGAACCGGCACATCGACGACGAGAGGCTGACCGATGCGCGGGATGAGATCGTGGACGTCATAGCGGCGCGGTTCGACGACGATCTCCCCTTCGGCCTGCGGTTCACCGCGGGCGCCGACAGCCCCGGTTTCCTCGAAGGCTCCGGGGGCGTCGCGCTCGCGCTGGACGCCTACGCCGAGGACCGGTCCGTCGTCGGCTGGGACGAGGCGTTGCTGGTCGCCTGAGGTGCCATGCCGGGGGCCCTCCATGACACGGTGGGGAGATGACTGTCATCGCGAGGATGGGACTGGGCCTGGCCGCTCTGGGGCGGCCGGCGTACATCAACCTGGGTCGCGACGGCGCGCTGCCCGCCGACCGGACCGTCAAGGCGATGCGGGAGGCCGCCTGGCGGGTGCTCGACGCGGCGTACGCGGCGGGGGTCCGCTCGGTCGACGCCGCCCGGTCGTACGGCCTCGCCGAGGAGTTCCTGGCCGGCTGGCTGGACGAGCGCGGGCACCGCGACGTCACCGTCTCCAGCAAGTGGGGGTACGCCTACGTCGGCGACTGGCGCATGGACGCGGACGTGCACGAGGTCAAGGAGCACTCCCTGCCGAGGTTCCGGGATCAGCTGGCGCAGACCCGGAGGCTGCTCGGCGACCGGCTGGCGGTCTACCAGGTCCACTCCCTGATGGCGGACGGTCCGCTGTTCGCCGACGGCGGGCTGCTGCGGGCCCTCGCCGGCCTGGCCGCCGAGGGCGTGCGCGTCGGCTTCTCCACGTCCGGGCCGGCCCAGGCCGACACGGTACGGCGCGCGCTCGACGTGGAGGTGGACGGGCGGCCGTTGTTCACGGTGGTGCAGTCGACGTGGAACGTCCTGGAGCCCTCGGCGGGCGGCGCGCTCGCCGAGGCCCACGCGCGGGGCGCTCAGGTCCTGGTGAAGGAGGGACTGGCCAACGGCCGGCTGGCGGTGGAGCCGCCTCCGGCGGTGCGGAAGGTGGCGGAGCGGCACGGCGTGGGCCCGGACGCGGTGGCGCTGGCGGCCGTACTCGCGCAGCCCTGGGTCGACACGGTGCTGAGTGGCGCCGCGAGCGTGGGTCAGCTGACGTCCAATCTCGCGGCCACGACCGTCGTGCTGGGCGAGGAGGAGCCGGCCGAGCTGGGCGCACTGGCGACGCCGCCTGGGGAGTACTGGGACCGCCGCGCCGCCCTGCCGTGGAACTAATCCGGTAATCGTCAAAACACTGTACGAAATCCCCGTATATCCGCGAACATGTCTTGACTCGATGATCGCTATCCGCGACAGTCGTGGCACTTGGAGCGATGATCATGTGACGGGAAGACGGGACGAAAGGCTCGGTGTATGGGCGGATCCGACATCAGAGGCGCCATCCTGGCGCTGATGGCGACCCTCATCTACTACCTGGGCTTCATCGTCTTCCGGGTCTCCGCGAACCGCATGCCCGAGCTTCGCGGCACCCGCCCGCTCAGCCTGATCCGGTACACCTACACCAACTGGCTGTGGCTGTCCGGCCTGGTGATCGTGCTGGCCGGCGTGGCCACGCAGGTCAAGGCGCTGACGATGCTCCCGCTGAGTCTCGCCCAGCCGATCTTCGCCGCCAGCCTCATCTTCGTTCTCTTCTACGCCGGCGTCTTCTTCGGCGAGCGGCTCTCCGGCCGGGAGTGGGCGTGTGTCGGCCTGTTCGGTCTGGCGACCGCGCTGGTCGGCGCGTCGAACGGCCGCCGCGAGGTGATGACCAGCTCGGTCGCGGGACCCATGGTCCTGTTCGCCATCGTGATCCCGGGCATCCTGGTGGGCGTGGCGGTGCTGGTCGGCGGTGACGTCCGCACGTTCGGCCGGCACGCCCGGCCCCTGGCCGGCATCGCGCACGGCATCGGGTGTGGCGTCAGCCTCGGTGTCTCCGAACTCGCGCTCAAGGGCGTGGCCGCCGTCTACAACGCGCACGGGCTCGCGACCGCGCTCTACGGCTCGCCGTACCCGTACGTCGCGGTCGGGATGGCGGCGCTCGGCCTGGCCCAGCTGCAGATCGGCCTGCAGCGCTGCCGCATGTCGATCGTCGTGTCCGTGCTCACCGTGACCGCCAAGACCCAGCTGGTGATCCTGGGCACGGTGCTCTACAAGGAGCCGTGGCCGTCCGACCGGCTGCTGCTCGCGCTGCGGATCGGCGCGTTCGTCCTGGCCGGCGCGGCGCTGGTGCTGTTCCCCCGGCACGAGGCCGTGGAGGAGCGCTCCGGCGCCGCGCTGACCTCACCCGCGCGCGAGCGCGCGTAGATCGCGTCCGGCGGACACGCCCTAGAACCGTGCTCCCGCCAGCTCGCCGTGCGGGTCGAGGACGTACTTGTGGGCGGCGCCCCTGTCGAACTCCTCGTAGCCGTGCGGCGCCTGGTCCAGCGGGATGACGATGGCGTTGACGTTGCGCGCGATCTGGACGCGGTCGTGCAGGATCGCCATCATCAGCTGCCGGTTGTAGCGCATGACCGGGCACTGCCCGGTCGTGAAGACGTGCGACTTGGCCCAGCCGAGACCGATGCGGATGCCCAGCGTGCCCTCCTTGGCCTTCGTGTCGGCGGCCCCCGGGTCGCCGGTGACGTACAGGCCCGGGATGCCGATCCGGCCGGCGGCACGGGTGGCGTTCATCAGGGAGTTCAGGACCGTGGCGGGCTGCTCGGTGGTGGAGCCCTCCGGTCCGTGGCCCCGCGCCTCGAATCCCACGCAGTCGACCGCGGCGTCGACCTCGGGCCGGCCGAGGACGTGCTCGATCTCTTCGGCGAGGTTGCCGTGGGCCGACAGGTCGACGATCTCGCAGCCGAAGCTGCTCGCCTGCGCGAGCCGGTCCTTGTTCATGTCACCGACGATCACGACGGCGGCGCCCAGGAGGAAGCACGCCGTGGCGCAGGCCAGCCCCACGGGGCCGGCGCCCGCGACGTACACCGTCGACCCGGTGGTGACGCCCGCGGTGTACGCGCCGTGGTAGCCGGTGGGGAAGATGTCCGACAGCATGGCCAGGTCGAGCAGCTTGGCCATCACGGTGTCCCGGTCCGCCGGGATCTTCAGCAGGTTCCAGTCGGCGTACGGGATGACGACGTACCTGGCCTGGCCGCCGTGCCACCCGCCCATGTCAACGTAGCCGTAGGCCGCTCCGGCCCGGGCGGGGTTGACGTTCTCGCAGACGCCGGTATGACCCTCCTTGCAGTTGCGGCAGCGGCCGCAGGCGATGTTGAACGGGACGCTGACGATGTCGCCCACCTTGATGAACTCGACGTCCTCCCCGGTCTCGATCACTTCGCCGGTGATCTCGTGGCCGAGGGTGAGACCGGCGGGAGCGGTGGTGCGTCCGCGCACCATGTGCTGGTCGGAGCCGCAGATGTTGGTGGCCAGCACCTTGAGGATGGCCCCGTGCTGGAGCTTCCGGTTGTTCTGTTCTTCCAGGACGAGCATCGGATAGGGCATGTCCTCGACCGATACCCTGCCGGGTTCGACGTAGACGACGCCTCGATTGGTATCCGCCACGACTGATCCCCCCAAGCGGATGTCCTCGCTTGGCGCCGGGGCGCGGCAAGACACCGCCCCCTGCGGCGCCTTGTGATCAAAGTCTACGCCTGTGGCGATTCGCGGTAAACGTCCAGGTAGAACCGTGACGTGGGTTGATTCTTGACTTTGCGCGTCAAATGCCGTGATTGTCATCCGATGCACTTCGGCGTGCGTCTAAGGGGCAGAGACCCGCGCGGCGCGCCCGCGCGACCGATCGATGAGGTGGAATGGCCGACAACGACGCTGACGACGTGACGCCGGAGAACACGTCGCCGAAAGCGCCGGACTCCGACGGTCCGGCGGACGACACGCCGGCCGCGGGCGAGAGCGAAAAGCCGGGCGACGAGGCGAGGAGCACCGAGAAGGCTGAAGGCTCGGGCGGAGCTCCGGACGGAGCCGGCGAGTCCGACGCGCCCGGCCGCCCGGACGGGGCCGGCGACTCCGGCGGTGAGGACGTGCCCGTGCCCGGGTCCGGGCGCCGCCGCGGGCGGCGCGTCGTGCGCTGGGTCGCCGCCGGTGTCGCGGTGGCGCTCGTCCTGGCCGGCGGCACGGCCTTCGGGCTGTACGAGAAACTGCAGGGCAACATCCACAAGGAGCACGTCGACCAGCAGCAACTGGGCACCAACCGCCCGCCGAAGCTGAACAAGTCGATGAACATCCTGCTGCTCGGCTCGGACTCCCGGGACGGGGAGAACCATGAGTACTGGTCGCCCGACATCAGCGGGGAGCGCTCGGACACGACGATCCTCCTGCACCTGTCGCCGAACCGGGACCGCGCGGTGGCGGTCAGTTTCCCCCGCGACTCGATGGTCCACGTCCCCGACTGCAAGAAGAAGGGCGGCGGGACGGTCCCCGCGTTCTTCGGGATGCTCAACGCCGCCTTCGCCTACGCCGGGGCGACCTGCACCTGGAAGATGATCGAGGCGGACACCGACATCCACATCGACCACTACGTGAAGATCGACTTCGCCGGGTTCAAGCGGGTCGTCGACGCGCTCGGCGGGGTGGAGATCTGCGTGCCGCAGGCGGTCAACGACCCACGCGCGAACCTCTCCCTGAAGGCGGGCCGCCAGGTCGTCAAGGGCAACGACGCGCTGGGGTACGTCCGCACGCGCTACGGCCTCGGCGACGGCTCCGACCTCGAGCGGATCCAGCGGCAGCAGAAGTTCATGGCCTCGGTGGTCAAGAAGGCCACGAACCGGGACATGCTGACCGACCCGACCCGGGCGTACAAGTTCCTGAACGCCGCCACCAAGTCGATCGCCACCGACGACGAGTTCAGCGTGTCCGCGATGAAGAAGCTCGCCACGAGCCTCAAGGGCATGAGCGCGGGCACCGTGCGGTTCGTCACCGTGCCGACGCAGACGTACCCCAAGGACCCCAACCGCGTGCAGTGGGACATGTCCCAGGCCGGTCCGCTGTTCGAGGCGATCCGCAAGGACGACAGCCTGCCCGCACCGAAGCCGGAGCCGTCCAAACCGGCGGCGCCGAAGCCGCAGGAGGTCAAGGTCACCGCGGTCAACGCGCCGAAGACGGCCGTGAAGGACCTGAAGGCCCAGGGCTTCCAGGTGACGGCGGCGAAGGGCCCGGCGCAGCCGCAGACCAGGATCCTGTACGGGGCGGGCGCCGAACGCTTCGCCGACGCGCTCGCGGTCGCCGTCCCGGGCGTCGTCATCGCCGCCGACAACACCGTCGCGCCGGGCACCGTCTCCCTGGCCGTCGGCCCGGAGGGCGTCCAGGTGAAGAATCCGGACATCCCCAAGGTCAACGGCGAGATCAACGCGGCCCAGAATCCCTGCACGTGAGCATCAGGACGGCCTGGAAGCCCTGTCGGTGAGCACGGCCTCGTTGGGCCGGGGACCGGAGCGGACGCCCGCCCACAGTCCCCGGCCCAGCGCGCGGGCCAGGTCCGCCCGGTCCGCCGAGCCCGCGAGCGTACGGGCCCAGCGGCGCGCCGTCGCGCCGGCGTAGAGCAGGCGTTCGCCGGGGCCGAGGCAGCAGCTGCGGGTGAACAGCCACACCTTGTTGCGGACCTCGTAGAAGAACCGCCGGCCCGGGTCGAAGTCGGGGGAGGCCGTCTTGTGCACGGCGACGCTGTCCGCGCACAGCAGGCCGGTGCGCCCGCGCAGCAGCCGCAGCGTGAACTCGAAGTCGTCGTTCCACAGGAAGTAGTCGGCGATGGGCAGCCCGCGCTCCCGTACGGCGTCGGCGTCGACCAGCACCGACACGAACGACGCGGACCGGATCCGGGCGCACCCGGGGACGGCCGACGGCCTGGACCGGGGGGTGTTCATCGGGTGGTCGCGGCCGTCGGTCCACACGACGCGGCTCGCGACGAGCGCGGGCGGCCGCCCGGCGCCGTCCCGTCCCCGGTCGCGCGCCGCCAGCAGGGCGGCCAGCGCGCCGGGCTCGGGCACGGTGTCGTCGTCCAGTAGCCAGAGCGCGTCCGCGCCGAGTTCCAGGGCGCGGGCGATGCCCGCGGCGAATCCGCCCGCCCCGCCGGTGTTGCGGGGAAGCTCCAGCAGGCGGACGGCGGGGAAGCGCTCGCGGACCAGCCGCGAGGTGCCGTCGGCGGAGGCGTTGTCGACGACCACGACCGTGTCCGGCGGCCTGGTCTGTCCCTCGAGAGCGGTCAGCGCCTCCGTCAGCAGATCCCGCCGGTCGTACGTGACAACCACGGCGACGATTTGGGCGTCTTTCAGCTGACACCTCACGTATCGCCGAGTTAGTGGGAGTAAGACGCTCGGATGAAGTTCGCAAAAGTAGCATAAGATGCATTCCGCCCCGCTGGCCTCATCGCCCTCCCTTCCGTGCCGGGAGGTGGTGGGGCGAAGCCACGGGGGTGGCCAACAGGACGGACGCATGGCCGAACCCTTCGCGCTGCTCCTGACCGTCTACGGCGGGGACCGGGCGGACCACGTACGAGAGGCGTTCCGCAGCGCGGTCGACGCCCAGACGCGCCGCCCCGACCAGGTGATCCTCGTCCAGGACGGGCCGGTCTCGGCCGAGCTCGCCGACCGCCTGGCCGAACTCACGAAGGAGAGCCCGGTACCCGTGACGTTCCTGCCGCTGGAGCACAACGGCGGCCTGGGCCTGGCCCTCGATGCCGGGCTGGCGGCCAGCCGGCACGACGTCGTCGCCCGCATGGACGCCGACGACATCGCGATGCCGCACCGGTTCGCCGTCCAGCTGCCGGTGATCGAGCGGGGGGCCGACCTGGTCGGCGCGGGAATGCTGGAGTTCGGGACGGGCCGGGACGACATCGTGGGGAGCCGCACGCCGGTCTCCGAACCGGACTACATCGCCCGGTACGCGCGGCTGCACGACCCGTTCAACCACCCGACGATCGTCTACCGGCGCACCGCGGTCCTGGCCGCCGGCGGCTACGGCCACATGCCGCTCATGGAGGACTACTGGCTGTTCGCCCGCATGATCGCGAGCGGGGCCACGGTCGTCAACCTTCCCGAGCCGCTCGTGTACTACCGCGTAGGCGAGGGCGCGTACGAACGCCGCGGCGGCCTGGTGCTGCTGCGCGCGGAACTGCGCCTGCAGCGCGAGCTGCTGCGCAGCGGCTTCACCACCCCCGCGCAGTACCTGCGCAACGTGAGCGTCCGCGGCGGGTACCGCCTGACGCCCTCCTGGATCCGCCGCCCCCTGTACCGGCGGTTCGTCGCGCCGCGCGGCGAGCAGCGGACGTCGCCCGTGGAGGAGACGAGTGAACGCTGACCTGGTCGTCGCGGGCGCCGGGCTGTTCGGGCTGACCGTCGCCGAGCGCTGCGCCCGCGACCTCGGCCTGCGGGTGCTGATCGTCGAGCGCCGCGACCACATCGGCGGGAACGCCTACAGCGAGACCGAGCCGGCCACCGGCATCGAGGTCCACCGGTACGGCGCGCACCTCTTCCACACCTCCAACGAGCGCGTCTGGGAGTACGTCAACCGGTTCACCGCCTTCACCGACTACCGGCACCGGGTCTTCACGATCTTCAAGGGCCGCGTCTATCCGATGCCGATCAATCTCGGCACGATCTGCGAGTACTTCGGCCGCGCCATGTCCCCGGACCAGGCCCGCGCCCTGGTCGCCGGGCAGGCCGCCGAGATCACCGACCCGGCGAACCTCGAGGAGAAGGCGATCTCCCTCATCGGGCGGCCGCTGTACGAGGCGTTCATCCGGGGCTACACCGCCAAGCAGTGGCAGACCGACCCCCGCGAACTGCCCGCGGAGATCATCACCCGGCTCCCGGTGCGCTACACCTTCGACAACCGCTACTTCGCCGACCGGTACGAGGGCCTGCCCGTGGACGGCTACACGGCTTGGCTGGAGCGCATGGCCGACCACCCGAGGATCGAGGTCCGGCTGGGCACGGACTTCTTCGACCTCGACGCCGTCGGCAACGTCCCGGTCGTCTACACCGGCCCCCTCGACCACTACTTCGGCCACCGCGAGGGCGAACTCGGCTGGCGCACCCTCGACTTCGAGCTGGAGGTCCTGCCGACCGGCGACTTCCAGGGCACCCCGGTGATGAACTACGCCGACGAGGACGTCCCGTACACGCGCATCCACGAATTCCGGCATTTCCACCCCGAACGGGACTACCCGGGTGACAAAACCGTGATCATGCGTGAGTACTCTCGCTTCGCCGGACCCGGCGACGAGCCGTACTACCCGATCGACACGCCCGCCGACCGCGCGCGGCTGAGCCGGTACCGCGAACTGGCCCGCGTGGAGAAGGGCGTGCTGTTCGGCGGCCGCCTCGGCACGTACAAGTACCTGGACATGCACATGGCCATCGCCTCCGCGCTGACCATGTACGACAACCGGCTTCGGCCGCATTTCACCGGAGGCACGGAATGAGGGTGCTGCAGCGCGTCGTGCTGCCAGTCCAACGCGATCCGGACGTGGTCGGGCTGTACGTCGACGCACCGGTCGTGTGGGGCCGGGGCAGGACCGAGGCGGACGGCCCCGCCACGCGGCGGTCCACGACACGGACCGGGACCGAGGTCAGGATCACCGGGCGGCGCGGTGTGGTCGTGCCCGCCGGCCGGCGCGTGTCCTTCTGCACCTATTTCAACGCCTTCCCGGCGAGCTACTGGCGGCGCTGGAGCGTCGTCGACCGCATCACGCTGCGGCTGCGGCTGCGCGGCGACGCCATCGTCAGCGTCCACCGATCCACCGGCAAGGGCCTCACCCAGCGCGTCTCCCAGCTCGACGTGGACACCCGCGCCACCGTCGTCCGCGAGATCGACCTGCCGCTGGAGCCGTTCATCGACGGCGGATGGTACTGGTTCGACGTCGTCGGCGGCGATCGCGACGCCGTTCTGGACGGCGCGGACTGGTGCGCCGACGTCGAACGGCCGCAGGGCAGCGTCAGCATCGGCATCACGACGTTCAACCGGCCGAAGTTCTGCGTCGAGCAACTCGCCGCGATGGGTGAGGCGAGCGACGTCCTGGAGGTCATCGACGAGATCTACGTCGTGGACCAGGGCACGAACCGGGTCGAGGACCACCCGGACTTCCCGGCCGCCGCGAAGGCGCTGGGCGACCGGCTCCGCCTCATCGACCAGGGCAACATCGGCGGTTCCGGCGGGTTCTCCCGGGCGATGAGCGAGACCCTCGACGCCGGACGCAGCGACTACGTGCTGCTGCTCGACGACGACGTGACCGTCGAGCCCGAGGGCATCCTGCGCGCCGTCACCTTCGCCGACCTCGCCCGGACCCCGACGATCGTCGGCGGCCACATGCTGGACATCTTCCACCGGTCGGTGCTGCACGTCTTCGGTGAGACGATCGCCCGCTACCGCTGGTGGATGACCCCCGCCGCGCACACCTTCCTGGGACACGACCTGGCCGAGCACCCGCTGCGCCGCACGCCATGGCTGCATCGGCGGGTCGACGTCGACTACAACGCCTGGTGGATGTGCCTCATCCCGGTCGACGTGGTCCGCAAGGTCGGGCTGTCGCTGCCGTTCTTCATCAAGTGGGACGACATCGAATACGGCATCCGCGCCCAGAAGGCGGGGTTCCCCACGGTGTCGCTCCCGGGGGCGGCGGTCTGGCACGTGCCGTGGCATTCCAAGGACGACACGCTGGACTGGCAGGCCTACTTCACCGAGCGGAACCGCGTCATCACCGCGCTCATGTACTCGCCCTACAAGCGCGGCGGCAACATGCTCAAGGAGAGCCTGTTCATCACGACCAAGCACGCGCTGGCGATGCAGTACTCCACCGTCGAGCTGATGCTGCGCGCCGTCGAGGACGTGCTGCTCGGCCCGGAGCACCTGCACGAGTCGATGACGACGAAGCTGGCCGAGCTCCGGGCCCTGCGCGCCGAGTTCCCCGACGCGCTGGCCAAGCCCGACATCGACGAGTTCCCGACGGTCAAGCGGCGCAGGCCGCCCAAGCGCGGGCGCGAGCCGGTCGCTCCGGAAGGGCGGAAGGCGATGGTCAAGACCGCCCTCAGCGGCGTGCTCAGGCACGTCCGGCCGGTCGACTCCTTCCCGCAGAGACATCCCGAGGTCACCGTGCCGCACGTCGACCAGACCTGGTGGCTGCTGTCGCGATTCGACAGCGCACTGGTGACCTCGGCCGACGGCACCAAGGCCGCCTGGTACCAGCGGGATCCGGCGCGATTCCGCGCACTGCTGCAGCGCGCCACGGCGCTGCACGCACGTCTCGCGTACGAGTGGCCGGAGCTGAGCCGCCGCTACCGCGCGGCCATCCCCGAGCTCGCCTCGCCCGAGCGCTGGCGCGAGACGTTCGAGGCGGCGGAACGGCCGGGGGAGCGATGACGGCACCCCCGCTGACCGCCCCGGGACGCGGCGGCGGTCTGCTCGAGGTCGCCCGGCGGCGATACCTGCTCCGTCTCCTGGTCCGCCGGGAGCTGCGGAGCCGCTACCAGGGATCCCTGCTCGGACTGGGCTGGTCATACGTCCGCCCCGCCGTCAACTTCGCGGTCTACTTCTTCGTCGTCGGCATCTTCCTGAAGATGAGCAAGGCGATCCCCGGTTACCCGGTGTTCCTGTTCTCCGGGATGGTGGTGATCAGCTTCTTCACCGAGACGCTGATCACCAGCACCTGGTCCGTCATCGGGAACGCGCCGCTCGTCCAGAAGATCTATCTGCCGCGCGAGATGTTCCCCGCCTCGTCGGCGCTCGTGTCGATGGTGCACATGCTGCCCGGCCTGGCCATCCTGTGGGGCGGCGCGCTCCTCGGCGGCTGGACGCCGTCCGCGCTCGGGCTCGGGTCGATGGCGCTCGGCTTCGCGATCGTGGCCGTGCTCGGCCTGGCGTTCGGTCTGCTGTTCGCCGGGATCAACGTGTTCTTCCGGGACTTCGGCCAGGTCGTCGACATCCTCAACATCGTCATCCCGTGGACCGTCCCGATGATCTACCCGTGGACGACGGTGCAGGAGTCGACCGGGAACGGCCTCGGCCTGCAGATCTACCTCGCCAACCCGCTCGGAACGGCCACGCTGCTGTTCCAGCGGGCGTTCTGGTGGCCCGCCAACCCCCGCCAGGCCCACCTGCCCGACGGCACCCCGACCTTCCCCGACGGCAGGCACGCCTTCCCCGACCACCTGACCGTACGAGGCCTGGGAAGCCTGCTGGCCGCCGTCGTGCTGCTGGGGCTGGCGCAGATGGTCTTCTTCCGCCTGCAGCGGCGGTTCGCCCAGGAGCTCTAGAGATGGAATCGATCGTCGTCGACGGCGTGACCAAGCGCTTCACACTGCGCCACGCGCACTCGATCAAGGAGATGACCGTACGGGCCGCGCGGCGGCAGAGCCTGTCCGAGCGGTTCACGGCGCTCGACGAGGTGTCCGTGACCGTCGAGCAGGGTGAGTCGCTGGCTCTCATGGGCCTCAACGGCTCGGGCAAGAGCACCCTCCTCAAGCTCATCTCCGGCGTGATGCAGCCCGACGGCGGGTCGGTGGGCGTACGCGGCCGGGTCGCGGGCCTGATCGAGGTCGGCGCCGGTCTGCACCCCGACCTGACCGGCCGGGAGAACATCTTCCTCAACGCCGCGATCCTCGGCATGAGCAAGGCGGAGACCGAGGCGAAGTACGACGCGATCGTCGCGTTCTCCGAGATCGAGAAGTTCCTCGACACCCAGGTGAAGTTCTACTCCTCCGGCATGTTCATGCGGCTCGGCTTCTCCGTCGCCGTCCACACCGAACCGGACATCTTCCTCGTCGACGAGGTCCTGTCCGTCGGCGACCCGCCCTTCCAGAAGAAGTGCCTGGAGCGCATCGAGGAACTCCACGGCGAGGGACGCACGCTCGTCATCGTCTCCCACGACATGGGCACGCTGGAGAAGGTCAGCGGACGGGGCGTCGTGCTGCGGGAGGGCCGGGTGGCGTTCGAGGGCGACATCACCGACGCCGTCGACTTCCTCGCCCCGCCGGACGGCCCGCTCGACGCCGCGCGCCGCCAGCGGGCCCGCGAGGAGGCCAAACTGGCCGCCGCCACGCTCAAGGAGGAGCGGGCCGCGGCGGCCGAGACCGCCGAGCTGATCGACGAGATCATGCCCGAGGTCCCGGCGTTCCCCGACCCGCAGGCGACGCTCGAGCACGCCCTGTCCCTCGCCGAGGGCCAGGAGGGCATGGCCCTGGAGTTCGGCGTCTTCTCCGGCCGTACGCTGCGGACCATCACCGCCGCCCGCGGCAAGAACGTCTTCGGGTTCGACTCCTTCCAGGGGCTTCCCGAGGACTGGCGGGAGGGCTTCCCGGCGGGCACCTTCGCCGTCGACGAGCCGCCCGAGGTGCTCGGGGCCGAACTCGTCGTCGGGCTGTTCGAGGACACGCTCCCCGGCTTCCTCGACGAGCACCCCGAACCGGTCGCCTTCCTCCACGTCGACGCCGACCTGTACTCCTCGACACGGACCGTCCTGCGCCACGCCGGCCCTCGCCTGCGGCCCGGCAGCGTCATCGTCTTCGACGAGTTCTTCGGCTATCCCGGCTGGCGCGAGCACGAGTACCGCGCCTGGACGGAGTACGTCGAGGAGACCGGCCTGCGGTTCCGCTACGAGGGATACACGCGCGACAACGAGCAGGTCATCGTACGGATAACGGAGCAATGACCCCCATGGACAAGAGGCGACGGATCACGGTGTACGCGGCGGCCGGCGCGCTGCTCCTCGGCGGCGCGGGCGCGGCGGTGGCCGCCACCGGCTCGGGCGAGCAGCGGGCCGTCGGAGCGGGCAACGCCGCCCCGGCCGCCGCCACGCCCCTGCGCACCGGCACCGGCCTGTACCCGCGCGTGGTCCGCCTCGCGCACAGCGGATCCGCCAACGGCCGTGTCATCGCGAGCGTCGTCACGTTCTCCGGCAACGCCGGGATCGGGTCGGTGTACGAGAGCGACGACGCCGGGAGGACATTCCGCCCGATCGGCTCCATCGCCGACGCTTCCGGCTCCGGCGGCAAGGGCACGTGTTGCGGCACGCTGTACGAGCTGCCGAAGAAGGTCGGCGCCAACCCGGCCGGCACCCTCCTGTGGGCCGCCTCCTTCGGCAGGAGCGTCAAGCCGAACCGTCGCATGACCATCGGGCTGTGGCGCAGCCTCGACCACGGCCGTACCTGGACCTACCTGTCCACCATCGCCAAGGCCAAGAACACGGGCGGCCTCTGGGAGCCAGAGCTCACCGTCTCCTCGGACGGCAGGCTCGTCGCGTTCTACTCCGACGAGACCGACTCCCGGCACAGCCAGAAGATCGTCCGCGTCCGCTCCACCGACGGCCGGAAGTGGAGCGCCCCGGCGAACACCGTCACCCTCGCCGCCAAGGCCGAGCGTCCCGGCATGCCCGTCGTACGCCGCCTGCCGAACGGCCACTACGCGATGAGCTACGAGTTCTGCGGCTCCCACAAATGCGAGGTACGGCTCCGCACGTCGGCGAACGGCTGGAGCTGGGGCACGGAGACCGCCCTCGGCACCCGCCCGGCGGTCGGCGGCCGGCACTTCGCGCACGCCCCGACGATCGCCCCTCGCCCGGACGGATCGCTGCTCCTTGTCGGGCAGATGCTGGTCGACGCGAACGGAAGGGCCGCACCCGGCAACGGCCGCACGCTGTTCGTCGGCACGAAGGGCGGCACCGGCACGTGGCGTGCGGTGAGGGCGCCGGTCGCCGTACCCGACGCGAAGAACGAGTACTGCCCCAACTACAGCTCCGCGCTGCTCCCGGCGGCCACGGGCACCTCGGTGCTGGAGATCGCTACGGACAAGGCCGGGACGCTCTGCATCCCTTACTTCGCCACCAGGTGAGTCGCCATGCCATCGACGAACGGCTCCTCGAAGGACGACACGGTCGGCTCCGCGAACGGCGCCGAGGTCCCGGCGAGCCTTGAGCGGAAACGGCCGGCAGGGCGGCTCCGCGAACTCGACCTGCTGCGTTTCGTGGCCGCGGCCGCCGTGATGCTGCACCACTTCACGGGCGTGCCCGCGCCGGAGTGGCCCGGCGGGAACGCCCGCACGATCTTCCCCGGTCTCGGCCAGGTGACGCGGTTCGGCTTCCTCGGGGTCGAGCTGTTCTTCCTGATCAGCGGGTTCGTCATCCTGATGAGCGCCTGGGACCGCCGTGTGGGCGACTTCGCCGTGTCCCGCGTCGTGCGGTTGTTCCCGGCCTACTGGGTGAGCGTCGTGCTCTCGCTCGCCGCATACCTCGCGTTCCACTCCTACGTTCCCTTCGGCCCGGGTACCGACGGGCCGATCAGGCGGTTCCTGCCCAACCTGACGATGCTGCAGGAAGGCGTCGGGTCACAGCGCATGGAGGTCGTCTACTGGACCCTCTATGTCGAACTGCACTTCTACGCGCTCATCGCGCTCTTCGTCTGGCGCGGTATCACCTACAGCCGGTGCGTCGCGTTCATGACCGGCTGGCTCCTGCTCAGCGTGTTCGCCATGGAGGCCGACTTCGGTTTCCTCAAGGTCGTGCTCCTCTGGCGGTACGCGCCGTTCTTCGTCGCCGGAATGGGGTTCTTCCTCATCTACCGGTTCGGCGGCAACCTCATCGTCTGGCTGCTCATCGCGGCGAGCTGGGCACTCGGCTGCTACTACGACGTCAAGTACAACTTCCCCGACTTCATCGTCCCCGGGGTCTCGGAGTACGTCATTCCGGCCGGCGTCACCCTGGTCTTCGTGATCATGGCGCTCGTCGCCACGCATCGGCTGGCGTGGCTGCGCTGGCGCGGTCTCACGCTCCTAGGGATGCTGACCTACCCGCTGTACCTGGTCCACCAGACGGTCTCACGGACGCTCGTCCCGCGGCTCTACCCGCACATGGGCCGCTGGGCCGTGCTCGGCGTGCTGATCGCCGTCGCGCTCGTGTCGGCGTACCTGATCCACCGGCTCGTCGAAGTGCCCGCGCAGCGCGTCCTACGTGGTCGCCTGAAGGCGGCGCTTGCGCAGATCCGGCGGGGCGGCCTTCCCGAAACGGACGGCACGCGCCGCGAAGAGCCGGCGCCGACGGAGCGACCTCCGGCGGACGGCGCCGAGCTCCCGTCCTCCTGAGCGGCGTCATCGGACGGGCGCCAGATCGATCGCGTCGATCTCCGCGCTGCAGGTGTCCCGGCTGAACCGCACGGTGTTCCGGCCCGCGTTCAGTGACACGTCGACGGCGGTGATCGTCCACTGGTCCCAGCCGTACGGGAGGTAGACCAACCGCCCCTGCGGCCGGCCGTTGACCGAGAGCGACTGGTCGCACGGCGTGCTCATGCCGTCGGCGGCGCGTACGTAGATCCGGTACCGGCCGCCGCTCGGCAGCGGAAGCGCGAACTCCAGATAGCTTCCCGGCGCGGCGAGATAGCCGGCCTTGCCGTTGCCCGACGCCCGCGGCGTCGTCAGCCGTTCCCCATTGCCGATCGTCGCGTACGCCGGCGTCTCCGCCTCCCACCGTGTCATCGGAGTGCCCGTCAACGCCGTGTACCAGCGCGCCGCCATCTTCGAGTAGCCGCCGTCGCTCGGATGAACACCATCGGCGGACAGGTCGGTCTTCGTGAGCGCCGCGTGCATGTCGACGAGATGGACATGCCGGCCGTGCGCGACCCGCGCCGCGACGATCCCCGGGATCGCCGCGTTGTACCGCCGGGCCAGGCCATCACCCACCGGATCGGCCAGCGGGACGATCGTCGCCACGTACACCTGCGCGTTCGGCAGTGTCCCGGTGATGAGGTCCACCAGCGCGGCGAGCCGGGCCGGAGCCTGCGGCAGCGCACTGCGCTGGATCACGTCGTTCGTGCCGATGTGCAGCAGCACGACGTCGGGGCGGTAGGTCCGCAGCCACGCTCGTACGTGCACGGCGAGCTGGTGGATCCGCCACCCCGGGTGGCCTTCCTCGGCGCGGTCGCCCAGCTGCGCGGGCCCGTTCGAGCGCGATCCGACGAAGTCGACCGACATCCCGTCGGCCGTCATGTACTGCCACAGGTCGCTGCGGTAACCGCCGAGCGTCAGCAGGCCATCGGTGATGGAGTCCCCGAGCGGCATCACCCGGAGCGGCGGTCTGGACGGCGCGATCGTGACGGCACGCCGGGGATCCGTCGTGGCCCGCGACCTCGCCTCCACGCACGCCGTGGCCGTGACGAGCAGGCATGCGCTCGTCACGGCCGCCAGGGCGGCCTGGAGCCGGCCGCTCACGACCGTGCGACCTCGTGCGGAACCCTCATGGCAACGGCCTCCGCCACAGCGTCGGCTGCTCACCGCGGTGATCCGCGCTCACCCCGACGGCGAGGAGGTCGGCGCCCAACGGGGTCATCCCGGTGAGCCACTGGTCGCCCCGGCCGGACAGACCGGTTCCCTGGGGTGTCTCCGCGGTCCAGGAGCGTCCGTCCCGGGACGTCCACAGGACGACGTCGGACCGCCCAAGCCGCCCGACGGCGCCGGTGACGACGAATCCCCGGGGCGTGGCGGTCGCGGCGGTGACGAGGGAATTCCGGTCGCTCGAGTCGGGGCCGGCCGGGCCGGCGGCCGGCAATCGGACCTCCTGCCACGATGACCCGCCGTCGGCCGACACGAACGCGAAGGCGACACGGCCGGAGTTCGTCGCGGCGGACCCCGCGGCGATGATCACGTTGCCGACGGCGGCGACCTTGTCGAACCACCCCTCGAGCGAACCGGAGGGAAGCGGTATCCGGTGGAGCGTCCACTTCTTGCCGTCGGGCGAGGTCCAAGCGGCCGGCCTGCCCGATGGGGCGTCCTTGACCGACGGGTCGCTGAGGCCACCGACCGCGACGTATCCGAACGAACCGCCGACCACACCGCGCATCCAGCGATTGGCGTTCTGACCGCCTTGAAGGTCCGCGCCGCCGCCGCGATCCCATGCCTTCAGATCCGACGAATGCCACGTCGCCGCGGAGAGACCGGATTCGCCGACGACCACGTAACCCGCCGGGCCGACCGTCGCCGCGTACGTGGCCACATGATCGACGCCCTTCACCGCGAACGCGCCTCCGCCATCGGCGGCCCGCCAGGTCGTGCCGTCGTCGGAGGCGACGACGAGAGGACGGGCCGCGTCGAATCCGACGGCGAGCCAGCCCGCGTTCCCGGAGACGACGCTGATGAGACGCTGCGGGCCCGGCCGGGCGAACACCTGCCCCTGGGCACGGCTCCATCTCCTGCCGTCGGCCGACGTCCAGACCGCGGCGTCCCCGTTCGTGCTGCCCGCGACGACGCTGAGCCGCGACCCCGTCGCGACCGACGTCAGCGCCTGGTCGCTCTGGACCGCTCCGGCGATCCGGGTGGGATCGACCGCGATCTCCTGCCCCACGGGATCGCGGACCGCGAGCACCGCGTTGGCGTCCTGCGCGTCGTTATTATCGCGGCCGGCGACGATCGTCGCGCCGGCGGTCACGGCCATACCCTGGATCGCGACGCTCGGCGGCGCCGGCACCTCTCCGGCGTTCTGCCAGGACCGTCCGTCCGCGCTGCGCGCCAGCAGCACCTTCTTGTCGCCGCCGATGAGGGCGGCCACGCCACGGTCGGATCCGGCCAGCCGCTGGAGACCGCCGAAGCCGGGCAGGTGGATCTCTCCGGCGGTCTGCCACTGCCTGCCGTCGGCGGACGTCATCACCACGCCGTACCGCTCCGACTTGCCACTCGCGTTACGACCGGCGACGAAACCGGACGGGGTGGCCGCGATGGCGACGCCCGGACCGGCCGTGCCCTTCGGGTGCGGCACGTCGACCGGCTCCCAGGACCGTCCACCGTCGGCGGACCGCCACACGGCGTCCTTGACGACCTGGCCCTTGCCGTCGGTCGTCCAGCCGTAGACGAGCGCGGTGTTGCCCACCGCCGCCACGTCGACCAGGGTCAGCGGCCCCCCGGACAGCGACATCTTGAGCTGGTCGTTGCCGAGCCGCTCCCAGTTCCGGCCGTCCGACGACAGCCAGACGACGGGCACCGCGTCGCTGTAGTCGCCCTTCTGCGAGGTGTCGCCGATGGCGACGAACCCACTCGCCGTCTTCGCGACCCGCGCGACCCGATCGCGGCCGAACGCCGCACCCGCCACGTCGGGCTGCCGGATCCAGGCGCTCCCGTCACGACTGGTCCAAACCGCCGTCCCGGTGTGAGAGCTTCCGAGGGCGACCCAGGAACCACCCGAACCGGCGATCACCCGCGGGACGTCGCCGTACGCGGGCTCCGTCCCGTCGGCCGTCTTCAGACCGCCGAGCCGGAAGGTACGCCCGCCGTCGGTGGAGACGAGGAACTCCGCACGATAATCCGCCGTGTCGGCCTCTCCGCCGATGGCGACCACGATCGAGCCCGACGACGCGACCCCGAGCAGTTCCTGGTCCCGCCCATCGGTCCTGGCCTGTGGGTCGGCGGCGAACAGCCGAGCAGCCAGCTGGGCGGCCGGCATCTTCGGCGCGCTCTTCTCGTCACCGGTGAGAACGTAGACCCCGGCGGCGACCAGACCTGCGACGACGACGCCCGCGATGCCGATGAGGACCGGCCGCAGACGCACCCGGCGGCCCGACCGGCGGGGTGTCTCCGTGCGCCACGGTTCGTCGAACCGGACAGTGGTGTTCTCACCCGAGGTTCGTGGGTCGCGTCCGGGAGGGACAGGCGGCCGTGGGGTGGACCGCGGCACCATCGCGGACGGCGGCAGGTCCAGGGCGGTCGGTTGGTCCGCCCCGCCCGCGTCGTACGCCGGGAAGCGCGGTGGCTCCTGCTCGCCCGGTCCGTACGAGGGCGGAGGCACGGCAGGGGAGGGTTCCGCCGCCGGGTCCCACACCGGCTGCGGCGGGATCCGCCACGGGTCGGCCTGTGGCTGCGGAGCCCATTCCTGGGTCTCCGGCGGCTCCTGCCACGTCGCGTCGCGCGGCGCCGGCTCCTCGGTCTCCTGCGGCGGTGAGCCGTAGGGCGGTAGCCCCGGAGCGCTCTCCGGCGGAGGCTCGTACGGCGGCGAACCGGGCAGGCCCGGCGGCGCGGCGCCGTACGACGGCGGGACGGGAATGGTCCAGGGCGGCAGCGGCGGCTGAGCCGGATCCGGCCCCCAGGTCGGAGGCGGCGGGGGAGGAGACGACCACTCGTCGTCGGCCGGAGGCTCCGTGTTCGGATCGTCGTCCGGAGGCTCCGTGTTCGGATCGTCGTCCGGCGTCTTCTGCCCGGCCACGTGCACCTTCCCGTCCATCGCCGCGAGGGCGACCCCCAACCCGAGCTCCACGCAGAGCGTCGTTGCGCGAATCTTATCGGGACAAAGCGGTCATGTGGGTGCACTCGGCGCCGGTTTCCTCTGTCGGCATCCGGACGGGTTGCAGAGCGGGTGCTATTGCTGGCGATCTTGTCGATGTTAAGGTCCGTCCGGACCTTTATCGCGAATTTACGCGGGGGAAGTGTGAGCCCCTAGGTGAAGTGTCGGCGGCCGGATCGGATGCCTTGATCTAGGTGGTGTGATTCAGTGAAAGATGCGCACCGGGATCTTCGTGCATGGCTAATTCAGGTATTGGATGCACTGGCTTTGCCTCCGGAAGATCAGCTGGACCACGTTCGCAGTATGGGCGTCGGCGCGCAGACAGCGGATGTGTGGCGCCGGACGTGGGGGAGCTCCTCGGATAGGGGTGATAAGCCCTACCGAAGTGAGCTACCCCAGCCATTCGGCGGTGGGCCAGGTTTCGCGGTGCCAGGCGCTGTCCCAGAACATCCACTCGTATTCGGTGGCGCGGAAGAAGGCGCGGGCCATGCCCTCTCGTGTCGTCGCGTCGGTCGTCGCCGCCAGCCGGTCGGTGATGTCCTTGGCGCGTGCGGTGGCTTCGGCGAAGGCCGGGTCGGAGTAGGTCGCGATCCAGGCGCGGTAGGGGTGGTCCTCGACGCCTGCCGTGTTCTCGAGCAGGGCCGTGCCGACGTCCTGGTAGACCCAGAAGCAGGGCAGCACCGCCGCCGCGAGCACCGGGTACGGGTCGGAGAGGGCCGTCGCCTGGAGGAAGGACGAATAGCCGAGGCAGGTGGGCGAGGTGTCGATGCCTGCGAGGTCGTCGGCGGTCAGGCCGAACTCCTCGATGTAGCCGGCGTGCAGCGTACGCTCCGCCGCCAGCGCGGCGTGCGCGCTCTCGGCGAAGAAGACCGCGTCGTTGGTGTCGGTGGCCCGTGCGGACGCGACCGCGAGCGCCCGGGAGAACGCCTCCAGATAGCGGGCGTCCTGCACGATGTAGAACGCGAACCGCTCACGGTCCAGCGTGCCCGCGCTAAGGGTGGTGTTGAACGGGTGCTCGTGGATCGCGCGGATCAGGCGGGTCGAGCGCTTCCACACGTCGTCGCAGAACATCGGTTCCTCTCAGCGGTCACCGGACGGCGAGGCGAGGACGTTCGAGCAACACCAGGAGAGCTCCGGTCACCGGTGACGTCCCTTCGCTAGTCCGAACTAGATCAGGTTCGACGGGTGTGATCTCAGCCCGGATACGTCCTGGGCACCCCGCGTCACCGCCGACCGTAACAACAACCGGCCGGTCATGACCACCCGCCGCGACGCCCGAGAGCGGTCGCCGTCACCGGGCCTTCTTGCACCAGTCGTCGCCACCGGACCGTTGGACAGAACCTAGCGCGGCAGGTCGATCCGGTACTGGATGAAGCCGCGGTTCTCCGCCACCTTGTCGTACAGGCGCCGCGCCGTCGCGTTCGACTCGTGGGTGTGCCAGTACACCCGGGCGCAGTCGTGGGCCTTGGCCCAGTCGGTCACGGCCGCGATCAGGGCACGTCCAACGCCCATGCCGCGGGCTTCCGGCGCGGTGAACAGGTCCTGCAGGTAGCAGACGTCGGCGTCGGGCAACGACGTGCTGGCGTGAGCGAGGAAGTGCACGATGCCGACGAGCCGGCCGTCCAGCGTCGCGCAGAGGGCGTGCATGCGCGTGTCCGCCAGGAACTCGTGCCACGCCTGCTCGTACATCTCGGCGGGTTCCACGCGCTCGTAGAAGTCGATGTATCCGCGAAACAGGCCCTCCCAGGCGGCCCTGTCGGACGGAATGAGTTTGCGGATGGTGATCATCGGTCTCCTGTCAGGTCGAGCGGGCCGAGGGTCGGCGGACGCTCCCTCCATACGGCCTGCGACTACATACGGCCTGCGACGAGGACAGGCCCAGGCGTCCGAGCGTAAAGACGAGCGGTCTTCCGGAACACGGCCACTTCACGGCGAAAGCGAAGGACCAGTGACCGACTCGGAGGCCGTTACAAGAAGGTCAGTGGACGAGTCTGTGCCGGCAAATGTCCGTCGGTGAATCGGGCATCATGCCACGCCGCCTGAACTCTCCCGGCCCGGTCGACAACGGCTCGTCATCCCAGCGCTGGTGCGGTCGAGCTGCCGGTGCGGCGGACGGCGAGAGCGATCGCGCCGAGGAGTTCGGCGTGGTTGTCCAGGGTCCCGGTTGTCACGGTCACCGCCCGGGCCACCCCCGGCTGGGCGTAGCGCGTGATCATCTCGCGGATGCCGTCGGCGAGCACGCCGTTCGGCAGGCCGAGTTCGCCGCCAACGATGATCACCTCGGGGTTGAGCACGTTGCACATGTCGGCCAGCGTCCGGCCGATGGTCCGTCCTGCGTCGCCGACGACACGGACGGCTCCCGAGTCTCCCGCCTCCAGCAGCCGGATCACGTCGGCGATGGTGAGCGGGTCCGCGTGCATCGGCTGGAGGGCGGCGATGATGTTCGGCGTCGAGACCAGCGTCTCCAGGCAGCCGCGGCTGCCGCACCGGCACAGCAGACCGTTCGCTTCGACCTGCACGTGGCCCAGTTCGCCCGCGTAGCCGCTGACGCCCCGGTACAGGCGTCCATCGAAGATCAGCCCGGCACCGACGCCGGTCGAGACCTTGACGAACACCAGGTCGCGTACGCCGGCGCCCGCTCCGTAGGTCAGCTCGCCGACGGCGCCGAGGTTGACGGCGTTCTCCATGAACACCGGCCGACGGACCCGCTCTTCGAGGCCGGCTGCGGGATCCAGGTCGACCCATCCGGGCAGGATGTTGTTGACCAGCACACGGCCGGTGCGCCGGTCGAGCGGGGCGGGCAGGCCGAGGACGACGTTGTTTATGTCCTCTCTCGGATGGCCGATTTCGCGCAATATTCCGCCCAATTCACTGGCAGCGGTGTCGAGGGCCGCGCCCACGGAGTTGTCCACCGCGAGCCGTACGTAGCGCTCGGCAGCGACGTCGCCTGACAATGTCGCCACCGCGATCCGGAGGTCGCCGTGCCCGAAGGCCATGCCGGCGACGAGGCCAGCCGACTCGGTCAGCGCCAGCCGGGCGGGCGGCCGGCCCGGACCCGTCCCCGCTTTCTCGGCTGCGGGCAACTCGCGCAGGACGCCGTCGTCGATCAGCCGCGCGACCAGCACGGCCACGGTCGCGCGCGACAGCTCGGTCATCCGCTCAAGATCCGCCCGGGTGACCGATCCGCGCTCACGTACCGCCGCGACCACGCGGTCGAGGTTGTAGGCGCGGTGCGATCGAGGCCTGGCTGCGCTCATGGCGCCCCCCACCCATGCGGGTTCACCAATTTTGTCACGTACTCAGCATAATAAGGCCAAATGCGGCGCCTATCAGTCTGTTGACACGGCATAAATCGCGTTTTAACTTCACAAAAACCCCATATGCGCGCAGCCGAGGGGATGCAGAACCCCGACCCCTGGAGAGCCCATGAGCAAGCCAGTACGAAGATCCCTTCGGCGCAGCGCAGTCGCCTGCGCGCTCGCGGTCACCCTCCCGGTGAGCCTGGCGCTCGCCCCAGAACCGGCCGACGCCGCCACGCCCACGGCGGGCGCCACGGTGACGGTGCGCGCCGACGGCGGTTACACCATCGACACCAGTGCACCGCGCTACCACTTCGGTGGTTCGGTCGGCGCCTCCGCGAGCAACATCAAAACCGTCACCGGCCGGGATCGTGTCGGCGTCTACCACGAGACCGACTTCGACTACACGGCCGGCGGGGCGGCGCGGAGCAGCGGCATCCGGACCTACGACAACAGACCGGTGGTGCTCTTCAGCACCACGTACCGGCAGGCGGCGGCCAACGCCGATCCGTTCCCCGCGCTGTCGTCCCGGCCCTCGCTGCCGCACAACGAGAGCTTCAACGGCTGCTTCGCGGGACGCCGGCTCGACGCCCCGGGCGATCCGGGCTTCAGCCCGTACCTGGCGTTCGACGCCTCCCACAGCGGCTACATGCTCTCTCCCGCCTCGAACTTCACAACCGGCGTCGTGAAGTTCGTGAACGGCGCGCTGACCAGTACCGTCTCCGCAGGCGTCGGTGGCCTGCCGGCCGGGTTCACCCAGAAGAGCATCCTGGTGTACGGCACCAGCATCAACGGCGTGTACAACACCTGGGGCAACGCTTTGACCGGCCTGTCCGGCAAGCACCGCCCCGCGCAGAGCTCCACGAACACCCTCGCCAAGCTCGGCTACTGGACCGACAACGGTGCCTCCTATTACTACAAGTACGACTCCAACCTCGGTTACGAGGGCACGCTGCGGGCGGTCCAGAACGACTGGAAGAGCAAGGGCCTGCCGATGGGGAACCTGCAACTGGACAGTTGGTGGTATCCGAAGGGCCCGAACGCCGTCTGGAACGACAAACCCGACGGCCAGTACCGCTATGAGGCGGATCGCACCCTGTTCCCGAACGGCCTCGCCTCGTTCCAGAAGAGCGTCGACGTACCCCTGATCACCCACGCCCGGTGGATCGACCCGTCCAGCCCGTACCGGAGCCAGTACAAGATGTCCGGGAACGTGATCACCGACCCGGCGTACTGGAACGACCGGATGAGCTACCTCAAGTCCTCCGGGGTCGACACCTACGAGCAGGACTGGCTGTGCGCGGGCGCGCAGCCCGACTTCAACCTCACCGACCGCGCCGCGTTCCTCGGCAACATGGCCAAGGCCGCGGCGGCCAACGGCCTCGACATCCAGTACTGCATGGCACTGGCGCAGGACTACCTGCAGAGCACGCTGTACGGCAACGTGACGAACGCCCGGGTCTCGGGCGACCGGTTCGAGCGGTCCAAGTGGGATGAGTTCCTCTACACGTCACGCCTGGCCGGCGCCCTCGGCGTGTGGCCCTTCACCGACGTGATGATGAGCACGGAGACCCGGAACCTCCTGCTGTCCAACCTGTCCGCCGGCCCGGTCGGTGTCGGCGACGCGATCGGCAAGGAGAGCGTCGCCAACCTGAACAAGGTGGCGGAAGCGGACGGCACGATCGTGAAGCCGGACACCCCGATCGTCCCCGATGACGCCACCTACGTCCGCGACGCCTCCGGATCGTCCGGCCCGATGGTGGCGACGACCGGCAGCCGGCACGGCTCGCTGTCCGCCGGCTACGTCTACGCCTACGCCCGCACCATCCCGGCGCCGAAGCCGGATACGACCTACGAGGCCGAGGACGCCACCCTGTCCGGGCCCGTGGTGGGCACCGACCACTCCGGCTACACCGGCGGCGGGTTCGCCGACTACCAGCACGACTCCGGCGACTACGTGGAGTGGACCGTCAACGCGCCGTCCAGCGGCACGTACACGCTGATGTTCCGGTACGCCAACGGCGGCGGCGCCGACCGGCCGCTCGCGGTCTCGGCGGACGGCGGCGCGGCCTCCACGCAGGCGTTCGCGCCGACCGGCAGCTGGGACACCTGGGCGGTACAGCCGGTCGTGGTCGAACTCTCCGCCGGCCGGCACACCGTACGGGCCACCACGACGGGAGCCAACGGCCCGAACATCGACAACCTCGGCGTCAGCGCCGGTACGGTCGGCCTCCCGACGACAGACGACGCCTCATTCCGGCCCGCCGACCTCGGTGTCACCGGAAAGGCGTACGTGTACGACTACTTCGCCGGCAACGGTGCGCTGGTCGACGGCAACGCACCCTACACCGCCCAGGTGACCCGTGACGGGTCCTACCTCCAGGTGGTCCCGGTGGGCAGGTCGGGCATCGCCTTCCTCGGCGACGCGGGCAAGTTCGTGTCCCTGGGCAAGCAGCGGATCCGGTCGCTGTCCGACAACGGCACGATCCACGCCACGGTCGCGTTCGCCGCGGGAGACGGCCCGGTGACGCTGCACGGGTACTCCCCGAGCCCGGTGTCGGCGACCGCCTCCGGCGGCAGCGTCGGTCAGGTCGGTTACGACAGCGCCTCACACCTCTTCTCGGTGCGCGTCAGTCCTGGCCATGGATCCACCGTCTCCGTGACCTTGACCCGGCGGTGACGCCACGGCAGGTCTCCCTTCCTCTCCTCCGCTCGGGCAGAGAGGAAGGGAGACCTGCCACGGTCGTCGTCGTGGGCGTGGGGGCGCCGCGTCAAACGCTCATTCTGTTGGTCGCCGGACCTGGGGCTGTCCGGACCGGCAGTTCGGGGGCTGGCGGCAGTGTCCGGGGTGCCGGTGCGGTCGTAGCGTGGGCCGCCGAAGAGAGATCGGGGGCCGTCACGGCCGCGTCCACGCCGCCGATCAGGTGACCGGGTGATGCGGGGACGGAACAGGCCGGAGTGTCGATGCACCGATTCGGACTCGTCCGAGCGGCGAACGCGGCGTCGTATCTGCGGGGGTTCGTCCTCTCCGGGATCGCCACCGTGCTCGTCACCCGGGCGTGCCTGGCGCAGGCCGGCTATCCCAAGGTCGGCAGCGGGAACCTGCACATCGCCCACGCCCTGTGGGGTGGTCTGCTGATGGCGGCGGGCGTGGTCATCGCCGTCGCCTTCCTCGGCCGGCCGGCGCGGATGTGGGCCACGATGGTGGGCGGCGTGGGCTTCGGCCTGTTCATCGACGAGATCGGCAAGCTGGTCAACAAGACCGGCTACTTCTACCGGCCCGCCGCGGGGCTCATCTACCTCACCTTCGCCGCGCTCGTCCTCCTCAGCCAGTGGACCGGCGGACGGACACTGCTCAGCCCACGCGAGCGTACGGTCAACGCCGCCTCTGTCGCGCTGGCCGGGATCACGTCGGGCCTGACGCCGCAGGAGCGCCGCGCGGCGGTCCGCCTGATCGAGGAGGTGGACGGCGAGGCTCAGGTCGCGCTGCTGCACCTGCTAACGGCGGCGCCCGACCGGCGGCCCGCCGCCCCGCGCCCGGTACGCACGGCGGCGGCCCGCGCCCGCACCGTCGCCGGTCGGCTCGTCGCACACCGCGTCGTTCTCCGCGTCGCCGTCTGCTATCTCGTCGCCCGGGGGACGCTGACTCTTGCCGGAGTGATCGCTGACGAGGTCATCACCACGCACGCGGGAGAACGGGAGACGGGCGCGGTCGCGGCCGTCGTCTGCTGCGCGGTCGTGTCGACGGTTCTGGGCGTTTACGGCATGGGGCGGCTGCGCCGCGACCGCATGGCGGCGTTCCGGGTGTTCAACGCCGCGGTGCTGCTCGACATCCTCGCCGGGCAGTTCTTCAAGTTCACGATCAACCAGTTCGCGGCGCTGTCCGGCCTGGCCATCGACCTTCTCGTGGCCTGGGTCATCGCGACGGAATTCCGCCGCCTCAAGCCCGGCTCTCCGGATCGCGAGCCTGCCACAGATCTCGGATCTCCCGGGCGCGGCTGAACTCTGCGGCCACGCCGGGAGTGCTCGCCACGGCCGATGCGGCCTCCAGCGAGCTCACCGGCGTCGACGCGTTCTCCTAAGGGAGGTGTGGTTCACTGCGCGGGTGATCGAGTACGACGTACTGCGCGTGTTCTGCGGGCCCGACGGCCGGCACGGCAACGAGCTCGGGGTCGTCCGCGACGGCGCCGCCGTCCCCACGGAGGCCGAGCGCCAGGCGTTCGCGCGAAAGCTGGGGTTCAGCGAAACGGTGTTCGTCGACGACGCCGAGCGCGGGGTCATCGACATCTTCACGCCGACGCTGCGGCTGCCGTTCGCGGGGCATCCGTGTGTCGGGACGGCGTGGCTGCTCGGCCTGCCCGCGCTGATCACCCTGGCCGGGCGGGTCCGGGCTCGCCGTGACGGTGAGTGGGCCTGGATCGAGGCGCGGGCGGAGTGGGCGCCGCAGCGCACGCTCCGGCAGTACGGTTCGGCGGCCGAGGTGGACGCGCTGTCCGTGCCGCCGCCGGGGGAGTGGATCTACGCGTGGGCGTGGCAGGACGAGGCGGCCGGACGGGTGAGGGCGCGCGCCTTTCCCGGACGCGACGACGGCATCGATGAGGACGAAGCGACCGGCGCGGCCGCACTGCTGCTGACCGCCCACCTCGGCCGCGCCCTGACGATCACGCAGGGACACGGCTCCCAGATCCAGACGAGGCCGAGGCCGGACGGCCTGATCGAGGTGGGCGGCCGCGTGCGCGCCACCATCTCCGCCGCGTCCGAGCCGGCATCTCCGCGCCGACAAATCGATTGACCTTGTGAATCACAGAAATCTACGCTGGCGCCATTGTTCGAACGGCTTAACGGCCATATCAGAAGAGGAATTCCGATGGGCTTGGCCGACCTGCAGACCATCGATGTCGTCGCCACGGAGGACGACGGGACCGAGGGCCTGCATATCGTCGCCGGAAACGGGTGGCCGCCGGAGCGTGAGGCGCTTTACCATGTGCAGCTGCTCGTCAAACTGACCGGTATGCTCCACTACGCCGAGACGTGCGGGAAGCGCTGCTCGGTCACCGTGCACAGCGCGGACGAGCCGCCCGCCGGTGTGCTGGAGTTCCTGAGTGCCGCGGGCGTACGGGCCGTGGTCGGCCTCGGGGAGAGGGAGCGTCCGGCCGTCGGCCGCCTGCCCCGGTTCCCGAACCTGCCCGACGGGAGTCCCGACCTGGACGCCCTGCAGGCCGCGAACGCCGCCGACTTCGCCGGGCGGCACGGCCTGGACGGCACCGTCGAGTCCCTGCACCGGCTCGACGAGGTGCTGGAGGCGCGCCGGCGAGAGGAGGGGCTCGGGCCGGACGACACCGACGAGGAGTTCGCCGATGGTGACCTGATCGTGCTGGGCGGCGCGTACGCGGGCGAGGTGCTGCGGTCGGCCGCCGGCGGGCGCTGGGTGCTCGGACGAGAACCGATGATCGGGCCGCTGCACGTCGCCGTCGGCCCTCCCAGCGACGAAATGGCGGTCAATATGCTCGGAAAGGTTCGCAAGTATCTGCGATACGGTTCCGAGGATTCGGTGCGCAGTATGGTCTCGATGGTGCTGGCCCGACTGAATGGAGGCAGGCCCTCTTCGAGGTAGGAATCTCGCGGCCGCGAAGGCGTGTCGAGAGACGGGCCTCGCGGTAATAGGGTCGGTACCTGTGATCGACACCGCCGGACCACTCGAGGGCTCCTTCCGTTACGAGGGCGGGGTCGCGGTCTCGCTCACGGCGCCCGGAGCGGGCCTGACCGCGCTCCCGTCGTCGATCGGCGAACTCACCGGGCTGCGCCACATCGACCTGGACGGCAACGCCCTGACGGCCCTTCCGACGGAGATCGCGCGGCTCCCGCGGCTGGAGACCCTCCTGCTCTACAAGAACCGGCTCGCCGCGTTCCCGCCCGAGCTCGGCGGCGTGACGTCGCTGCGGCACCTGAGCGTCGGCGGCAACCTGCTGTCCTCGGTTCCCGAAACGCTGTGGCGGCTCACCGGGCTGCGCTCGCTCAACCTGGCGGAGAACGCCTTCGCCGAGATCCCCGAGGCCATCGGCCGGCTCACCGCGCTGAGGATGCTCGACCTCGGGCACAACCGGCTCCGCCGGATCCCGGAGAGCATCGGCGACCTGACCGGGCTCACCGACTACCTCTACCTCCACGACAACGAGCTCACGTCCGTGCCCGCCTCGCTGGGGCGGCTCGACCGGCTCGGCTACCTCAACCTCGCCGGGAACCGCCTCACCGCGCTGCCGGGCTCGATCGGCGGGATGGCCGCGCTGCACGAGCTGCGGCTCCAGGACAACCGGCTGACCGGGGTACCCGCGTCGGTGGGTCGGCTCGTACGGCTCCGGGAGCTGTACCTGTGCGGTAACCGCATCACCGAACTGCCCGAGTCGGTCGGAGCCATGAGTGACCTGCGGCTGCTCGACCTGCGGAACAATCCGCTGACCCGGTTGCCCGCGGCGGTCGTACGGCTGACGCGACTCAGGCATCTGGACCTCCGGGCGACCCGGCTGCGGGAGCTGCCCGACGGCCTCGGTGACCTTCCCCGGCTGGAGAAGCTCGATCTGCGCTGGACCAAGCTCGACAGGATGCCCGGCTGGATCGAGCGACTGCGAGAGCGGGGCTGCGTCGTTCTGCGGTAGCGACCGTGAAAGGGCGATGAAAGCACCTTGGCCCATCCCATCGGGCGGATTAGCCTTCGGCGACCGCGCGGGAAAGCGTTTTCCACGCTCCCTGTTCTCCACGCTGCCCGCACGGCCGTACGACCGTACGACGAAGGAGGACGCCCATGAGACGCCCACGAACCCAACGGCATGGCTGAGCCCGCCCGCCCGAACATCTACACCCCCTGACGGAGCTCCTCATGGACCACATCAGCAGAAGGACCGCACTCAAGGCGGCCGGAGCCGGCGCGGCCGCGCTGGCACTGCCGTCCCTGCTCCCGGCCACGCCCGCGTCGGCGGCGACGTTCGTCAAGGGCGCCGACGTCAGCTGGCTGCCGCAGATGGAGGCGACCGGCTACACCTTCTACGACAGCAGCGGGGTCCAGCGCGACCTGCTCACCATCCTCAAAGGCTACGGAATCAACGCGATCAGGCTGCGGACCTGGGTCAACCCGTCGAGCAATCCGAGCAACGGCCACTGCTCGATCGCTGAGACCGCCGCGATGGCCAAACGGTGCAAGAGCGCCGGCCTGCCGGTCGACATCGATTTCCACTTCGGCGACACGTGGAACTCCGCCGGGGTGCAGAACCCGCCCGCCGCCTGGGCGAGCATGTCCTACAGCCAGATGCTGCAGGCCATGTACGACTACGTCTATCACTCGATGAACGTCATCAAGGCCAACGGCGTGACGCCCGGCTGGGTGCAGATCGGCAACGAGACCAACGGCGGCATCTGCCATCCGGTCGGCAGCGTCAGCAAGCCCACGCAGATGACGGGGCTGCTCAACGCGGCGTACGACATGGTGAAAGAGGTCTTCCCGAGCACTCCGGTCCTCGTCCACCTGGCCCAGCCGCAGAACCTCGACAGCGTCTACGGCTTCCTCGATGCCTACAAGAGCAACGGCGGCAAATGGGACATCACGGCGCTGTCCTCGTATGCCAGTGGCTCGAACATCACCGGCGTCCTGTCCAACATGGCGGCGATCCAGTCGAAGTACGGAAAGCCGGTGATGCAGGTGGAGTTCGGCGGGCGCTACGACCGGCCGGACCGGACCCGCACCGACATGCAGACCTTCATCACCGGCCTGAAGAACTTCGGCGGGCTGGGGCTGTTCTACTGGGAGCCCGAGGTGTACTCCCCGTTCAACTCCTACGCATCGGGGGCGTGGGACCCGGCCACCCGGCGTCCCACGACGGCGCTGAACGGCTTCCTCAACGCCTGACCGGCGCGCTGTTCGGGCGAACGGCCGTGGCGGGGATGCCCGCCACGGCCGTTCGCCGCGCGTCCGGTCGGATCAGATCTTGCCGACGCCCGCGCCCGCGGTGACGGTCGACTTCACCGACGAAGCGGACTCGGCGGAGTAGGAGTAGGGGATGCTCGCGACGCTGGAGGCGTTGCGGGTGGTGACGCTGCCCGAACCCACCAGGTAGTTGCCGTCCGCCTTCAGGTTGCCGTCCGGCGAGTCACCGGTCTGGATGACCGTCGGATTCGCGACGTTGTCGAAGTAGTTCTTCTCGACGAACACGCCGGCGTTGCAGGTGGAGGCGACACCGTAGCTGGTGACGGCGCCGTAGTAGTTGTTGAAGACGTGCACCGGGTTGCCGAAGCGGACCCGCGGGTGCCGCTGGGTCGTCTTGTCGAACCAGTTGTGCACGTAGGTCACCCGCAGGTGGCCGATGTCCTCGGACCCGTTGCTGTCGGAGTGGCCGAGCAGCGCGGTCTTGTCGTGGTTGTGGTAATGGTTCCACGACACGGTGACGTAGTCGGACGCCCGCTTGATGTCGGTCAGGCCGTCGTAGGCGTTCGACAGGTCGTTGTGGTCGATCCACACGTTCGTGGAGTACTGCACGTTGATCGCGTCGTCGGCCGAGCCGGTGAACGTCAGATTCCGGATGATCACGTTCTTGGCGCTGGCGACGTTGAGCCCGTACCCCGTGATCTTCCCGGCGGTGCCGACGCCGATGATCGTCTTGTTCGAGGTGACCTTCGTCATCGACGACAGCGAGATCGAGCCGTTGACCTTGATGACGAAGGAGCCGCTGCGCGACGCGTAGTCGGTCAGCTGCGACGCGGTCGTCACGGTGACCGTCGTGCCGCCGGCGCCGCCGGTCGTGCCGCCGTTCAGGCTCGCGAACCCGACCGGGCTGGACTCGTACGCCGCGGCGGCCGGTGCCGCCGTGCCGGTCGTGGCGGTCGCTCCCGTGCCGGTCAGCGCACCGGCACCGAGTGCGAGACCGAGGGCGGCGACCACGCCCAGGGGGCGGAGCGGAAGCCGCCGGGCCCGGGTCGTTACTTGGAGATTCCCCACGTGGACCTCCTCCAGGGGGTGGGTGGTGCGGTGGGAGCGTCGTGGAAAAGCTTTTCCTGGCCGTCAGGGTCGCGCCGTTGTTACTGAAGCGTCAACGACGGGTGCGCGGAGCCGCGCGCATCGATCGGCTCGGTGGTCACGCGGGCATCCCGCGCATCGGTCACCAGGGAGGACGTGTGGCGGACGACGAGCGCGCGGCGGGCGACCACCGTGAAAGTTTCACCGGCGGCCCGGCCGGGGCCTGCGCGCGCCGGGCGGCGAGGTCTCCGTCGCGCCGTCCCTTGCGGCGGAGGACGGCGCTGCGGGCGCCGAATCATCGCTCATGGTCCGTTAAGCGGAATTATCGGGTTGAGGTGGAATGCGATCTGGAGTGAGATGGTTGGGCGAGCTAACGGCCGGTCGCTCCCCTCGGGAGGACCGGTCTCGCGCTGCCGGGAGAAAGGGACACCCACGTGACGACGACAAGGCCCCCGTCGACGGCAGAGGGAGTGGGCCTGCGATCCGAACGGGGACCCGTGCTCGCCGCGCTCATGCTCAGCACGGGGCTCGTCGCGCTGGACAGCACGATCATCGCGACCGCGGTGCCGTCCGTGGTCCACGACCTCGGGGGCTTCACGCAGTTCCCGTGGCTGTTCTCGATCTACCTGCTGACCCAGGCGGTCACCGTGCCGCTGTACGGCAAACTGGCCGACGTCTTCGGCCGCAAGCCGATCATGTTCTTCGGGATTGGAGCGTTCCTCCTCGGCTCCGTGCTGTGCGGGGCCGCCTGGAGCATGGTCAGCCTCATCGTGTTCCGAGCCGTGCAGGGAATCGGCGCGGGCGCCGTCCAGCCGATGAGCATGACGATGGTCGGCGACATGTACACCGTCGAGGAACGCGCCCGGGTGCAGGGGTACATCGCCAGCGTCTGGGGCGTGGCCTCGGTCGTCGGCCCGACGCTCGGCGGCGTGTTCTCCGACTACCTGTCGTGGCGCTGGATCTTCTTCGTCAACCTTCCGCTGGGGGCGCTGGCCGCCTTCATGCTCGCGCGGCGGTTCAACGAGGCCGTCGAGCGGCGCTCGCACCGCATCGACTACCCCGGTGCCGCCCTGCTCACGGCCGGTTGCTCCCTGATCATCCTGGGCCTGCTGGAAGGCGGGGTGGCGTGGGGCTGGGCGTCGGCGCCGAGCCTGCTGATCTTCGCGGTCGGCGCGGTCGCCCTCGTGGTCTTCGGCCTGGTGGAACGGCGGGCGGCCGAGCCGATCCTGCCGCTGTGGGTCTTCCGTCACCGCATCCTGACCGGCGGGAATCTCACGGCCGTCACCGTGGGCGCGGTGCTGATCGGGCTCAGCTCGTACGTGCCGACGTACGCCCAGGGAGTGCTGGGCACCAGCGCGTTGGTGGCGGGGTTCGCGCTCGCCGCGCTCACGGTGGGCTGGCCGATCTCCGCCTCACAGTCCGGCCGCCTCTACCTGCGCATCGGATTCCGCGACACCGCGCTGATCGGCAGCGTCGTGGTGGTGGCCGGGACGCTCCTGTGCGTTCCCTTCGGCACGGACACGAAGCTCTGGCAGGTCGGCGGCGCGTGTTTCGTGATCGGCGTCGGCCTGGGCTTCACCTCGAGTCCGACCCTGGTCGCCGTGCAGTCCGTAGTCGGGTGGGATCGCCGCGGCGTCGTCACCGGGACCAACATGTTCGGCCGCTCGCTCGGCAGCGCGGTCGGCGCTGCGGTGTTCGGCGCGATCGCCAACGGGACCCTCGCGAGCCGGTTCGCCCATCCTCCGGCCGCGCTCGCCGGCCGGCTGGGGAAGAACGTCGACGCCGCCAGCCTGGTGTCGGCGGGACGGGGCGGCGCGCGGGACGGGGCGACCGGGGCGTTCGTCCGGTCCTCGCTCTCCCACGCGGCCCACAACGTCTTCCTCACCCTCGTCGTGCTGGCGGTCTTCGGCGTCATGGCGGTGGCCCTGATGCCGCGCCGGGCCGAGCCGCTCGCCCTCGACTGAGGAGCCATGGACGTGCCTGCGGGCGGCGTCCTCACCCGGGCGGATCCACGGCCGCGACTCATTGGGCGAGGGTGGGCGCCTTCCGTGACCAGCGGCTTTCTTCCAGCTCGCGGACGATGAAGCGGGCGAGGTCGGTACGGGCGATCATCCGGCCTCGCGGCGGGGTGATACCCTCGCCGACGCGATATTTCCCGGTGGCGGGAGTGTCCGTCAGCCGGGTGGGACGTACGAATGTCCAGTCCAGAGGACTCTCGCGGATGATCGTCTCCATGCGGCGCATGTCGCCGTAGAGCTCTTTGAGCAGCGTGTGCGCGACGGCGCGGTACCACAGCGGGAAGCCCGGGTCGTCGTCGCGGACTCCGGCGGAGGAGATGGTGAGCAGACGACGCACGCCCGTCGCCGTCATCGCGGCGACAAGGGATCGGGCGGCGCCGGAGTACAGGCCCTGCGCACTGCGGCCGGCCGGCCCGATCGCGGAGACGACGGCGTCGTGGCCGGCCAGGGCGGCACGGACCTCGGCCGGATCGCGTACGTCCGCCCGAGCCACCGAAATACGTCTCGCGGCCTCCACCGCCAACTCAGGGCTGAAACGGCCAGGGTCGCGTACGGCCGCGGTGACGGTGTGGCCGGCGTGCAGCGCTTCGCGGACGATGACCTCTCCGGTGCGTCCGGCGGCACCGAAGACGATGAGACGGCTCATGACGCCCTTTCTTCCGTGTGAGCGATCGTGGCGGCGCTCGGGCCGCGTGGGCAGTGCCCCAGAACGGAACGTACAGTACCAGTAAGAATTCTGTGGCTATAAAAATATAGTGGCGGTATCTCTGTTACCGTGGTTCCGGCCGCGTACCGGTGACGCGGAAGACGAGGAGGAGATGGGTGGCGGAAGGGCTGCGGGAGCGTAAGAAACGCCAGACCCGGCAGCAGATCTCCGACACCGCGACGGCCCTGTTCTTCGCGCGGGGGTTCGACGCGGTGCGGGTCGTCGACGTGGCGGCCGCCTGCGGGGTGTCGGAGAAGACCGTCTACAACTACTTCCCGACCAAGGAATCCCTGCTGCTGGACCGCGAAGCCCACCTCTCCGACATGCTGCGTGAGGCGTTGGACCCGGCCGCGCTCATCGCCTCGCCGATCGAGGCCGTGAAACAGGCGTTCATCGCTGAGATCGGCGCCTTCTTCGAGCGCTCGGGGACCGCGGGGGGCGACTTCCGGCAGGTGCTGCGTTTGGCCGAGGTCATCGAGTCGTCGCCTTCGCTGCGGGCGGCCCAGCGCGACATGATGGACCGCCTCGCTCAGGTCGCCGCGGAGGCGATGGCCCGGCGGGCGGGCCTGGACCCCTTCGACCCGGCATCGCAGATCGCCGCCAACGCCATCACCGGTCTGTGGGCGGTCGCCTTCCGTGCCCTGCGGCGCGAGGCGAAGACCGCGACCGATGCCGTCGGCGCCCGTGCCGCGGTCGTCGCCGACATCGAACAGGCGGCGAGTCTGCTGGAGACGGGACTCTGGTCCTTCGCCCTGCTGGTGCAGGGGCATGACGACCCTGATCACCTCGCCAGGGCGGCGCGGGCCTGTGACCGGTCGCGCGAGCAGGTACTGACCCGCCTGCGTCGCGCCCGCGACGCCTGGGCGGGGGCGGGGCATGCCGACGCGCCCGGCTCTTCCGGCCCCCGGACGCGTCCGGGCGGCGAGCCGTCCGGTTCTGCCACGCGATCCCCGCTCTGACCCGGCCGCCGTCCACAGGGCGGGTGGAGGGCTCATCGCCTTCTCTCAGGCGGGCAATGGCGATGAGCCCGCACTCGACGGCGTCGAACCACCCTCGTCGTGCCGGCGGTCCTCGGCGTCATGGCGGTGGCCCTGATGCCGCGCCGGGACGAGCCGCTCGCCCTCGACTGAACGCCCGCCGTTGCGGGCGACGGAGGAGGGTCCGGTCGGCCGCGCCGGACCCTCGTACTCGACGCCCTTCGTCAGGCCGCCTTCGGCGGGATGCGACGGGTGACGTCGTCGCGGAGGGCGGCCAGGTCGACGCCGGAGTTGGCGAGAGCGTGGACCGCCAGGCCATTGCCCTCGCGGAGCAGGCCGAGCAGGAGGTGCCCGCTGCCGATGTAGTTGTGCCCGAGGGCGAGGGCCTCCCGGAGCGCCAGCTCCAGGACCTTCTTGGCCCGCCTGGTGAAGGGGATGTGGCCCTTCCTCACCTCCCGGCGTGCCTTCGGTTCGAGGGCTCCGGGCCCGAAACTGGCCTCGGTCGCCTGGCGCACCTGGTCCAGATCGATGCCGATCGTGGCCAGCGCCTCCGAGTCGAGCTCGTTGTCGGGCGGGGCGATGAGCCCGATGATCCGCCGGCTCAGGTCCGGCCCGGTGACGCCCTGGGCGATCAGGGCCTGGGCCGCCGGACCGTGGCCTTCGCTCAGGATGGCCAGCAGCAGGTGCTCCGTGCCGATGAACGGATGGCCGAGCCGCCGGGCCTCATCCTGGGAGAGCCGCACCACCAGGCGGGCCTGGTCGGTGAACCGTTCGAACATCGCTACCGCTCCTTTCCGAGGATCCGCCGGCCACCGCCGTGCTTCTTGTGGACCGCCTGCCGGCTGACGCCGAGGCAGACGGCGATCTCCTGCCAGGACCATCCCTGGCCACGCGCGTTCTCGACCTGCAGCGCCTCCAGGCGCTCGGCGAGTTCGCGCAGCGCGCGCACCGCTCGCAACCCGATCGCCGGGTCGCGGCTGCTCGCCTCCTGGGCGAGCTGGACTCCATCGCTCATGCCGTCAACATAGGTTGACAGCGTGGCGGCTGTCAACCCAAGTTGACGCATTACTGGAATGTCACGTGCGTCGGGCGCATCACCAGGACGACCCGCCGCTCCGCGTCGGGCAGCGGCGGCTCGTAGGCGAGGCCGTAGCGGCGGGCGAGGACGTCGAAGAACGCGCCTTCGGGGTCGGGCTCGACGCCCTCGACGAGGCCGCGCACCTCCAGATAGCGGTACGGCCGGTCGGGATCGTTGACGGAGATCGCGACGGCCGGCTCGCGCTGGACGTTGCGGCACTTCTGGCGATCGGTCGTCGTGGTGAACCGCAGGTGCTCGCCGTCCCAGAGCATCCACACCGGAGTGACCTGCGGGCGTCCGCCGGGCCCCGTCGTGGCCAGATGGGCGAACAGCGGGCGTTGGAGAAGGTCCCGGTGGCTCTCGGGAATGGTGGTGGTCATCGATCGCTCCCGGTCAGGTGTCGGGCGAGCCGGTCGGCCGCAAGGGGAAGCCATGTCCATCGGGCGTTGGCCACCAGGTGGTCGCCCTCGGGGATCAGGAGGTACTCGCCGCGCGGCGCGTTCCGGGCGAGGTCCTCGCCGTTGGTCGCGCCCGGGATGACGTCCCGACCGCCGTCGACGACCAGGAGCGGCTGCTCAATGCGCTCGGGCACGCCGGTCGCGTCGACGCGACGGGCGAACTCCCGGGCGGCGTCCACTCCGCCGGTGCGCAGCGTGAGCGTCTCGGTGACGAACGGCGGGAGCGCGTCCCAGTCGAGCCGGGTCACACCGCTGACCAGCACCCCGCTCCGGAGGCGTGGCTCGGCGGCCAGCGACAGGGCCCCGTAGAAGCCGCCGAGGCTGAGGGCGATCGCGCCGATCCGTCCGGTGTCCAGGTCGTCCCGGCCGGCGATCGCGTCGATCGCGGCGGAGGTGACCTTGTCGTAGTCGGGTCGTGGCGCGGTCCGGGGAGCGAGCTCGCCCTGGCCTGGGCCGTCGATGGCCAGCGTCGCCAGGCCCCGCCGCAGCAGCGCGTCGGCGATGGAGGCGAACTCCTCCTTGCCGGAGTCCATCCCCGGGATCACCACGACGAGCGGCGGCCGCGGGACTCCGGGCGGCCGGCGCAGGGTCCCGACGACGTCGCCGGCGTCGACCCGTTCCCAGGTGGGGTCCAGGCAGGTGAGCGCCCGGCGCATCGCGTCGGCGGACTCGCCGTGGCCGTTCCGGTCGGGGTGGGGGATCGTCGTGGCGAAGTGGAGCCACAGCGCGGCGTCCCGGTAGGCCTCGCCCGCCGAGACGGGCCGGCCCTCGCTCTCGGCCCGCTCACCCGCCTCCAGGTGCTCCCGGCCGGCTCGGCGGAAGGCCCTCGGCCAGTCGCGCAGGGCGGTCATCCCGGCCGTGACGGCGTCGTACTCGCAGGCGTCCACGCCCGCCGACATCGCGCGTGAGCGGGCCGAGGCGATGAACGCCGGCAACGCCGCCGGATCGTCCAAGAAGGTCAACACGCACCTCCACGTCGTTCGGATGGGTACGGGGCTGAAACTTATCAAGACCTTGATATCTGTCAAGATACGAACGATCGATCGGGTCTGTATGATCCGGGACATGGGCATGCCGCTGGACGAACGCCTCGGAATGGACCTCAAGCGGGTGGAGCAGGAGCTCATGGCGGCCAAGCACGCCGCCGTCAAGGTCGCCGGGCTGACCGTCCCGCAGTACGCCGCGCTGTACGTCCTCGCCGACAACCCCGGCATGTCGGGCGCCGCCCTGGCCCGCGCCTGCGTCGTCACCCCCCAGGCGATGACGGGCGTGCTGAAGAACCTCGAGGAGCGCGGCCTGGTCGAGCGCACCCCGCACCGCTGGCACCGCAACGTGCTGGAGACGCGGCTCACCGAGAAGGGCCGGGCGGCGCTCGAGAAGGCGGACGCGCGGGCCTCGGCGATCGAGCGCCGCGTCTCCGGGGAGTTCACCCCCGAGGAGCGCGACACCCTCCGCGCCTTCCTCGCCCGGTTCGCCAAGGCCATCCAGGCCGAGGCGGCCGACCAGGCGACCGAATGAGACCCGGGTTCCCGGCTCGGCGGCTGACCGAATGAGATTCGACTCACCGTCCCGGCGATCTTCCGCTGCGCCGGTGCGGTTGGCCATACTCGACGGACGGGCCTGGGGGCCACGGTGACGGAGGGGATGGGATGACGGTTCTCACCAGCGCGCTCGACACCGCCGGCCCGGCCTATGCCGCCCGGCGGGCGGCGATGCTGGCCAAGCTGGCGGAGCTGGACGCCGAGCACGCCAAGGCGGTCGCGGGCGGCGGCCCGAAGTACGTCGAACGGCACCGGAAGCGCGGCAAACTGCTGGCCCGGGAGCGGATCGAGCTGCTGATCGACCCGGACTCGCCGTTCCTGGAGCTGTCGCCGCTGGCCGCCTGGGGCACTGACTTCACCGTCGGCGCGAGCGTGGTCGTCGGCATCGGCGTGGTGGAGGGCGTCGAGTGCGTGATCGGCGCCAGCGACCCGACCGTACGCGGCGGGTCCAGCAACCCGTGGACGATGCGCAAGTCGTTCCGGGCCGCCGAGATCGCGCTACGTAACCGGCTGCCGCTGATCAACCTGGTCGAGTCCGGCGGCGCGGACCTGCCGACGCAGAAGGAGATCTTCATCCCGGGAGGCCGCACCTTCCGCGATCTGACCCGGCTGTCGGCCGCCGGCATCCCGACGATCGCCCTCGTGTTCGGCAACTCCACCGCCGGCGGCGCGTACCTGCCCGGCATGAGCGACTACGTCGTCATGGTCAAGGACCGCGCCAAGGTCTTCCTCGGCGGCCCGCCGCTGGTCAAGATGGCCACCGGTGAGGAGTCCGACGACGAGAGCCTCGGCGGCGCCGAGATGCACGCCCGCACCAGCGGCCTGGCCGACTACATGGCCGCCGACGAGCACGACGCGCTGCGGATCGGCCGCCGCATCGTCGCCCGGCTCGACTGGCGCAAGCAAGGACGCGAACCGCTGCCCGCGCGCCCGCCCGCGTACGACGAGGACGAACTGCTGGGCATCCTCCCGGAGGACCTCAAGGTCCCGTTCGACCCGCGCGAGGTGATCGCCCGGATCGTCGACGGCTCCGACTTCGACGAGTTCAAGCCGCTGTACGGCGACAGCCTCGTCACCGGCTGGGCGACGCTACACGGCTACCCGATCGGGATCCTCGCCAACGCGCGCGGCGTGCTGTTCGGCGAAGAGGCGCAGAAGGCCGCGCAGTTCATCCAGCTGGCGAACCAGAGCGGCACGCCGCTGCTGTTCCTGCAGAACACCACCGGCTACATGGTCGGCGCCGAGTACGAGCAGGGCGGCATCATCAAGCACGGCGCGATGATGATCAACGCGGTGTCCAACAGCCGGGTGCCGCACCTCACCGTGGTCATGGGCGCCTCGTACGGGGCGGGCAACTACGGCATGTGCGGCCGGGCGTACGACCCGCGCTTCCTGTTCACCTGGCCGAGCGCCAAGTCCGCCGTGATGGGCCCGGCGCAGCTGGCCGGCGTGCTGTCCATCGTCGGGCGCCAGGCCGCCCAGGCGCGCGGGCAGGCCTACGACGAGGAGGCCGATACTCAGATGCGCGCGATGGTCGAGCAGCAGATCGAGGCCGAGTCGCTGCCGTTCTTCCTGTCCGGGCGGCTGTACGACGACGGCGTGATCGACCCGCGCGACACCCGCACCGTCCTCGGCCTCTGCCTGTCCGCGATCAACAGTGCCCCCGCCGCCGAGCCCGCGCAGGGCTTCGGCGTCTTCAGGATGTAGGCGATGATCTCACGACTGCTCGTCGCGAACCGTGGCGAGATCGCCCGCCGGGTGTTCCGCACCTGCCGCGATCTCGGCATCACCACGGTCGCCGTCTTCTCCGATCCCGACGCGTCGCTGCCGCACGCCGGCGAGGCCGACCTGGCGGTGCGCCTGCCCGGCGCGACCCCCACCGAGACGTACCTCGACCAGAAGGCGATCATCGCGGCCGCCAAGGCCTCCGGCGCGGACGCGATCCACCCCGGCTACGGCTTCTTGTCGGAGAACGCCGCGTTCGCCGACGCGGTGGTCGCCGCCGGGCTCACCTGGGTCGGTCCGTCCCCGGCGGCGATCGCCGCGATGGGCTCCAAGATCGAGGCCAAGCGGCTGATGAAAGAGGCGGGCGTGCCCGTCCTGCCGGAGCTGGACCCCGAGACGGTGACCGACTTCCCGGTGCTGGTCAAGGCGTCGGCGGGCGGCGGCGGCCGGGGCATGCGCGTCGTCCGGGCCGCCGAGGAGTTGCCCGGCGCCGTCGAGGCGGCGCGGCGGGAGGCGGCCTCGGCGTTCGGCGACCCCACGGTCTTCTGCGAGCCGCTGCTGACCGGCGCCCGCCACATCGAGGTGCAGGTCCTCGCGGACTCCCACGGCACGGTCTGGACGCTGGGGGAGCGGGAGTGCTCCATCCAGCGGCGCCACCAGAAGGTGATCGAGGAGTCCCCGTCCCCGGTGGTCGACGCCGCCCTGCGGCAGCGACTGTCGGAGGCGGCGTCCGCGGCGGCCCGCGCGATCGGGTACACCGGCGCGGGCACCGTGGAGTTCATGCTCGCCCCCGACGGCGGCTTCTACTTCCTCGAGGTCAACACCCGGCTGCAGGTCGAGCACCCGGTCACCGAGTGCGTGTACGGCGTCGATCTGGTCGCGCTGCAGATCGACGTGGCCGAGGGCGCCGTGCTGCGCGACCCGCCCCGCCCGCGCGGCCACGCGATCGAGGCGCGGCTCTACGCCGAGGACCCCGCCGAGGGGTACCGGCCGCACAGCGGCCCGCTCCACGCGTTCGCGATCCCGGGCGTGGACGCCGAGTTCGCCGTCCCGTCGGGGTACGGGCTGCGGCTGGACTCCGGCGTCGTCTCCGGCAGCGTCGTCTCCACGCACTACGACCCGATGCTCGCCAAGGTCATCGCCTACGCGCCCACCCGCGCCGCGGCGGTGCGCCGCCTGGCCGCCGCCCTGGCCGGGGCCCGCGTCCACGGCCTCGTCACCAACCGGGACCAGCTCGTCACCACGCTGCGGCACGAGGCCTTCCGCCGCGGCGCCACCGACACCGGCTTCCTCGACCGGCATCCCACCACCGCGCCGCTCGCCGGCGAGGAGGCAGTCCGTCTGTCGGCGCTCGCCGCCGCCCTCGCGCGGGCCGCCGCGAACCGCCGGGCGGCCCCGGTGCTGCGCGACCTGCCCGGCGGCTGGCGCAACGTCCCGTCCCAGCCGCAGCGCGCCGTCTTCGAGGAAGCGGAGGTCGCCTACCGCATCACCCGCGACGGCCTGGCCGCCGAGGGCCATGCGGGCGTCGCGCTGGTGTCCGCCGAGCCCGGCGAGGTCGTCCTCGACGAGGATGGCGTACGGCTCCGGTTCGCCGTGGCGTCGTACGACCGGCGCGTGCACGTGGACTCCGTCCTCGGGCCGGTGACCCTCACCGCGGTCGAGCGGCTGCCCGATCCGGCCGAGCAGGTCGCGCCGGGCACGCTGGTCGCCCCGATGCCCGGCTCGGTGGTCCGGGTCGCGGTGCGCGAGGGCGAGACCGTCGAGCGCGGGCAGCCGGTGCTGTGGCTCGAGGCGATGAAGATGGAGCACCAGATCCTCGCCCCGGCCGCCGGGGTCGTCACGGCGCTGCACGCCGAGGTCGGCCGCCAGGTCGAGACCGGCGCCGTCCTCGCCGTCGTCGCCGAGAGCTGACCCGGGCGCCGAGGAGATCCCGGCCGCGGTCCGCGTACCCCGTGGCGCGTCCGGCCCGCCGATGCACCAGGATGTGATCCATGGAACCGCTCGTCCGTCTCACCGCCGAGGGCGGCGTCGCGACCGTCACCCTCGACTCGCCGCGGAACCGCAACGCGCTGTCCCGCCGGCTCGTCACCGAGCTGCGCGAGACGCTGACCGCCGTCACCGCCGACGACGCCGTGCGCGTCGTCGTGCTCACGGGCACCGGACCGGTGTTCTGCGCGGGCGCGGACCTGAAGGAGCAGTCGGCGGGCGAGCCTCCACCGGACGTCCCGGGGCTGCTGACGCTCGTCTGGGACAGCCCGAAGCCGGTGGTCGCGCGGCTCAACGGGCCCGCGCGGGCCGGTGGGCTCGGGCTGGTCACCGCCTGTGACATCGCGATCGCGCCCGACACCGCGACGTTCGCCTTCAGCGAGGTGCGGCTCGGCGTCGTGCCCGCCATGATCGCGGTGACCTGCCTGCGCCGCATGGATCAGCGTGCCGCCGCCGAGTACTTCCTGACCGGGGAGGTCTTCGACGCCCGGCGGGCGCGGGAGATCGGCCTGCTCAACCGTGCCGTGCCGCCGGAGGAGCTCGACGCGACCGTCGCCCACTACACGGGGATGCTGCTGCGCGGAGCGCCGGAGGCCCTCGCCCTCGCCAAGCGGCTGCCGCGCACGGTGCCGGGCCCGTCGGTGGAGGAGGACTTCGCGCGGATGGCCGCGTTGTCCGCGGAGCGGTTCGCCTCGGAGGAGGCGCGGGAGGGCATCGCGGCGTTCCTGGAGAAGCGTGACCCGCGGTGGATCCCGTGACCGTCGCCGACGTCCGCGCCGAGCCGCTGAGCCGGCGGCTGCTCACCGCCGAGATCTGGGTCGTCTTCGCGGTCTCCCTCGGCGCGAGCGGAGTCCAGGCCCTGCTGCAGCTGATCGCCTCGCTCACCCGGCCGAAGGCGCTGTCGCACCAGAAGGCCCTGATCGTCGGCTCGTACGCGCCCGGACGGCCCTGGATCGACCTGACGTTCCAGCTGTTCGGCATCGCGAGCGCGCTGGCGCCGGTCGCGCTCGTCGCCTACCTGCTGGCCCGCTCGGGCGAGTCCCTCAAGACGCTGGGCGTGGACCGCCGCCGGCCGCTGCAGGACCTCCTGCGGGGCGCGGCGCTGGCCGCCGTCGTCGGCGGTACGGGCCTCGCGTTCTACCTCGCCGCGTACTACTCGGGGGCCAACCTCGCCGTCGTCCCGGCGCAGCTGCCGGCCGTGTGGTGGCGCATCCCGGTGCTGCTGCTGTCCGCCGCGCAGAACGGCATCCTCGAAGAGGTCATCGTCGCCGGGTACCTGCTGCACCGGCTGTCGCAGCTCGAGTGGTCGCCGGGCCGGGCCCTGACGCTGAGCGCCGTGCTACGCGGCTCGTACCATCTCTACCAGGGGTTCGGTGGCTTCGCCGGGAACCTGATCATGGGGTTGCTGTTCGGTGTCCTGTACCGGCGATGGGGCCGCGCCATGCCGCTCATCGTCGCCCACACCCTGATCGACGCCGTCACATTCGTGGGCTACACGCTCCTGCACGGACACGTGTCCTGGCTGCCCTGAACGCCACGTCTTTCTTCCTCTTTCATGGATTTTCACGGCGGATAGCCGGTCCGTCAGGACGGCTCCGCGGGCAACCCGCCTGCTCTTCCGCAGGGCCGGACGTGCGGTGATCGCCGTCAGGAAACTCCACGTTTACACGGTTGATACATTCCTCTTGACAACCCTTTCGCGCGCCTTGGATGGTGGGAGCGCTCCCACACCCCCGCCACTCGAGCCGTTAGCGCCCGAAGGGAGTCATTTCCGTGAACGGAAGGGAACTCTCCGCACCCTCCTGCACCACGGCCGAGACGCCGACGCTCGCCCACGTCGCCGCCCTCGCCGGAGTTTCACCCGCCACAGCATCACGCGTCATCAACGGCACCGCCCGGGTCAGCCCGCGCGCCCGCTCCCGCGTTGAAGAGGCCGTCCAACGGCTCGGCTACGTGCGTCACCGCGCCGCCCCCGCGGATCGCCGTAGCGGGTCGATCGCGGCGGTCGTCTGCGAGGACGACGCCCGCGTCTTCACCGACCACTTCTACGCCCGGTTGTTCTCCGGCGTCCGGCGCGAGCTCGGCGACCAACGTGAGCTGGTCGTCCTGGTCGTCGGACGGTCCGGTCGCTGGGGCACCGTCGCCGAGTACCTGCGCGGCGGTCGTGCCGACGGCGTGCTCCTCATCAGCGCGCACGGAGCCCCCGCCATGGCCCTCCGCCAGACCGGGGTCCCCGTCCTGCTGGCCGGGCGTCCCCTCTGGACGACGCCGCTGCCGTACGTCGACGCCGACAACCGCGGCGGCGCCCGTACGGCGGTCGACTACCTGCTCAAGTGCGGGCGCCAGACGATCGGCACGATCGCCGGGCCGCCCGACCGAGCCGTGGGGGTCGACCGGCTGGCCGGATACCGCGCCGCCGTCGGCGACGCCGGCCTGCCCACCTCCGGATTGATCACTTATGGAGATCTGCACCAGGCGTCGGGCGAGCACGCGATGAACCGCCTGCTGGACCGCAGGCCCGACATCGACGCCGTGCTGGCCGCCTCCGACCAGATGGCCGTGGGCGCGCTGCGCGCCCTGCGCCGCACCGGCCGAAGGGTCCCGGACGACGTGGCCGTCGTCGGCTTCGACGACTCGCCGATCGCCGGGCGCGTCCGTCCACGGCTGACGACCGTACGTCAGCCGATCGAGGACATGGGCGTCCGGATGGCCCGCGAGCTGCTCGGCCGCATCGCCGGCGACGCGCCCGTCGGCCAGGGCGTCGTGCTCAACACCAAGTTGATCATCCGCGACTCCGCGTGACCCGGCCCGTACGGCCGACCCCTCAGCAGCCGGCCCGGCGGGCCGGTGGTGCCCCCCGTCAGGAGGAAAACCGCCCATGAAGAGACGGCAGAGGTGGCGACCGCTCTTGGTCGTCCTGTCGCTCCTGGCCGGCGTGCTCGTCGCCGGCACTGGAGCGCACGCCGCCGATGTGCAGTGCAAGGTCGACTACTCGGTCAACGACTGGGGCTCGGGCTTCACCGCGAACATCACGATCACCAACCTCGGTCCGGCGATCAACGGCTGGACCCTGAACTACTCCTACGCCGGAAACCAGACCCTGTCGCAGGGCTGGAGCGGCACCTGGACGCAGTCCGGCAAGGACGTCACCGTCACCAGCCTGAGCTACAACGGCGCGATCGCCACCAACGGCACCGTCAGCGTCGGCGGCAACTTCACCTACAGCGGCACGAACGCCAACCCGACGTCCTTCTCCCTCAACGGGACCACCTGCACGGGTGCGCACAAGGCCCCGACCGCGGCGCTGACCAGCCCGGCGGCCGGCTCGACGTACACCTCGGGCGCGACGATCCCGCTCGCCGCCACGGCGAGCGCGAACGACGGCGCGACGATCAGCAAGGTCGAGTTCTATAACGACACGACGCTGCTCGGCACCGACACCTCCGCGCCGTACTCCTTCGACTGGGCGAGCGTGCCGGCCGGGGACTACTCGCTGTACGCCAAGGCCTATGACAGCCAGGGCGCCACCGCCGAGTCCACGCCGGTCGGCGTGCACGTCGCCAGCGGCCCCGCCGTCGTCGCGAGCCCGGCCGCGCTGGCGGTCCAGCAGGGCACGACCGGGACGTTCGGCGTGAAGCTGTCGAGCCAGCCGTCCGGCAACGTGACCGTCACGGTCGCGCGGGCGAGCGGCAACACCGGCCTCACGGTCTCCGCGGGCGGCACGCTGACCTTCACGTCGTCCAACTGGTCGACCGCGCAGAACGTCACGGTCACCGCGGACGCCTCGAGCACGGGCGCGGCCACCTTCACCGCCAAGGCCACCGGGTACGACACGGCGAGCGTCACCGTCACCGAGACCAAGTCGAACGGCGCGTACGAGGACCGCTTCCTCACGCTCTACAACAAGATCACCGACCCGGCCAACGGCTACTTCAGCAAGGAGGGCATCCCGTACCACTCGGTGGAGACGCTGATGGTCGAGGCGCCGGACCAGGGGCACGAGACCACCTCCGAGGCCTACAGCTACCTGATCTGGATGCAGGCGGTGTACGGGAAGGTCACCGGCGACTGGAGCAAGTTCAACAACGCGTGGGCGCTCATGGAGAAGTACATGATCCCCACCCACGCCGACCAGCCCACCAACAGCTTCTACAACGCGAGCAAGCCCGCGACGTACGCGGCCGAGCACGACCTGCCCGAGCAGTACCCGTCGCAGATCGACTCCAGCGTGTCCGTCGGCCAGGACCCGATCGCCGCCGAGCTGAAGTCGGCGTACGGCACCGACGACGTGTACGGCATGCACTGGCTGCAGGACGTCGACAACACCTACGGCTACGGCGACACCCCCGGCGGCGGCTGCGAGGAGGGCCCGAAGACCAACGCGCCGTCCTACATCAACAGCTACCAGCGCGGGCCGCAGGAGTCGGTCTGGGAGACGATCCCGCAGCCGACCTGCGACAAGTTCGCCTACGGCGGCAAGAACGGCTACCTGGACCTGTTCATCAAGGACTCCAGCTACGCCAAGCAGTGGAAGTACACCGACGCCCCGGACGCCGACGCGCGCGCCATCCAGGCCGCGTACTGGGCCGACACCTGGGCCAAGCAGCAGGGCAAGGGCTCGGACGTGTCCGCCACGGTCGCCAAGGCGGGCAAGATGGGCGACTACCTGCGGTACTCCTTCTTCGACAAGTACTTCAAGAAGATCGGTAACTGCACCAGCCCGAGCTGCCCGGCCGGCACCGGCAAGGACAGCGAGCACTACCTGCTGTCGTGGTACTACGCCTGGGGCGGCGCGACCGACACCAGCGCCGGCTGGGCGTGGCGGATCGGTGACGGCGCCTCCCACTCCGGATACCAGAACCCGATGGCGGCGTACGCCCTCACCAACGACACGGCGATGCAGCCGAAGTCCGCGACAGGCGTCGACGACTGGAAGAAGAGCCTGCAGCGGCAGCTGGAGTTCTACCGCTGGCTGCAGTCGTCCGAAGGCGCGATCGCCGGCGGGGCGACCAACAGCTGGGGCGGGGCGTACGGCACGCCGCCGGCCGGCGACTCCACCTTCTACGGCATGGCCTACGACTGGGAGCCGGTCTACCACGACCCGCCGAGCAACCAGTGGTTCGGCTTCCAGGCGTGGTCGATGGAGCGGGTCGCCGAGTACTACTACGTCACCGGTGACAGCACCGCCAAGACCCTGCTGAGCAAGTGGGTGACCTGGGCGACGGCCAACACCAAGCTGAACGCCGACGGGACCTACCAGATCCCCTCGACGCTGCACTGGAGCGGCCAGCCCGACACCTGGAACGCCTCCAGCCCGGGTTCCAACGCGGGCCTGCACGTCACGATCGCCGACTACACCAACGACGTCGGCGTGACGGCGGCGTACGCCAAGACCCTGGCGTACTACGCGGCCAAGTCCGGCGACACCACCGCGAAGTCGACCGCGCAGACCCTGCTCGACGACATGTGGAGCAAGGACCAGGACGGGATCGGCATCTCGGTGCCGGAGACCCGTACGGACTACAACCGGTTCAACCAGGCCTACAGCACCTCCAACACCAACCACGACGGCGTCTACGTGCCGTCCGGCTGGACCGGGACGATGCCGAACGGCGACAAGATCGACAGCAGCGCGACGTTCCTGTCGATCCGCTCCTGGTACAAGCAGGACCCCGCCTGGTCGAAGGTCCAGTCGTACCTGAACGGCGGGGCGGCGCCGAGCTTCAACTACCACCGGTTCTGGGCGCAGTCGGACATCGCCATGGCGATGGCGACCTACGGCCAGCTGTTCGACCAGTGAACGAGCGCCCCGGGGACGCGGCCCGCGTCCCCGGGGCCCCCGACTCGGCGGCCCCGATGGCCACGGAGTCACGCATATGGGAGCGCTCCCAAAACTCTGAGGAGGACACATCCCGATGAAGGTCAACCCCCACCGCGCCCTGGCGCTGCGGATGGACCGGGCGGGCGTGGCGATCGCCGCGCTCCTGCTCGGCCTCGTATCCGTACTGTTCGGCATGGGCCGGGCCCACGCGGCCGTCGGCTGTCAGGTCACCTACTCGGTGAACCAGTGGAGCAACGGCTTCACCGCCAGCGTCGGCATCACCAACCTCGGCGACCCGATCAGCTCCTGGACCCTGGAGTGGGACTTCGCCGGCAACCAGCAGATCAGTCAGGGCTGGAGCGGCACGTTCTCGCAGTCCGGCAAGCACGTCACGGTCCAGAGCCTGTCCTACAACGGCAGCCTCGGCACCAACACGTCGACGTCGCTGGGCTTCAACGCCTCCTACTCCGGGACGAACGACGCCCCGACGTCGTTCAGCGTGAACGGCACCACCTGCAACGGGACCCCCGGTGGCGGTGGGGGCACGCCTACGCCGCCACCGAGCGGATCTCATGTCGACAACCCGTTCGCCGGCGGCAAGGGCTACGTGAACCCCGAGTGGTCGGCCGAGGCCAAGGGCGACGGCGGCACCGCGATCGCCAACCAGCCGACCGCCGTCTGGCTGGACCGCATCGCCACCATCGCCGGGACGAGCAGCAGCATGGGCCTGCGCGCCCACCTCGACGCGGCGCTCTCCCAGGGCGCGAACTACGCGCAGTTCGTCATCTACGACCTGCCCGGCCGTGACTGCGCCGCCCTGGCCTCCAACGGCGAGCTCGGCGCGGGGGATCTCAGCCGCTACGAGACCGAGTACATCGACGCCATCGCGTCGATCATGAGCGACTCGAAGTACGCGAACCTCAAGATCGTCACCTACATCGAGCCCGACTCCCTGCCGAACCTCGTCACCAATGTCAGCGGCAACACCGCGACCACCGCGTGTCAGACGATGCAGCAGAACGGCAACTACGTGAAGGGCGTCCAGTACGCCCTGAACAAGCTGCACGCGATCAGCAACGTCTACACCTACCTCGACGCCGGGCATCACGGCTGGCTCGGCTGGGACAGCAACTTCGGCCCCGCCACGCAGTTGTTCGCCACCGTCGCCAAGGGCACCACGGCCGGCGTGAACAGTGTTGACGGCTTCGTCGTCAACACCGCCAACTACTCGCCGACCACCGAGCCGTACCTGCCGGTCAACAGCCAGACCCGCCAGTCGAAGTGGGTGGACTGGAACTGGTACGTCGACGAGTCGAGCTTCGCGGCGGCGTTCCGCCAGCAGCTGATCTCGGACGGCTTCTCGTCGTCGATCGGCATGGTCATCGACACCTCCCGCAACGGCTGGGGCGGCGCGGCCCGCCCGACCGGGCCGAGCTCGGCCAGCGACATCAACACGCAGGTCAACGCCGAGCGCGTCGACCGCCGGCCGCACGTCGGCGACTGGTGCAACCAGTCCGGCGCGGGCCTCGGGGCACGGCCGACCGCCTCTCCGGCCGCCGGCTTCGACGCCTACGCGTGGGTCAAGCCGCCGGGGGAGTCCGACGGCTCCAGCAAGTCCATCCCGAATGACGAGGGGAAGGGCTTCGACCAGATGTGCGACCCGACCTATGGCGGGAACGTGCGCAACGGCAACAGCCCGAGCGGCGCCCTGCCGGACGCGCCTCTGTCCGGCCACTGGTTCTCCGCGCAGTTCCACCAGCTCATGCAGAACGCCTACCCGCCGGTGTCGTAAGACGCCGGTGACCGTCACGCGGGTCTGACCCGCGCCACCGACGCCGGGCGGAGGCGCTGCCTCATGGCGCCTCCGCCCGGCCCTCCACGGGGGACCCGCTCCCGCGGGGCGCGCCGCTTCGTCCCGCACTCGAACCGCCGGAGGGAGTCTCGTTGACCTCGCCGCTCAGACGCGTTCCCAGCGTCCTGACCACCATCGTCGCCCTGCTCGCCCTGACCATCTTGCCCATCGTCGGACCGGCCGGCCCGGCGAGCGCCGCCGGCACGGGCTACTGGCACACCAGCGGCCGGCAGCTGCTCGACTCCCAGAACCAGCCCGTCCGGATGACCGGCATCAACTGGTTCGGCGCCGAGACCAGCACGTACGCGCCGCACGGCCTGTGGAGCCGCGGCTACAAGGAAATGCTCGACCAGATCAAGGGCCTTAAGTACAACACGCTCCGGCTGCCGTACTCCAACCAGCTCTTCGACTCCGGATCCACGCCGAACAGCATCGACTACAACAAGAACCCCGACCTGCAGGGGCTCAACGGCCTGCAGATCCTCGACAAGATCATCGCCTATGCCGGGCAGATCGGCCTGAAGGTCGTGCTCGACCGGCACCGGCCGGACTCCGGAAGCCAGTCCGCGCTCTGGTACACCAGCGCCTACCCCGAGTCGCGGTGGATCTCGGACTGGAAGATGCTCGCCCAGCGGTACGCGGGCAACAGCACGGTCGTCGGCGCGGACCTGCACAACGAGCCGCACAGCCCGGCCTGCTGGGGCTGCGGCGACCAGTCCACCGACTGGCGGCTCGCCGCCGAACGCGCCGGCAACGCCATCCTGGCGGTCAACCCCAACTGGCTGATCATCGTCGAGGGCGTCGACAGCTACAACGGGAACGGCTACTGGTGGGGCGGCAACCTCCAGGGCGCCTCCTCGGCCCCCGTGCGGCTGAACGTCGCGAACCGCCTCGTCTACTCCGCGCACGACTACGCGACCTCCGTCTACCCGCAGCCGTGGTTCTCCGACCCGAGCTTCCCGAACAACCTGGCCGGGATCTGGGACAAGAACTGGGGCTACCTGTACAAGAACAACGTCGCGCCGGTCCTCCTCGGGGAGTTCGGCACGACCCTGCAGGACCCGCGCGACCAGACCTGGCTCAAGACGCTGCTCGCCTACCTCGGCCAGGGCGCCGGCGGGATGAGCTTCACGTACTGGTGCTGGAATCCCAACTCCGGTGACACCGGCGGGATCCTGAACGACGACTGGACCACCGTCAACACCACGAAGCAGGCCTACCTCACCCCCTACCTGATCCCTCCGAGCTGACCGGAGTCCGGGGGCTCGCCTCTCGGGGACGGCGCGTCGCAGTCCCCGGGAGACGACCGCCAGACGGGGCGCCGGGGTCGACCCAACGGTGGGAGCGCCGCGACCCCGGCGTCCTTTCGTCGTGTCCGAAAAATCGCGATTCGACGGCAACCTTCCGCGCACCTGGAACGACTGGACGAGTGGAACGCCGGGGCCGCCACCAACGGTGTGGGAGCGCCGGGCGACCCCGGCGTCCCGTTCACGACTCGCCCCGCCGGTCGCTGGGTCTGCGAGCCCAATGCGGAGCGGTGAGATTGAGACTGCGGCCCCTGGTACCGGCTCTTCCGGTCGCGAGAATGTGATCACATGAAGAATCTTCGGATCACCCACACGGCGCTCGCGAGTGTGGCGATGACGGCCGGACTGCTGGCCACCGTCTCCCCGGCCGCACACGCCGATCCGCATTGGCGCTGTGGCACGTCGACGGCCAAGCAAGCCGGCGGCAAGATCTCCATGCACTACCACAACTGCGGTGACTTCACGATCGCGAAGGTGCCCATCAACACCAAGACCCTGAAGTTCGGCGGCAAGTGCCATTACGTGAAGCGCGGCAAGACGATCGCCTGGATCATCAAGGCCAAGTCCACGAAGAACTGGACGACGTACACCTGCACTCCCTGACGTTGAGGCGGTGCGCCCCGGACGGCGGTGCCGCGTGCCGCGCCTGACGGCGGCGGGCGGCACCGCCGTTCACCGCTCGTCCGGGCAGAGGTGGATCGCGAGACCGCCGGCACCGGCCGGCTCCAGGCCCGGCTTGAGCTCCATGCTCCGGGTGTAGTCGCCGCCCTTCAGCGGACGGTACGGCACCGGCTCGGTCGTGAAGAGGGCCCGGAGCCGCTCGCCGTAGGCGTCCGTCAGCCGCCCGAACCGCTCCTCGTCGACCGTGAGAGAGTCGAAGACGACGAACGGCGGCAGCACGTCCATGCCCGTGTAGTAGAGGATGCCGTGCTGGATGGGGAACAGCAGGTCGTCCAGCCGCCCATGGACGCCGCGGGCCGAGAACGACGGCTCGTCCGCGCCGATCGTCAGCGAGAGCATCGCCCGCCTCCCGGCGAGCGTTCCGTCGCCGTACAGCGCGCGGCCGACCTTGCCGGTGCCGTACCCGAACCGATAGGTGAGGACCCGGTCCACCCAGCCCTTGAGGATCGCCGGCATCGAGAACCACCACATCGGGAACTGGAGGATCACGGCGTCGGCCCACAGGAGCTTGTCCTGTTCGGCGGCGATCTCCGGAGACAGGCGGCCGTCGGTGTAGGCACGGCCGGAGGCGCCGATGACGTCGAGTCGTTCGCCCGGATCGTGGTCGAGGAAGTCGTCCGCGTCGACGGCGGGCTTCCACTTCATGGCGTACAGATCGGACACCAGCACCTCATGCCTCTCCCGCCGAAGCTCGTCGGCGGCGAACGCGGCGAGCGCGCCGTTGAGAGAACGGGGCTCGGGATGGGCGCTGACCACGAGGATGTTGCTCATGGTCACCGTTCTCCCGCACCCGGTCGGACGTTGCCAGAACCCTGTGCCTCCGGCGGATTCGCCATCCTGGTACTGACAGGGCCGGTTTCGGATGTTCCCGGACGTGCATAGTGGTCGGTATGAACGACGACGGTCGGGAACTCGGGGCGTTCCTCCGCGCGCGCAGGGCACGGGTGAGCCCGGAGAGCATGGGGCTCACCGCCGGTCCGCGCCGCCGGGTGGCGGGGTTGCGCCGGGAGGAGCTGGCGCAGCTCGCGGCGATCAGCGTGGACTACTACGTACGGCTGGAGCAGGGGCGCGCGACCCAGCCGTCGGATGAGGTGCTCGACGCCCTCGCCGACGTGCTGGACCTCGACGCCACCGAACGCGATCATCTCCGTCGCCTGGCCAGGACCCGGCGGGCGCGTTCCGGCCCTGTCTCCCGGCGGGAGCGGGTCAGCCCGGAGCTGCGGCGCGTGCTCGACGGAATGACCGGCATGCCGGCCGTCATCATGGGAGGCCGGCTGGACCTCTTGGCGTGGAACCGGCTGGGCTCCGAGCTGTTCGGCGGGCTTGAGGACGGCGCGCGCGACCGTAACCAGGCCCGGTATCTGTTCCTCGATCCCCGGTCGGGCGAGACCTTCCCCGACCGTGAGCAACGCGCCCGGGAGACCGTGGCCGTCCTGCGGCTGGCCGTGGGCCGGGATCCCGACGACCCGGCACTCGCGGAGCTGGTGGCGGAGCTGTCGGCGCACAGCCGGGAATTCCGGGCCATGTGGGCGGCCGGCGACGTCATGGTCTGCGAGAACGGGCTCAAGGGGTTCCGTCATCCGGCGGTGGGGGAGCTGTGGCTGCGGTACGAGACGCTGCACGTTCCCGCGTCGGACGGGCAGCCGGGCCGGCAGCTGGACGTCCACCTGCCAGAGCAGGGCGGCGACGCGGAGACCGCCCTGCGGCTCCTGGGGGCGTGGACCGCACCGGCCGGAGACGAACGGCGGGCCGAGCGCGGGTAGCCCCCGTCAGATCAGGGACCCGGTCACCCAGCCCGGCAGGGGCTCGCGGGCCGCGAGCCAGGATTCCGGAACGCCGCCGGCGCCGGTGTGGGCGGCGACGATACCGCCGGTGATGGCCGCCGTCGTGTCGATGTCCCCGCCGACGGCGACGCAGGTGCGCACCGCCTGCTCGTAGTCGGTGAGATGGCGCGCGGCGACCCACAGGCAGAAGGGCACGGTGTCGTGCGCGAGGACGCGCGAACCGTTGCCGAGTTCGTACGCCGCCTCCTCGCGTGTCCGGTCGAGCAGCCCGGCGGCCCGCTCCACGCCGTCGCGCACGGTGCCGGGCGGAGTGTGAGAGAGGACGGCGTCCATCAGCCCGTCCGCGTCACCGCGCGTGACGTACGAGGCCGCGACCGCCACCGCGACGGCACCGGCGATGCCCTCCGGGTGAGCGTGCGTGACGACGGCCGACGCCGCGGCCTCCAACGCCACCCGTTCGAGGTCGCCGGGATAGTACGCGCCGAGCGGTGCGGCCCGCATCGCCGCCCCGTTGCCCATCGAACCGCGGCCGCCGAACTGAGCGGGGGAGACCGTACGCCACGACTCTCCGTCGCGCAGCGCCCTCAGCAGGACCACGGTGCCCGGCCCGTACCCGCGGTAGGGGTCGTAACGATCCGCGAACGCCGCGGCGAGGGCGTCGCGGTCGACCTCCCCGTGCCGATGCAGGACATCGACCAGATTGCAGGCCATCTCGGTGTCGTCCGTCCACGGCCAGGGACCGGGCGGCACCGCCGTCTCGTCGAGGAGCAGCGGTCTGTTCTCGGCGGCGAAGAACTGGGCACCGAACGCGTCACCGACGGAGAGCCCGGCAAGAGAGTCCAGAGCGGTCATCGCCCGCCACGGTAGCGGACGTTTCCGCCGTCAGGGCTTGCGGGCGACGCCGCCCATCGTCGCCACCTCGGCGGGAGGGCCGAACGGGTCGGGTTCCGGACGCCAGCGCTGAATCGGCACGATGCCGGGCTCGACCGGCTCCAGTCCGGCGAAGAAGCCGGTGATCTGCTCTGGTGTCCGCAGGTGGTAGGGCACCGCGCCGCTGTCCTTGTAGTTCCGGGCCGCCTCCTGATGCCCGGCTCCGACGTTGATGCTGTCGGCGAGCGCCAGGAAGCTACCGGAGGGGAGCGTGTCCATCAGCCGCCGCACGATCGACCGGGCCTCGTCGTAGTCGTCCATGTGGCCCAGTACGCCCATGAGCATCAGCGCGACGGGGCGGGTCAGGTCGAGGGTCTCCGCCACCGCCTGAGCGATCTTCTCGGGTTCGCGCATGTCGGCGTCGATGTAGTCGGTGCGGCCCGCGGGCGAGCTGGTCAGCAGCGCGCGGGCGTGCGCGAGGACCAAAGGGTCGTTGTCGACGTAGACGATGCGGCACTCGGGCGCGACCCGCTGGGCGACCTCATGGGTGTTGTCCACCGTCGGCAGTCCCGTCCCCACGTCGAGGAACTGCCGGATGCCCTCTTCCCCGGCCAGATACCGGACGGCGCGGGCGAGGAAATGACGGAAGGCGCGGGCCGTGTCGATGATCCCGGGAAAGATCTCGCGGTACCGGTCGCCGGCGGCCCGGTCGACCGGATAGTTGTCCTTCCCGCCCAGCCAGTAATTCCACACGCGCGCCGAGTGCGGCACGGTGGTGTCGATCTCCGGCGTGGGGGCTGGTCCAGGGCTGGATGAGCTGTCGGTCACGGGGCCCTTCCTCGATGCCGTTCGACGGACGGAGTCCCCATCCTGCCGGTTCCTCCGCGTGTACCGCTATGCCGCCCTTGACGGCGGCGAGTCTCGACCTCATTATGAACATACGTTCATGAACGTGCGTTCATATCGTTCGGAAGTGAGGGGGCCTCAATGGCTCAGATCGTCAACACCACCCAGGCGGAGGCGTGGAATGGCTACGAGGGCGAGCACTGGGCGGGCCACGCCGACCGCTACGACGCCGTCAACAATGGGTTCAACCGGTTCATCCTCGACGCGGCCACGATCACCGCTGAGGGGCAGGTGCTGGACATCGGCTGCGGCAACGGCCGGCTGACCCGGCTCGCCGCCCGCGCGGCCCGGTCCGGGCGAGCCCACGGGGTCGACCTGTCCGCGCCCATGCTCGCCACGGCGCGCGCCCGCGCGGCCGAGGAGGGCGTGGCCAACGTCACCTTCGAGCAGGCGGACGCCCAGGTCCACGCGTTCCCGGCGGGCGGTTTCGATGCGGCGATCAGCCGGTTCGGGGTCATGTTCTTCGCCGACCCGGTGGCCGCGTTCGCCAACATCGGCCAGGCCCTCCGGCCGGGCGGGCGGCTCGCGTTCGTGTGCATGACCCGGCTGGAAGGCACGGACCTGGGCACCGTCTTCGGGGCGATGGCCGCCCATCTGCCACGGCCGACGGGGCCGGACGGCACCGGCCCGACGTCGTTCGCCGACCCCGCGCATGTCCGGGAGGTCCTGTCCGATGCGGGATTCGGCGAGGTCGACTGCACGCGCGTCGAGGCGGATCAGGTCTGGGGCCGGGACGGCGCCGACGCGGCCGAGTTCATCGGCGGCTGGGGGCCCGTCAAGCACCACATGGACCAGGCGGGCCCGGAGGCGGCGGCCGAGGCCCGGGACGCGCTCACGGCCGCCCTCGCGTCCTTCGCCCGGCCCGACGGCGTCCGGCTGCGGGGGACGGCATGGCTGGTGACCGCGCGCCGCCCCGCTGGATCCTGACCCGGCGCTCCGCCCGTACGATGCCTGTTGATGTCACCGAGAAGAGCCGCGGTGCTCCGCGACGGCGGCGGCGAGCGGAGCCTGCGCGAGCATCTGATCGCCACCGCCGAACGCATGATCTCCGAACGCGGGACGATCGGGCTAACCGTACGAGGGATCGCGCGTGAGGCCGGGGTGGCGGACGGCGTGCTGTACAACCACTTCGCCGACAAAGAGGAGTTGCTGGCGCACGCCCTGCGGGCCCGGGTGCGGGCGGTCGAACGCGGCCTGCCGGCCCTCCCCGAGCCGGGCAGCGACACGATCGAGGCCAATCTGCGGGCCTACGTCACCCACGGAATGGCGCTGCACCGGACGATCCTGCCGGCCATGGCCGGGCTCCTCGCCCAGCCCGAGACCCTGACCAGGTTCGCGGACCTGGTCGGGTCGGGGGAGACCTGGCGGGGCCGGCTGATCGGTTATCTACGGGCGGAGCGGGACCTGGGCCGCCTGGCCCCGGACGCGCAGGTCGACGCCGCGGCGAGGATGATCGTCGGGGTCTGCCATGAGGCGGTCCTGTCGCTCCTGTTCGGCGGCGGCCTCGTGCCGGAGGCGATGCCGGTCGAGCCGGCGGAGGTCGACGCGCTGGTCGCCGCCGTGCTCGCCGGTATCGGCCGCTGACCTGCGCCGATCCGGCTGAAACTTACTACGTAAAGGCGGGCGCCCGTGCTCCCGTGTCACCTCTGTTCCGCCACTGCGCGGCGACGCTGTGTCATGAATCTCCGCCTCGGCTCTTGACGGCGACGGTTTCCGGCCGGTTTCATACTCCTCACTTCCGTAAACGTTTACGGCTCCGGTGCAGGCCGTCTGTAAACGTTTACGGCAGCCGGGATCGACCTTCGTGACCGCTTCGTCGGCTCACGTACGAAGCGGGGAGGACGCCGTGGCCCAGGGGCCGACGATCACGACGATCGCCGCGCGTGCGGGCGTCTCGATCGCGTCGGTGTCACGCGTGCTGAACGGGCTGCCGACCCGCGAGGACACCGTGCGGAAGGTGCTGGCCGCCGCCGACGAGCTGGGCTACGTGCCGAACGCCGTGGCCCGCTCGCTGAAGTCCAACCGCACGCACCAGGTGGCGTTCGCGATGGCCGACATCGGCAACCCGACGTACGTCGCGATGGTGCGGGAGATCCAGCCCGTGCTGAAGACCGCCGGATACCGGCTGGTCCTGCACTCGACCGGAGGCGACGTCGACGACGAGGTGGACGTGCTCCGGCGGCTGGGCGAGCGCTACGCCGACGGGCTCATCATCAGCCCGCTGCGCGGCATCACCGAGAAGCATCTCGACCTGCTGATCGCCGCACGGGCGCCCGTCGTCGTGATCGGCTCGATCCCCGAAGGGGCACCGGTCGACAACGTCCGGACCGACTCGCGGGCCGGCGTGCGGCTGGCCCTGGAACATCTGTACGGCCTCGGGCGGCGGAGCATCGGCTTCCTCAACGGCCCGCTCGACACGGTCCCGGGCGCGGCGCGGGCCGCCGCGTACGCCGACGCGCTCGACGGCCTCGGCCTGCCGTACGACCCGGACCTGGTGGAGGTCGGCGACTTCTACCGCTCCGAGGGCGCCGAGGCGGCACATCGCCTCCTGGAACGCTCCCGGCCGGACGCCATCCTGTGCGCCAACGACCTGATCGCGCTCGGCGCGCTCGACGTGCTGCGCGCGGAGCGCCTGCGCGTGCCGGAGGACGTCGCGCTCGTCGGCATGGACGACACCGAGCTCGCGACCGCCGCGTGGCCGACGCTCACGAGCGTCGGGCTCGGGTCGGCCGAGCGCGGCCTGCGGGCCGCCGAGCTGCTGCTCGACCGGCTGGACAACGGCGTCGCCGAGCCCCGCATCGTCACGGTCGAGCCCACGCTCGCCGTGCGCGCCTCGACGGAGGGAGCCGCGTGACCGCCACCCAGACCGCGGTCCGCCCGGCGCGGACCGGTCGCCCGGGGCCCCGGACGAGGCCGCGCGGCAGCGGAGACCGGGGGACACTGGTCCTGCTGCTTCCGGCGCTCGTGCCGGTCCTGCTGTTCAGCGTCGGCCCGCTGCTCTACGGCATCTACCTGTCGTTCACCGACGCGCGCGGCGGCCGGAACGCCGTCATCTCCTTCGTCGGCCTGAAGAACTTCGGTGACGTCCTCGCCGACACGGACTTCTGGTCCTCGTTCAAGATCGGCCTGATCTGGGCCGTCGGCGTCACCGTGCTGCAGTTCCTCGCCGCCCTCGGCCTGGCGCTGCTGCTGAACCAGAACCTCCGACTCCGCGGGCTCGCCCGGGTGCTGGCGATGGCCCCGTGGGCGATGCCGCCGATCGTGATCGGGCTGATGTGGCGGCTGGTGTACCACCCCAACGCCGGCATCCTCAACGCCACACTGCAAGACCTGCACCTGCTGAACCACAATGTCGACTGGCTGAACGACTTCAGTACCGCCCTGCCGGCGATCATCGTGGTCGGCGTCTGGACCGGGATGCCGCAGACCACCGTCGTCCTCCTGGCGGGGCTGCAGAGCGTGCCCAAGGAACTGCACGAGGCGGCCGCCGTCGACGGCGCGACCGTGTGGCGGCGCTTCTGGAGCGTGACACTGCCGCAGCTGCGGCCGGTGATCGTCTCGATCACGTCGCTGGACTTCGTCTGGAACATCAACCAGTTCGCGATGGTCTACGCGCTGACGCAGGGCGGCCCGGGCGGCCGTACGCGCCTGCCGATGCTGTTCGCGTACGAGGAGGCGTTCCGCTACGGGTTCTTCGGGTACGCGGCCGCGCTCGGCGTCGCGATCACCCTCGTCGTGCTCGTCGTCCTCGGTTTCTACCTCTGGCGCCAGATGAGGGAGAGCGCCCGGTGAGAACATCCCTGAAGTACCTCGCGCTGCTCGGCTACCTCGTCTTCCTGGCGTTCCCGCTGCTGTGGCTGCTGTCGACGGCGTTCAAGACGCCGCGCGAGATGGCGAACCTGCATCCGCGCTGGATCCCGCACCACCCGACGCTGCGGAACTTCAGCGACGCGTTCGCCGCGCAGGACCTGACCGGCGCCGCCGTCCGCAGCCTGGTCGTCGCCGTCTCCGTCGCGGTGCTCACCGTGGTGATCGCGCTCCCGGCGGCGTACGCGCTGGCCCGCCGCCGCTCCGTGCTGAACCGGATCGCGATCGGCTGGGTGCTGGTCAGCCAGGTTTTCCCGGTGGTGCTGACCATCATCCCGCTGTTCATCATCCTGCGCCGGCTGGATCTGGTGAACACCCTGCTCGGGCTGATCCTCGTGCACACCACCTTCGTGCTGCCGTTCGCGCTGTGGATGCTGCAGGGCTACGTCCGGAACGTGCCACGCGAGCTGGAGGAGGCCGCCGCGGTCGACGGCGCCGGACGGTGGAAGACCCTCGCCGGCGTGATCGCGCCGCTGCTGGCGCCGGGGGTCGTCGCCACCCTGCTGTTCTCCTTCATCTCCTCGTGGAACGAGTTCTTCTTCGCGCTGGTGATCATCAAGGACCCGGACCAGGCGACCCTGCCGCTGACGCTGGTGCGGTTCACCGGCGCGGAGCAGGCCGCCCGGCTCGGCCCCCTCGCCGCCGCGTCCGTGCTCGCCACCATTCCCAGTCTCGTCTTCTTCGCCATCATCCAACGCCGGCTCCGTTCGGGCCTGACCGCCGGCGCCGTCAAGGGATAACAGGAGGTACCCAATGCGTCGCGGTCTTCGCTCCGCGCTCGCGGTCGCCGCTGCCACCGTCGTCGGCCTGGCCGCCGGGTGTTCCGGGGGCGGCAACGACTCCGGGAAGCCGATCACACTGAAGTTCCTCAGCCTGGCCTGGCAGAAGGACTCCATCGCCGCCAACAAGCGGCTCGTCAGCGAATGGAACTCGGCCAACCCGAAGATCCAGGTGCAGTACACCCCGGGCAGCTGGGACACCGTCAACGACCAGCTGGTCACCGCCTTCGAGGGCGGCGACCCGCCGGACGTCATCCACGACGACTCCTCCGCGCTGGCGGGCTTCGCGTCTCAGGGGTACCTCACAGACCTGACCAAGCTCATCCCCCCGGCGCTGAAGAGCGACATCCCGGACGCCGCCTGGGGCACCGCGACCTTCGACGGCAAGAGCGGACAGGGCGTCTACGGCGTGCCGTTCCTGCAGGAGTCGCAGGTCATCCTCGCCAACAAGAAGATGCTCGACGAGGCGAAGGTGCGCATCCCCACCGTCGACAACCCGTGGACGTGGGACGAGTTCCAGCAGATCACCAAGAAGCTCACCGTCGGCAAGCGGTACGGCATCGCCTGGCCGCTGAAGGCCCCGGTGAACAAGGTGCTCAACCTCTCGCTGAACTTCGGCGGCACCTTCTTCCAGACCTCCGGCGGCAAGACGACCGTCAAGGTCGGCCCGCAGGAGAAGGAGGTCCTGCAGCGGATCCACGACCAGCTGTACAAGGACAAGACGGCCGACCCGTCGACGCTCGGCATGGGCACCACCGACCCGCTGCCCGGCTTCTACGCGGGCAAGTACGCGATGGTGCCCGCCGGGATCTACCTGCGCCAGCAGGTCGTCGAGCAGGCGCCCAGCGGCTTCCAGTGGGTGACGATTCCGCCGCTCAAGGGTCAGACGACGCAGCAGGGCGCGATCTCCCAGACGCTCTCGGTCGCCGCCGACAGCAAGCACCCCAAGGAGGCGATGCAGTTCATCTCCTGGTTCCTGAACGGGTCGCACCAGGCGGCCCTCGCCAAGGGCGACTGGCTGATCCCGACGAGCAAGACGGCCGCGCAGGACCCGACGCTGACCGGCGACAAGTACGGCTGGAACGTCGCCACCGCCTCGGCCAAGAGTCTCATCCTGGCCCCGTACCTGAAGGTCAACGGCTTCGACGAGTTCAAGAGCAAGGTGGCCACGCCGGCGCTGCAGTCCTACTTCGCCAACAAGATCAGCCTCGACGAGCTGGCGAAGAAGCTGACCGATGACGGCAACAAGGTCCTGGAGCGCTACAACAAGTGAGCGACGGGGAGTTCCGGGACCGCGCCCGGGGGTGCCTGCTCGGCCTGGCGGCCGGCGACGCCCTCGGGCGGCCCGCCGAGAACCTCACGCCCGAGGAGATCACCCGGCGCTGGGGCCGCCTCACCGAGCTCGAACCAGGGCCGGACGGCGGCCCGGCGGGCACCGACGACACCGAGTACGCGATCTTCGCGGCGACGCTGCTGCGGGCGCACGGCTCGGCCCTCACCACCGAGGACGTCGTCGCCGCCTACCGGGAGCACGTCCTGCCGATCGACGGGCCGATGAAGGGCGCGGGCTTCTCCGAGCTGGGGACGGCCCAAGCCCTGCGGCAGGGCCTGCTTCCGCCGCTGACCGGGCGCTGGCATCAGCACGGCTGGTCCGACGGGCTGGCGATGCGCGCCGCGCCGTACGGGATCTTCGCGGCGGGCGACCCGGCCGAGGCGGCCCGCCTCGTGGCCGTCGACGGCGCGGTCAGCCACAGCGGCGAGGGCGTCCACGGCGGCCGGGCGGTCGCGGCGGCGGTCGCCGTCGCGATGACCGGCGCCGCGCCCGGCGAGGTCGTGGCCGGCGGTCTGAGCGCGGTCCCGGACGACTCCTGGACCGCCCGCAGCGTCCGCGCGGCCGTGCGAATCGCGGCGGACCACGACCGGCACCGGCTGGCGGCCGACCTGCACGACGCCGTGGTCGCGCGCCACTACCCCTGGACCGACCTGGCCCCCGAGGCGGTCGCCCTGGCGTTCGCCGCGTACCTCGCGGGCGGCGGCGATGTGGAGGAGTCCGCGGTGACGGCGGTGAGCCTGGGCCGCGACGCCGACACCACCGCCGCCATCGCCGGGGCGCTGGCGGGCGCGGGCCGGGGCGAAGGCGGAGTCCCGGAGCGCTGGGCGCGGGCGATCGGCCCGGTCCGGGGCGCCTGCCTGCCGTTCGTGGCGGGCCGGGACGTCCGCGAGGTCGCCGATGCCCTGGCCGACGCCCGCGGGGCCGCCGCATCACGGGACGCTCGCGGGGACGTCGCATCACCGGACGCCCGCGAGGCCGCCGTCGCATCGCCGGAGACTCGACAGGCCGCCGACGCGTCGGCGGATGCCGACACGCGGAACGGCTAGCGGAGGAGGACACAGATGTCATCGGGGGACCGACGCGATCGGATCCGCGGGGCCTTCGCCGGCCTGGCCATCGGCGACGCCGCCGGCTGGCCCGCCGCACGCCACCGCTGGGCGCTGCTGGCGCCGTGGACCCGCCGGCTCGGCCGCGAGCTCGACGGCTTCGCCGAGGACCATCGGGTCACGACGCTGCCGGTGCCGTTCGCGCTGAACCAGCCGGTCGCCGCCCTCGCGGTCGGCCCGTCCGACGACGCCGAGTGGCTAGCCTGGACCGCGCGCACGCTGGGCACCGACCGGCGCGCGGCGTTCGCGGCGCTGGGCGAGGACGTACGGGCCAGGATCTCGGTGCGCACCGCGCTGGACAACCTGGCGCGCGGCGTCGGCCCGCCCGCCAGCGGCCACGACAACCCGCACTTCTTCGACGACGCCGCCGCCGTGCGGGCGGTCGCGTTCGGCGCCGCGCACCCGGGAGATCCGGATGCGGCGGCCCGGGTCGCCCGCGCCGACGCGGAGATCACCAACGCCGAGGACGGGGTGCACGGGGCCGGGGCGATGGCCGCGGCGGTCGCCGTCGCGGTGGCGGGCGCACCGGTAGGCGACGCCGTCGAGGCCGCGCTCGCGGAGCTGCCCGAGCGCACCGCGATCCACCGGGCGGCGGCCCTCGCGCTCGACCTGCCCGGTGACGCGTTCGCGCTCGTCCCGAGCCTGGACGCGGCCCTGCAGGACCATGTGTACAGCTACGGCGTCGCGGCCGCGCAGACCGTGCCGGTGGCGCTCGCCCTGGCCCGCGCGGCAGGCGGCGACCTGGCCGAGGCCGTGCCGGCCGCCGCCTGCCTCGCCGCGCTCGCCGACTCGGCGCCCGCGCTGACCGGCGCGCTGACGGGAGCGGCCACCGGCTGGGCCGACCTGCCGGAGACCTGGCGGGAGCGCGCCCGGCACCTGGCGGGCTGCTGCCTGCCGGAGCTGCGGGGCGCCGACCTCATCGCCATCGCCGACGGACTCAGCGGCCCGCTCGGGGCCGCTCACCAGGAAGGACCGCAATGACTCCGTTGCAGGACAGGGCCGTCGGCGCGCTCGTGGGCGCGGCGGTCGGGGACGCGCTCGGCGGGGCGACGGAGGGATGGACCCCCGAGCAGATCCGGGAGCGCTACGACGGCTGGGTGACCGGGATCGTGCCGCCGTACTTCGCGGACTGGCGCAACGCGCGCCCGATCGCGCCGTACCACAAGGGCGACGGGCACGTCACCGACGACACCCTCATGACGCACGCCCTGGTCCGGGTGTACGAGCGGGCGGGCGGCCATCTGGACGCGTACTCGGCCGCGGAGTACCTCGTGCCGGAGATGATGGGGGAGAAGCGCTGGATCCCCGAGCTGGAGGCGGAGGCGCTGCCGCTGCAGCGGGTGTTCCTCGCCGAGAAGTGGCTGGCGCTGCGGCTGCACTACGGCCACGTCGACCCGCGTGAGGCGGGCGTCGGCAACATCGTCAACTGCGGGGCGGCGATGTACATGGCCCCGGTCGGAATCGTGAACGCGGCCGATCCCGACGGCGCGTACGCCGAGGCGATCGACCTGGCCGGGGCGCACCAGTCCAGCTACGGCCGGGAGGCGGCGGGGGTGCTCGCGGCCACCGTGGCGGAGGCGATGCGGCCCGGGGCGACGCCGGACTCCGTCGTCGCGACGGCTGTACGGCTGGCCAAGGACGGCACCAGGGCGGCGATCGAGTCCGTGTGCGAGCGGGCGCGCGGCTTCGCGCACTGGGAGGGCTCCTTCGAGGGCCTGCGCGACGCGGTCCGGCCGTTCGACACGGTCGCCGACACCTACCGCGACCAGGGCCTGGGCGCACGGCGGCCCAGCCGCACGCACAGCATCGAGGAGCTGCCGCTGGCCCTCGCCTTCCTGCTCATCGCGGGGGGCGGATACAGCGACACCGTGATCGGGGCGGTCAACTACGGCCGCGACGCCGACTCGATCGCCAGCATGGGCGGCGCGATCGCCGGGGCGCTGGGCGGCATCGCCGCCGTGCCCGCCGACTGGCGGAAGGACGTCGCCGCCGCCAGCCGCCTGGACCTGGAGGCGCCCGGTCTGGCGATCGCGGCCGTCGCCGAGCGCGTGCACGCGGCCGACCGAGACCGGCGGCGCGCGCACGAGCAGGCGTTCGCGGAGCTGCTGTCTTGACGTCCGCCCCGCCTGAAGGCGAGGGTTCCAGCCTCTCGCGAAGGAGAAGCCAGTGGTTCGCGGTTCACAGCCCCGCCTAACGGCTGGAGGGCTCCCCACGCTGTCACGGCCCGCCCGGCCGCGAATCCGCTTGGCTATCACAGACTCACACACCGTAGCAGAAAGGAGTGAGCGGTGCTTCCTCTCCGGCCTCAAGGCCGGAGTTTCCGCGCCGCGAACGTGATGAGGCTGACCTGGGTCCAGCCCGAAGACCTGATCGGGCACGAGCTCCGCCAGGCCGCGCAGGACGGCCGGGACGTCGCCGAGATTACGGCGCGCTGGCACGCAGCCGGCGGTCACGACGCGCCGCCGCGCGCCGGCGCCTCGCCGGATCCCGCGTCGCCGCAGCTGCGCGCGCTGGCCGAGCAGCTGCTCGACGAGCTCGCGGCGGTGCCGTCGCCGTGCGACGAGCCGACCGAGCTGGCGGAGATCGTCGCCGCGTGCCCGGACTGGCCCGCGGGCGAACCGCGCCCGGCCGCGTACGACCGGGTGCACGGGGCGTGGCTCGGCCGCGCCGCCGGGTGCGTGCTCGGCAAGCCGGTGGAGAAGATCCCGCGCGAGGGCATCCGGGAGATCGCCGAGGCGACGGGGAACTGGCCGATCCGTGGCTGGTTCACCGCCGAGGGCCTGCCCGCGGAGGCCGCCGAGCGCTGGCCGTGGAACCGCCGCAGCGCGGCCACCAGCCTCGCCGAGAACCTCGACGGGACCCCGGAGGACGACGACCTCAACTTCCCGATGCTCGCCCTGGCCGTCCTCGAGCGGTACGGGCGCGGGTTCACGACCGGCGACGTCGCGCAGGCCTGGCTGGACGAGCTGCCGGGCGGGCGGGTGTTCACCGCCGAGCGGGTCGCCTACCGCAACCTGCTGCTCGGTGTCGCGCCGCCCCGGACCGCGTCGTACCGGAACCCCTTCCGGGAGTGGATCGGCGCGCAGATCCGCGCGGACGTGTACGGCTGGGTGAACCCCGGCGACCCGGCGGCAGCCGCGTCGATGGCGCACCGGGACGCGCGGCTCAGCCACACCGCCAACGGCGTGTACGGCGCGATGTTCGCCGCCGCGATGTGCGCGACCGCCCTCGTCGCCGGCGCCGTCGACGAGGTGATCGAGGCGGGTCTGGCGGTGGTGCCGCCCGGCTCCCGCCTGGCCCGGGCCGTACGGGAGGCCGTCGCGTCCGCCCGTAAGGAAGCCGACTTCGAGCGGGTCGCCGACGGGCTGCACGAACGCCATGGTGACCTGCACTGGGTGCACTCGATCAACAACGCCGCCCTGGTCGCCGCGGCCCTCGTGCACGGCGAGGGGGACTTCACCCGGTCGATCGCGGCGGCGGTGGCGGGCGGCTGGGACACCGACTCCGACGGCGCGACCGTCGGGTCGGTCGCCGGGGCCCTGCTCGGCGCGGGACGCCTGCCCGATCAGTGGACCCGGCCGCTGCGCGACCGTGTGGCCAGCAGCCTGACCGGCTTCGACGGCGTGCGCCTCAGCGACCTCGCCGCCCGTACGGCCGCGCTCGCGGAGCCGCGACGATGACCCGCCCGCTGGACGGAGTCCGCGTGCTGGATCTGGCGACGCTGTTCGCCGGGCCGATGGCCGCGATGTTCCTCGGTGACTTCGGCGCCGAGGTCGTCAAGGTCGAGCACCCCCGCAGGCCCGACCCCGCGCGCGGGCACGGCGCGGCCAAGGACGGCATCGGCCTGTGGTGGAAGATGCTCGGCCGCAACAAGCAGACGATCACCCTCGACCTGTCCGCGCCCGAGGGCCAGGAGGTCCTGCTCCGCCTGGTCCGCGACGCCGACGTCGTGATCGAGAACTTCCGGCCCGGCACCCTCGAACGCTGGAATCTGCCGTACGAGCGGCTCCAGGAGGCCAACCCGGGTCTCGTCCTGGCCCGGGTCACCGGGTTCGGCCAGTTCGGCCCGTACGCCCGGCGCCCCGGGTTCGGAACGCTCGCCGAGGCGATGAGCGGGTTCGCCGCGATGACGGGCGAGCCGGACGGGCCGCCGACGCTGCCGCCGTTCGGGCTGGCCGACGGCATCGCGGCGCTCGCCACGGCGTACGCGGTGATGACGGCGCTGCGGGCCCGCGATCTCACCGGTAACGGCCAGGTCGTCGACCTGTCCATCCTCGAGCCGATCCTGACGGTGCTCGGCGGCCAGCCGACCGGGTACGACCAGCTCGGCCTCGTCCCGCCGCGCACCGGGAACCGCTCGGTCAACAACGCGCCGCGCAACACCTACCGGTGCGCGGACGGCTCCTGGGTCGCCGTCTCCACCTCCGCGCAGAGCATCGCCGAGCGCGTCATGCGGCTCGTCGGCCGGCCCGAGCTCGTCGACGAGCCGTGGTTCGCCACCGGCGCCGGCCGGGCGCGGCACGCCGACGAGCTGGACGCGGCGGTCGCCGCGTGGGTGGGCGAGCGGACCCGGGAGGAGGTCCTCGCCGAGTTCGAGAAGGCCGAGGCGGCGGTCGCGCCCATCTACGACGTGCGCGACATCATGGCCGACCCGCAGCTCGCCGCGCTGGAGGCGATCACGACCGTGGACGACCCGGACCTCGGGCCGCTGCGCATGCAGAACGTCCTGTTCCGCCTGTCGGCCACGCCGGGGGCGCTGCGGTGGACCGGGCGCGCGCACGGCGCCGACACCGACCGCGTCCTCGCCGAGACCGGCCTGACCACCGCCGAGATCGACGCGCTGCGCGCCCGCGGGGTGATCTGAGGTGCCGCTTCTGCCGTGGGATCGGGAGTGAGCCGAGATGCCGACCCTGCAGTGTCATCGAGGGGCCGACCCCGTGCTGCGGGACCGGGGGTGAGCTGAGATGCCGACCCTGCTGTACGTCCCGGCGGACCGGCCCGACCGGGTGGCCAAGGCGCTCGCAACCGATGCCGACGTGGTGATCCTCGACCTGGAGGACGCCGTCGCGCCCGCGCACAAGGACCAGGCTCGGGAGCACGTCGCCGGGCTGCTGGCGGACCCGCCGCGCCCGGTCCAGGTGCGCGTCAACGACGTCCGGACCCCGTGGGGCCGCGCCGACCTGGCGGTCCTGCGTGAGCTGCTCCCGGCGACGGAAGGCGTCCGCCTACCGAAGATCGAATCCGTGGAGCAGGTACGGGAGATCGCGGCCCTCGTCCCCGGCACCGCCCTCCACCTGCTGCTGGAGTCCGCGCTGGGGGTCGAGCGGGCCCACGAGCTGGCGACCGCCGATCCGGCGGTGGCGAGCGTCGGGCTCGGCGAGGCGGACCTGAAGGCGGACCTCGGCGTGACCGACGAGGGAGGCCTGGCCTGGGCGCGGTCGCGGATCGTCGTCGCCGCACGGGCGGCCGGCCTGCCGGCCCCGGTCCAGTCCGTCCATCCCGACGTGCGGGACCTCGACGGGCTCGAGGCCTCCTGCCGGCTCGGCCGTGCCCTGGGCTTCCGCGGCCGGGCCGCGATCCACCCCGCCCAGCTGCCGATGATCGCCGAGGCGTACCGCCCGACCCCGGAGGAGGTGGCCGCCGCCCGGCGGATCGTCGCCGCCTACGAGGAGGGCGAGGCGACGGGGATCGGTGCCGTCGCCCTCCCCGACGGCGGTTTCGTCGACGTCGCCGTCGTCCGCCAGGCGCGGGCCGTGCTGGCCGAAGATGACCGCTTTGTGAACGGCGGGCGACACACCGCCTCGACGGTTGGATAGCGTGCGGACCATGAGACTGGGTGTCTTGGACGTCGGATCGAATACGGTCCATCTGCTGGTGGTCGACGCGCACCACGGAGCCGCGCCGCTGCCGGCCTCCTCCCACAAGGAGGAGATGCGGCTCGCCGCGCATCTGGAGGACGGCGACCGGCTGTCCGAGCAGGGGGCGGCGCTGCTGGGGCGCTTCGTCGACGAGGCCGTACGGATCGCCGAGGACAAGGGCGTCGAGCGTCTCATCGGGTTCGCCACCTCGGCCGTGCGCGAGGCGGCCAACGGCGAGGAGGTCCTCGCCAAGGTACGCGCCGACAGCGGCGTCGACCTTCAGGTGCTGTCCGGGGAGGAGGAGGCGCGGCTGACCTTCCTGGCGGCCCGGCGGTGGTTCGGCTGGTCGGCCGGGCGCCTGCTCGTCCTGGACATCGGGGGCGGCTCCCTGGAGATCGCCGCGGGTGCCGATGAGGACCCGGACTTCTCCACCTCGGTGCCGCTGGGCGCGGGGCGGCTGACCCGGGACTGGTTCACCGCCGACCCGCCGCCGCCCGACGAGGTCCGCGCCCTGCGCAAGTACGTCCGCGCCACGATCGCCCGCCAGGTGTCCGGGGTGACCCGGCGTGGCACGCCGGACCACGCGGTGGCGACCTCCAAGACGTTCAAGCAACTCGCGCGGATCGCCGGCGCCGCCCCGACCAGCCAGGGCCCCTTGGTCCGGCGGGTGCTCAGTCACCGCGACATGACGCAGTGGGCCCGACGGCTGACCGAGATGACCGTTGAGGAGCGTGCGCAGCTGCCAGGGGTGTCGGAGGGGCGGGCGCCGCAGCTCTCGGCGGGCGCGATCGTCGCGGACGCCGCGATGGACCTGTTCGACCTGCCGGAGGTCGTCATCTGCCCGTGGGCGCTGCGGGAGGGTGTGATCCTGCGCCACCTGAGCACCCTCCCCGAGCCGGCCTGACCCGGCCGCCGTCGTGGTTCAGGCCGGGTCCATCTCGGCGACACGGCCGTTGGTGAGGTGTAGACGGCGGGTGGTGTGCACCGCGTTGATCATCCGGCGATCGTGGGTTACCAGCAGCAGGGTTCCGGGATAGGAGTCGAGCGCGGACTCCAGCTGTTCGATCGCCGGCAGATCGAGATGGTTGGTCGGCTCGTCCAGAACGAGGAGGTTCACGCCCCGCGCCTGAAGCAGCGCCAGGGCCGCCCGAGTGCGCTCACCAGGGGACAACGTCGCCGCGGGGCGGGTCACGTGCGCGGCGCGCAGGCCGAACTTCGCCAGCAGGGTACGGATCTCCGCCGGCGGCAACTCGGGAACCTCCGCGCCGAAGGCATCAAGAAGGGAACTCTCCCCGATGAACAGCGCTCGCGCCTGGTCGACCTCGCCGATGACCACGCCCGGGCCGAGCGCGGCGTGACCTTCGGTGAGAACGGCCCGGCCCAGCAGCGCCGACAGGAGCGTCGACTTGCCCGCCCCGTTGGCTCCGGTGATCGCGACCCGTTCGGCCCAGCCGATCTGCAGGTCGACGGGGCCCAGCGTGAAGTCTCCGAGCCGCAGCACCGCGGAGTTCAGGGTCGCCACTACGGCACCGGCGCGTGGCGCGACGGCGATCTCCATCCGCAGCTCCCACTCCTTGCGGGGCTCCTCGACCACGTCGAGGCGTTCGAGCGCGCGCTCGGTCTGGCGGACCTTGGAGGCCTGCTTCTCACTCGCGTCGGCGCGGAAGTTCCGGCCGACCTTGTCGTTGTCTCCGCCGTTGGCGCCCCGGGCCTTCTTCCTGGCGTTCCTGACGCCCTTGGCGGCCCAGTCCCGTTGCGTCCGGCCCCGCTGCTCCAGCGCGGCGACCCTACCCGCGTACTCCTCGTAGTCGGCGCGGGCGTGCCTGCGGGCGACCTCACGCTCGGCCAGGTACGCGGCGTAATCACCGCCGTAGACGTTCACCTGCTGCTGGGCCAGGTCCAGCTCCACCACCCGGGTGACCGTCCGGTCCAGGAACTCGCGGTCATGGCTGACCAGCACCGTGCCGGCCCGCAGGCTCGTGACGAACCGTTCCAGCCGCTCCAGCCCGTCCAGATCCAGGTCGTTGGTGGGCTCGTCGAGCAGAAAGATGTCATAGCGGCTGAGCAGCAGCGACGCCATCCCCGCGCGGGCCGCCTGCCCGCCGGACAACGAGGTCATCCGCTGATCGAGGCCGGCCTCCAGCCCCAGCTCGGCGGCCACCTCCCCGGCCCGGTCCTCAAGATCGGCGCCGCCCAGGGCCAGCCACCGCTCCAAGGCGGAGGCGTATTCGTCCTCGGCCCCCTCACGCCCACCGACCAGGCCCTCGGTCGCGGCGTCCAGCTCCCGCTGAGCCCGCGCCACCCCGGTACGCCGGGCAAGGAAGCCGATCACCGTCTCGCCGCCGCGCCGCTCCGGTTCCTGCGGCAGGTAGCCGACGACCGCCGACGACGGGCTGAGCGTCACGGAACCGCCCTCGGGTGGGAGCAGCCCCCCGAGAGTCCGCAGCAGGGTGGACTTCCCCGCGCCGTTGACCCCGACCAGCCCGATGACTTCTCCAGTGGAGACGACCAGGTCCAGCCCAGAGAACAAGGCACGGTCACCGTGCCCGGCGGCGAGATCCTTCGCGACAAGGGTTGCTGTCATAGAACGCCAACGCTATCCGCCACCGGGCGTCCGGGCGCCCTGACAGGGCATCGTCCCTTCTTCGCCCGCAATTGGGTGTATATCGTCCGAGGGGTCCGCCAAGGAGGTCAGGGTGACCGTGTCAGCAGAGCGTGCTGAGATCCACCAGTGGTGGGCGCGACGATCCGGTCTCACGGACGAGGCGGCGGCCTTCCGGATCGCCGGGAGCGCCTACGATCAGGTCACCCCCGCCGGTGTCGACAACCCGTACTGGGAGATCGTCCGGCAGCTGCCGTCGGTGCGTGAAGCCGGGCAGGGGATCTGTCCCGACGGTTTCGCCCGCGGACTTCCCGTCGGGCATCACCTGCTGACCAAGCGCTACTCATGGGCGATCCCCTCACCCGGCGATATCGCCTGGCTCGCCCAGATCCTCCGCGGGCGCGGCTTGGTCGAGATCGGTGCGGGCTCGGGGTACTGGGTGTGGCAGGCGATACAAGCCGGCATCGACGCCATCGCCTATGAGCCTGTCAGCTCCTCCGCCAACACCTACACCGACGGCACCGAATACTCCGTCATCCGGCGAGGCGGCCCGACCGCCGCCCGGCACCATCCGGACCGGGCGCTGCTGCTGTGCTGGCCATCTCACGGCGACCCGTGGGCGAACCAGGCCCTCCACGCCTACACGGGCGACCTGCTGATCTACATCGGGCAAGGTGCGGGCGGCCACTGTGCCGATGACGACTTCTTCCGGCTTCTTGCCCGTGCATGGACGCCGATCGGTTCCAGCAGCCACCACATCACCTGGCGGCATATCCACAGCGCGATGACCGCCTACAGCCGCAGAACCGACGCGCCGCCACAATGATCGCGGCCCGAGCGGACGCCCACCCGGTACGCGTGAGATCGACAACCGCCGCGGGCATGCCCGCGGCGGCAGCAGGAGCGTCGGCACAGCGCTACGACTCTCGTAGCGCCGGCCATCTCACAACTTGACGAGCTTGGCGTAGGGCGTCGGGATTCGTTCCGTCTGAGAACCGAAATCCACGGTCACGGCGATGCCTTCCTCGACATCGATGACCACACCGAGGCCGTACCTGTCATGGCTCACCTTGTCCTGCAAGGCGAACTGCTCAACAGGCGGCGGGGCGACCGGGGCTTTGAAGGGACTGGTGGGCAGGTGGCGCCGGCTGGCGGAGTGGGAGCTTCTCATTTACTCACCAGTATGCGCCATGTTCGCCGACGATGGCCGCGCTTTCGCCCACCTCATCGGCACCAACTCCCAGGTCGGCCCCATCTCCGTGCTGCAATACCAGGGCCGGGTTCGGTTTCTGGTGACGCTCAGGCCATGGAACATCGCCATGCCGTGACCGGCTGTCCGACGGCGACGGCGGTCCGGCCGGCGGACGCGGTCAGCGCCGTCCGGTGCGGGTCTGGGCGAGCGTCGCCGCCACGGTCCGCGCGACGCGGCCGATGTCGCCGGTCGTCCGGGTGGCGTACCGCTGGTGCCCGTGGGCCCAGGCGTCGTCGATCGCGAACCAGTCGATGGACTTCGGGGGACGTCCGGCGCCAAGGGCGGCGTCGAGTTCGCCGAAGTAGGTCTTCCATCGCTGCCGGTACAGCCCGCCGACCAGGCCTGCCCACTCACGGTTGGCGTACTCGTGCAGGCCCTGCTCGCTGCTGTCGCGGCCGCCCCAGGTCGTGATGATCGAGCGGGCGTCGTACTCCAGCCGGTCCTTCTCCGCGGTGGTCGATCCGGCCGCGCGGGCGGCGGCGAGCCAGCGGCCCAGCAGGTGCTGCCCGTCCGTCGCGACCACCTGGTCCAACAGCGTCATCCAGCGCTGCCAGACCGAGGTCAGCTCCTCGAACCGCGTGCGATCCCCCGCGTCGTACGCGGCCTTGATCTGCGGCAGCAGCAGGCGGCTGTGGTTCGACAGCACCTGCCGCGTGACGTCCATGAGGTCGTACCGGTAGGCCGAGCTGTTCCGCAGCGCGGGCGCGACCTGCAGCAGTTCGGTGAGCGCCCGGTCGAACGCGGTGGGGTCATAGCGCATCTGCTGCGGCGAGTACGCGGCGGCGGTCGTGGCGCTCAGGCTCGGCCGCGCCGCGAACAGGCCGTCCTGGCCCTCGCTCCAGGAGTCGGCGCGCGTGGTGCCGTACGCGGTCCGGCGCAGCACCTGCCAGGCGGCCGCGGCGTGCGGGTCGTCGCCGCCGTACCGTGCCCTGGCGTAGCCGGCGAACCAGGCGTCCAGTCCGATCGTGCCGGGCGTCCAGGCCAGCTCGGTGAACAGCGCCATCGCCGCGGGGTTGTTGTCGGCGCCCTCCGGCATCATCGCGATCCCCGCCAGTTCGCTGCCTGGCCTGTCGCGCCACTGCGGGTACAGGCTCACCCAGTCGGGGGTGTTCGCGCCGAGGGTGGTGTGGCCGCCGAAGTTCCAGATGCTGCCGAAGGCGTACGGCGTGCCCTGCCAGTCCTTCTCCCGGTCGGTGACGGACGGGAACCGGTCCGACAGTCCGTCGACGATGAACACCTTGCTCCGGTCGATCGCGGACAGGATGTCGGGACGCGGGTTGGACTGCCAGCCGAGCAGGGTCCAGATCGCTCCGGGGTGCGCCTTCTCCAGCGCCGCCTGCACGGCCCGCGCGGCGTCCCCGACCGGGACGTCACCGGGCCGCCCGCCCTCGTGCAGGAGGTCCATCTTGTACATCGTGCTGTCGCCGTACCGCTCGCTCTGGTGCCGGTAGAAGTCCGCGGCGACCTGGGCGAACAACGGGTTGCGCGGGTCGAGCCAGTCGGGACGGGTGAAGGCGCCCCAGGTGCCCTGGGGGACGACCCGTGCGCCGGGGTTCTTGGCGACGAAGCCCGGCGGCACGGTGCCGTAGTAGCCGGGAAGCACCGGCGTCATGCCGAGCTCGCGCAGTCGTCCGATGATCTTCTTGGCGAGGGCGGCGCGCCGCTCGATCAGGCTCTTGGAGATGGGGCCGCCGAAGCCGGACATGTTCTGCAGCAGCCACCACGGCTGGTGCGCCGGGGCCGGGATCCACGCGCGGATCTCGGCGTCGGAGTAGCCGAAGTCGCGGAGGGTGTCGTAGTACGTCGCGTCGGCGCCGGTGTAGACGAGCACCTCGTTGATGCCGTGCAGGGCCAGCACGTCGATCTCGCGCTGCCAGTCCGCCCAGGTCCGGTACGGCCCGGTGTAGCCGTCGTCGGTGTCGTTGAGCGCGAACCGGTGCGGGACGTTCGCCGCGCGGGTGACCGGTGCGGACGGCGCGGGCAGCAGGCGTGGCAGGGTGAGCTGCTCGCCGTTCCAGGAGATGTCGGCGTGGGCGACGTTCTTGAGGTACCAGCCGAAGCCGGTGAGCAGGACGGCGGAACCGGTGCCCTCGATCACGATGTGCCCGGCCCGGCCGGAGACGCGGAAGGCGTCCTCGGCGCCGCGAGCCATGGGGACGAGGTCGACCTGCCGGTCGCGCCCGGGGATGAGGCGGGCCAGCGCGGCGCGTGCGGGGCCGACGTCGAACGAGCCGCCGGCGGGCGTCGCGGACGTGGGTCCGGGCGGCGGTGCGGCGCGCGCGACGGGAGACGAGACTCCGAGGAGCAGCGCGAGCAGGGCGGTGAGGACGACGGCGGTCGGCGACGGGGACGGTGAGGCACGCATCGAAGCTCCTGTGGAGTCTCAGGGCCCGGCCCCCCGTCGCCGTGCTCATATGTGATTGATAGAGCGACGTATCGCGCACGATCGTACGCTGCAGAGCAGTCATGCCGTCAACTGTGAAGAACCTTGAATCGGCATATTGGGCGCTTTTTGGGAGGTGAACGGCATAAACGAGCCGCTGACGGAGGCAATCGCTCCGTGATGGGTGTTGACATGTGCTCGCTTGGATCCAAGTATGAGCAGAAAAAATCATGACCTTGCACGGGCCGGGTTTCGGGGTGCCAGCCCTGCTGAACCCTCACGAGGAGGCATCGGGTGCTGTCATGGCATGATCGAATGGTGAGGTTCGGCCTCGCCCTCACGGCGCCGGCGCTCGGCGCGCTCGTCGCCGTATCACCCGCGCAGGCCGCGGCCGGATCGGCCGGCGGCCCGCGCGTCACCCACGACTCCCACTCCGTGACCGTGACCGTGCCCGCGTCGTCCGGGGCACCGGGCTACTCGGTCGGCATCGCCACCGCGTCCCTGACCATCACGACCGCGCGCCGCGGGCGTACGGTGCTCGCCACGGCCGGCGGCGACACCGGCGGCCTCCGCTTCCACGCGAGCGGCGCCTGGCAGCGGGCGACCAAGGTCACCGGCTGGACCTGGAAGAAGGGCGTCCTGCGCCTCCACGCGGCCACCACGCAGAACGGCGTCACGGTCGAGGCGCTGCTCACCCCGAAGGCCGACCGGTACGCCCTGTCCTGGAGCGTCAAGGGCGGCAGTCCCGATCAGCTCGGATTGGCGTACGACCTGAAGTCGGGCGGGCACTGGTACGGCCACGGCGAGACGGCCACCCCGCAGGGCGGACCCGGCACCGACCAGCCCTGGCCGCTGGAGACCGGGCACGTGCACGACAACGCGTTCGGCCCCGCCTCGTACGAGATGGTCGATCCGTTCTGGTACACCTCGAGCGCCACGGGCCTGCTCGTCGACACCGGCGAGGTCATGGACGTGGCCATCAACGACGGCAGCGACGGCCTCGGCCGCTTCACGATCGACTCGGGCGGCACGTACAACGCGACGGTGTTCGTCGAGGCGAACGCCCGCGACGTGTACCGCGACCACACCGGCGTCGTCGGCAAGCCCGCGAAGAGCGATGCCCCCTACGAGCAGTACGTCAAGCCGCTGTGGAACTCCTGGGCGCAGTTCTACACGAAGGTCGACCAGAACAAGATCCTGGACTGGGCCCAGAAGCTGCACGACAACCGCATCCCCGGGCACACCATCCAGCTCGACGACAAGTGGGAGTCCAACTACGGCAACCTGACCTTCGACCCGAAGACGTTCCCCGACGCTCGGGCGATGTCGGACAAGATCCATGCGATGGGCTACGACTTCGGCATCTGGGTCACGCTCTGGATCAACCTGGACTCCACGAACTACCAGTACGCCGCCGACCACGGCTACCTGCTGAAGGACAAGACCGACGGCACGAAGCCCTGCAAGGTGACCTGGTGGAACGGCACGGCCGGCATCGTCGACCTGGCCAACCCCGACGCCAAGGCGTGGTACGTCGCGAACCTCAAGAAGTTGATGAGCACCTACCGGGTGGACGGTTTCAAGTTCGACACCCGCTTCTTCGACGACAGCTGCGCGCCCGACCCGGGCTACAAGCGCGCCGACTACCAGCGGCTCGGGGCCGAACTGGCCGACGGGTTCGACCTGCAGGGCGCGGGCATCCGGACGCACTGGAGCGGGTCGCAGAAGACCGGCTTCGTCATCCGCCAGATCGACAAGGGGACGGGCTGGGACTCCCTCGCCGCCTCCGTCACCCAGAACCTCGCCATCTCCACGATCGGCTACCCGTTCGTCGAGACCGACATGATCGGTGGTTCCGGTGGCCAGCCCGCGCCGAAGAAGGACGTCCTCATCCGCTGGGCGCAGTCGGCCGCGCTGATGCCGCTGATGTACTCCTCCGCGTCGCCGGCCGGCACCAACGACGTGAAGACCGGCAAACCCGTCTCGTACGACCAGGAGACGATCGACCGCTACCGCGACGCCGTCCAGGCACATGGCCGGCTCGCCCCCTACATCTGGGACCAGGTGAAGCACAGCGTCGCCACCGGCGACCCGATCATGCGCCCGCTGTTCTTCGACTTCCCGAAGGACGCCCGGACCTACACGGTGAACGACGAGTGGATGCTCGGCCCGGCGGTGCTGGCGGCGCCCCAGCTGACCAGCGGTACGACCCGGGACGTGTTCCTGCCGTCCGGAAAGTGGTTCGACGTCAACCACGGCACCGTCATTCAGGGCCCGAAGACCCTCCGCGCCTACCGCACGCCGCTGGACGTCACCCCGGCGTTCGTCGACCTGAAGGCAGAGGGGGCGGCAAAGGCGATCCGCGCCCTCAAACGCACGGGCGCGGCACCGGCGGCGGACTGAGACCTGTCTCGAAGTCCCGCTGTACTACTGCGCGGCGCCCAGGCGGCTCGCTACGGACGGGGACTCCGAGACAGGCCCTAGACCGACGCGCCCGGCCGGTGACCTCGGTCACCGGCCGGGTGGCCTTCGCGGAGCCCGGCTCGCGGCGACCAGCGGTCATGTCGGGGATGGAACCGTGATCCCGCGATCACCTTCTGGATCGGCGACTCCTGTTGTACGTTCGGCATCGCGCGCCGTGTGTACACGGCGGTTCGGGGCGGATGTCGCTGAAAGCGCAGGGATGCCGCGAAGAGCGGTGACGAGCGGAAGAGGAACATGGCGTATCTGGTCGAGTTGCCCGTGACGGTGAACGGCGAATCGGCGGAAGTGGTCAAGGTTCAGATCGCCGAGTCCGCCGACGGGCTGGTCAAGGCCGCCCGGCCGGGTCAGGTCGTCGCGCGGGCCACGCGCTCGCTCGGCGAGATGCTCGCCGGCATCCGGCCCGTCGCGGAGGACTTCGTCAGCAACTTCCGGGAGATGGTCGACGCCCCGGATGAGATCGGCGTCGAGTTCGGCATCTCCCTGTCCGCGGAGGCCGACGTGGTGATCACCAGTACGGCGGCGGAGGCCGCCTTCTCGGTATCGCTGAAGTGGAGACCCGCAGCCTCCGACTCTGGTGACCCGGCCGCGCTCTCTTCATGACCTCCGCGGGGCCGGAGGCGTCGGCCGGGCTGGGGCCTGCGGCCCTGGACGCGGCGATGCTCCGGATCCACGACGCGAGCGGTGAGCCGGTCGGAGGCGGCTTCCTGGTCACCCCCGAGCTCGCGCTGACCTGCGCCCATGTCGTCTTGGCCGCCCTCGGCGCCGACCGTGGGACGCGACCCGACGCGTCTTCCCGCCTCCGGCTGGACCTGCCGCTGCTGCCGTCCGCGCCGTCGGTCGAGGCGAGCGTCGAGCACTGGGTGCCGCCGGCCGAGCAGGGAGGGGCGACGGGCACGGAGACCCTGGGAGACGTCGCCGTGCTCCGGCTCCACGAACCCCCACCCGGCGCCCGGCCGATCCGCCTGGTGGAGGCCCGGGACCTGTGGGGACATCCGGCACGTGCCTTCGGCTTTCCCCTGGGGCGTTCCGGCGGGGTGTGGCACTCGGGCGTAATGCGGTCGCGGCAGGCCGACGGCTGGGTGCAGGTCGACCTCACCGGGGCCGGCTACCGGGTCTCCGGGGGCTTCAGCGGCGGCCCGGTGTGGGACGAGAACCTCGCCGGCGCGGTCGGCATGATGGCGGTCGCCGAAGCGGGTGATCCGCCGGTGAGCTACCTCATCCCGACCGAGGCCCTGATGGCGGCCTGGCCGCCGCTTCGCGGGCTCGTCCTCCCCTCGTCGCCGTTCCGGGGCCTGGCGGCGTTCACAGAGGCCGACGCCGGGGTGTTCCACGGCCGGGAGAAGGAGAGCGACGAACTCGCGGCCATGGTGCGCGCCGAACGCCGGGTCTGCCTGGTCGGTCCGTCCGGTTCCGGCAAGTCCTCGCTGGCGCTGGCGGGCGTCGTACCACGGGTGCGGGCGGAGGGCTTCGCGGTGGCCGTGCTGCGGCCGAGTTCCGGCAGCAGTCCGTTGTCCGCGCTGGCGTCCGCGCTCCTGGCCTTGCTGGAGCCCGACCTGGGCGCCACCGAACGTCTCCTGCGGCTCCCGGGGCTCAGGGACGCGCTGGCCGACGGTGGCCTGAGTGATCTGGTCCCGCAGGTGCTGCGGAACGAGGGGCGGGATCGGCTGCTGATCGTGGTCGACCAGTTCGAGGAACTGCTCGCGCAGGAGACCGAGGCGGTGGACGCGCTGGCCGACGTGCTGTTCACCGACGCGCTGCCGGACGCCGTCCGCGTGCTCACCACCCTGCGCGCCGACTTCCTGGAGACCGCACTGGCCCATCCCCGGATCGCCCCCGTCGTGCGGAGCCCGGTCTACGTCCTCGGCGCGATGTCCGAGGAGGATCTTCGGCGGGTCGTCACCGCACCGGTCGCGGCGATTCCCGGGGTCGGCTATGAGGACCGCCTCGTCGACCGCATCCTCGCCGACACCGGCGCCGAACCCGGAGCCCTCTCCCTGCTCGGCTTCACGCTGGATCTGCTGTGGCGGCAGCAGAGCGGTGGCCTGCTCACCCACGCCGCCTACGAGGAGCTCGGCGGAGTGCCCGGAGCGTTGAGCGCGTACGCCGAGAGGGTATGGGCCGAGAGCGTTCCCGCCTCGGAGGAACCCGACGCCAAGCGTTTATTCACCCGGCTCATCAGCCTTCCGGTCGGCTCCACCACCGCGACGCGCAGGAACGCCCCGCGCTCCGAGATGAGCGCGGAGGAATGGGACATCGCCCGGCGGCTCGCCGCGACCCGGCTTCTCGTGACCGACCGGGACGGCGAGGGCGTCGAGACCGTGGAGCTGGCCCACGAGGCGCTGATCGGCGGCTGGGACAGGCTGAGCGCCTGGGTCGCCGACGACCGCTCGTTCCTCGCCTGGCGTGGATCGCTCCAGCATGACCTGGACCGCTGGAACGACGCCGGCCGGAGCCCGGAGCTGCTGCCGACGTCGTCCACTCTCGAGCTCGCCGATCGCTGGCCGGCCGAACGCTCGACCTACCTGAGCGACGCCGAACGCGACTATCTGCGCCAAGGCCGACTCCATCGGCGTGCGCGCGCCCGCCGGCGCCGGGTGCTGCTGTCCGGGCTGGCAGGCTTGGTCGCGCTGGCCCTGGTCCTGGGGTCACTGTTCGCCTACCAGCGGCATGTCAGCGCCGGACTCGACGCGCTGGCCGACTCGCGGGCGCTGGTGCAGTCCTCGGCCGACGAGGCCTACCTGGACCCGGCGCAGTCGGTGATGCTCGCCCTCGCCGCGTACCGCGCCTCTCCCACGCAGGAGGCGCGCAACGCGCTGCTGCGGGCGTACCTCAAGTATTCCTGGTCGGACCGCACCCTTTCCGGGCTGCTCGGGCAGGTCGCCAGGATCCAGGCGAGCCGCAACGGCGACGTCCTGCTGGCGCGCACGGTACAGGGCACGGCGACGCTGTTCACCCACGCCGCCGACGGCCGCATGCGGCAGCGGCGGCTGGACTCCGACACTCAGGTGGACTTCCCGGTGGTCGCCCCCGACGGCGAGCGGGTCGCGTTCGTCAACATCGACGGCTCCGTGGAGTGGTACGACGTGCGCGACGCCGACCGCGGCCAGGTCGGCGCGCCGCATCGGCTGCCCGCGGCGCCCGAGGTCGCCGAGAACTCGTTCGCCGACAACCGGGCGGACATGTCAGAGGACGGCGCGCTGCTCGCCTCGGAGTCCAGCGTCCACGTCGTCTGGTGGAACCTGCGGACGGGCGGCGCGCCCCGGCGCGTGCCCGCCCCGAAGGACAACGACGGCACGGTGTGGTTCGGTCCCGACGACCGGACGGTGCTGACCGGCGTGTACCGCTCCGGTCCGTCGCACACCGAGGACGTCGTCGCCGTCGACCTGGCGACAGGCGCGAAGCGCACCGTTGCGACCGATGTCAGCGGCTTCGGGGTGTCCGGCGACGGGAACGTGGTGTCGTTCTGCCGGACCGGGGGCGGCGGGGCGGCGGTGGCCGCACGGCGCGTCGCCGACGGAGCACCGGTGGGCCGGCCGTACACGCAGAAGGGCGAGAACGTCTGCCAGTTGGCCGCCACCGACGTGACCGGGCACCACGTCGCGGTCGGCGGGGCATCCTCGATGAGCCTCATCGACCTGGACCAGGGCAGGCAGGTCTCACAGACCCACCTGCCCGACGGGGTGGTCTCCTCCTACTACCCGCGCCTGGCGGCGACCGGCGGCGGGCCCGTGCTCATCGGCACCGCCGACACGCAGATCACCTACACGCGCCTGTCCTCCGGGCTGGGGAACATCGACGTCGGCGGCGCCGCGCTCACGCCCGACGGCGGCCGCGTCGTCTACGTCGCCAAGGACGGGTCCCGCCTGCAACTGCGCACCACCGACGGAACCGGAAGGCCGCTGGCCGAAGCTGCGCGGCCGAAGCCGTACCTTGTCCCCGACAAGGCCGACGTCCCGAGGTTCGACCGGACCGGAAGGCTGCTGGCGGAGCGGGAGGGTGAATCCCTCATCGCCGTACGCGACGCCGCCTCGCTGCGGCCGACGGCGCAGATCACCGTCCCGCCACCGCCGGTCGACACCACGTCCTCGAGCATCCTGACGTACTTCTTCGACCGTGCGGATCACCTGGTCACCGTGTCCGGCACCCGGATCCAGCTGTGGGACCCCCGGGACGGGCGGCGACTGGCCGAGTTCGATGCCACGGCACTGCACCCGACGGTCGCCGCGGGCGTTCCGCAGCTCTACGTCAGCGAGTACACGACCGGCGACGAGGTGATCGTCCTCGCCGGTGGTGACCGGGTCGTCCGCGTCCTTGACCTGCGGACCGGTCGGCTCAGGCCCGACATGACGACCGGCACCGACACGATCGCGCTCTTCTACGACCCCAGCGGACACTACTTCGCTCTGCTCCGCCACGGCAGTGTGGTCGAACTGTGGCGGCGCCATCCCCTCCGCAGGGAACTCGGTCCACTGCCCAGCCTGGGCAATGACACCTTCGTCGCCAAGTTCCTCGACGCGCACGGCCACTTCCTGCTGGCCTCCAACGAGGCCGTGCGCGTCTACCGGGTCGGAGCCCGCGCCTACCAGCAGTCGTACGACTTCGGCGACGCGTCGGACACCATCTCGGCCACGCACTACCAGTTCCTCGACGCGTCGAGGAACGGCAGGACGGTGGTGTTCGCCGACGGCGACGACGCCGGACCGCTCGTTCTCGATCCCGGGGCGTGGGCCCGGCAGCTGTGCCGGATCATCGGTTACCGCGACTTCACCCCCGCTGAGCGCGCGGGCCTGCCGGTGCGAGTGCCCGGCGGGCCCACGTGCTCGGATACGAGTCATTGATCCGCCGACGTCAGCTCGCGGGGGACCAGTAGTCACCCGCCATGACGATGTAGACGAGCATCTTGATCGTCTCGCCGTAGTACGTGTCGCCGTACGGGTTGGTGGCCAGGAAGTTCCACAGCTTGTCCGTCCAGGCCTGGTCGCCGGCGGCCATGGCGGCCACGCCGACCGGGTCGTTGGCGGCCTCGGACTGGTCGTCGGTCTGCGTGGGGCTGCCGTCGAGCTTGGTGTGCGGGTAGATCTTCGCCGGGTCGCCGCCCGCGTGGCTCTTGTAGCTCGCCGACTCCTTCGTGGCGACGCCGACGCTCACCGACGACCCGTACAGCAGGGCGTCGGTTCCCATGTGCCACGGCACGCGCACGGAGTTGTAGCCGACGATGTTGTCCGGCTGGCTCTCCTGGTAGTCGGCGGGCGCCGGCTGCGGGCTGCTGGTGTTGGCCTTCACCACGAAGTCCGACAGGAGGTTCGCGGTGGGGGAGTACTTCGCGGTGAACGCCTTGATGACCGCCTCGGTGCGCGTGACGACCTTGTTCCAGTCGTGGGCGGTGTCGTAGGCGGCGAAGGCGCGCAGGTGGTCGAGCATGTGGTCGGACGGGCGGGTGTCGGTGTTCGGCCCGTCGTCCTCGCACTTGAGGTGCCCGTCGGAGGCGACGTCGGCGGCGTAGAGCTTGGCCAGCCAGTCCTTGGCCGCGCTGGTGTAGCCGCCCCACTGCCTGTCGGCGAGGATCAGGCCGTACCCGACGTCCAGGTCGCCGTCCGTGGCGGCGTCGGGCGTCCCGGAGTCGGCGTACTTGCAGGAACTGCCGTCGATCTTCCATTCCATCATGCCCTGGGAGTCGCGATGGGTGGACACCACGTGCCACAGCCCGTCGAACTCCGTCTTGGCGTCGGCGTCGTAGCCGGCCATGAGCGGCACGATGTTCATGCCGTAGCCCTGCGCCTCGGAGACGGTGCCCTTGTTCGGGGCGTCCCCGGTGGCGTAGACGAGGTAGCCGCCGCAGGCGGCGCGCAGGTACTTGCTCTTCCAGGAGCCGTACTGCTTCGTGACGGCGGCGTCGCGCGCGGACTGGCTCGCGGACGGCATGACGCCCGTCTTGTACGTCACATGCGTCGGGAACGGGTGGGCGGGGGTCGCGGCCGCACCGGCCTGCCGGGCCATGGCCGCCGGAGCGGCACCGGCCTGACCGGTCACGGCGACAAGCGGGAGTGAGACGACGGCGACCGCGGTCGCGAGGGCAGTCGACCGGCCCCTTCTGTGGGACATGCGGGCCTCCTCGGCGGGGACTGCACCGCCGGGGCGGCGCGCCGACACCCGACGGGTGTTAGGAAGGTTTCCTAACAAGCTCCGAGAATGAGTCCGCTTCGCGCGCGCGTCAAGAGGAGTCGGCGAATCGGTCGACAGGAGGAAGGGGCCGGCCGGGGTCTCCGGCCGGCGGCACCCGGTCAGCGGTGGCGGTGGTGCACCACGACGTGGTGGACGACGTGGTGATGCACCACGTGGTGATGAGAGTGACCGCAGGCCGACAGCGTCAGCAACGCGGGAGTGAGTGCCACGGCCGCCACCGCTGCCAGTCGGATCCGCCGAACCATCACGTCATTCCTCCGAGGGTCGTACTTCAGGCTCTATCCAGCTTTTCCGGATGAAGCCTTCCATGAACGACAAGGTAGACGCGAGCCGGAGTGGATCGGTTCCCCCGAACCCGAACTCAGAGTCCCATGCAGGCCAGAGCCCGCTGGAAGGCGGCCTTCTGCCCGTCGGCCTGCCCCGCGGCCCCGAGCAGTTCCGCCAGGTCGAACCACGCGCGGGCGGCGGGCCGGTGCGCCTCCATCTTCTCCAGGTACTCCACCGCCTGGGAGAACGCGGCGACCCCTTCCTCGCGGAGCCCGAGGCGGACCTGCGCGTCGCCCAGGACGGTGTAGGCCTCAGCGATGGCCATTCCGGCCGTGTCGGTGAGCATGTCGGTCGCCCGCCGCGCCAGCGCCGCGGCCTCGATCGGCCGCCCGAGCACGATCTCGGCCCGCGCCTGATACATGAGGCACCACGCGATGTCGACCGTGCTGGCCGAACCGGAGACCATCTCACCCTCGGCCTGGTCCAGCAGCTCCCGGGCGTGCTCGGCCTGTTCGGGGTGGGCGCGCAGCATGAAGTAGGCGTACGCCATCCGCAGCCGGGGCAGGTTGCGCGGATCGTTCTCCTCACCGAGCAGGGCGATCGCGCGTTCGGACAGCTTGAGCGCCTCCTGGGCGTCGCTGCGCAGATCCGCCACCCATGCGGCGTTCCAGTACGCGGCCATCAGCGCGCGCGGGCTGCCGATGGCCTCCGCGCGCTCGATGAGGATCTCCGCGAGCTGCCGCGCGTACGCCAGATCGCCGCGCATCTCGTAGCCGGCCAGGATGGTGGAGCCGAGCATCACCATCGTGTCGGTCCACGGCCCGCCGGCGGCGGTCAACCGTTCGAGGGCGTCCTCGCCGACCTGGATGCTGAGGGCCAGATCCCCGCGCTCGCGGTGGCAGCGGCTCAGCGCGGTGTGGACCTCGGCCCATCGCTCGGGTTCCGACAGCGGGGAGAGCGTCTCGGCCGCGAGTTCGAGGTCGGTGATCGCCTCCTCGAGCGCGCCGGTCGCCTCGAGGGCCAGCGCGTGACCCCAGCGGGCATCGTGCGCGAGCGCGGGCAGGTCGGCCAGGGCGGGGTCGGCGAGGACCTCGGAGAAGCGGATGCGGGCCTCGGCGGCGGCGCCGTTCTGCAGAGCGATCTGCGCGTACCCCAGCGTCTCCCGGAGCCCGCTGATGGTCTCTTCCGTGACCCCGGTGAGCAGGTACGACTCGGAGCAGCCGAGCTTGCGGGCCAGGAGTGCCACCATGCTCGGCGCGGGGCTGCGCTTGCCGCTTTCGATGAGTGACACGTAGCTGTCGGAGAGTTCCGGCCAGGCCAGCTGGGCCTGCGAAAGCTGCTTGCGCAACCGCAAGTTACGAACCCGTTCCCCAAGCGATTCTTGACCTGGCATCCCGTCCGCCTCTACAAGAAAATGACAGAACCACACGAAAGGATAGAAAACAATGTCACACCTTCGCAGGGTCATCGCCCTGTTCGTGTTGGCTATAGTCACTTCACTCGTCGGTGTACAGGCGGTCGGCACCGTCTCCGCGTCCGCGGACACGGTGTCGCCGGGTGACGCGTTCAGCCGGTGCTGCTGACCGACCATTCCGTTTCGCAGACGCGTCGGTAAGAGCGCGTCTGCGACCGGTCCGGCGATGACTCTCGAGGAGCTGCGCATCCCAGGCACCCCCGGTATGACCGGGGACCCGGGCTGCGAGGCCGAGAGTCGTGGCCATCATCGCCGGACCGTTCGTGCCGGCGCGCCACCGGAATTACCGGCGTGCCTCCTCTGTTGTGCTGGGGGCGGGTGGCCTGATAGGACCCGTTGACCCCGACACCGAGGAGCTGTGACATGGCGACGACGACGCTGACCTCCGAGAATTTCGACAAGGCCGCGAGCGGCGACGGCATCGTGCTGGTCGACTTCTGGGCCAGCTGGTGCGGGCCGTGCAAGATGTTCGCGCCCATCTACGACGAGGCGTCCGCCAAGCACGAGGACATCGTCTTCGGCAAGGTCGACACCGAGGCCGAACAGGACCTGGCGATGCGCTTCGACATCCGGTCCATCCCGACGATCATGGCGGTCCGCGACGGCGTGATCGTGTTCTCCCAGCCCGGCGCGCTCCCCGCCGAGTCCCTCGAGAGCCTCATCGAGCAGGTCCGCGCCCTCGACATGGACGACGTGCGCAGCCGCCTGGCCAAGAAGGCCTGACCGCCCCCGCCGGTCCCGCCCGGCACCGCCGCCGACCGCGGACCGGCGTCACCGCCGGTCCGTCGTGATCAGGACAGGATCGGGATCAGGCAGAGCCCGAAGACGGCGTAGAAGCCGGCCGCCAGGGTCAGGGTCCGGGCGTTGAAGCGGCCCGTCCTGAGCATCGCCAGCAGGAACACCATGGCCGCCATCGTGACCACTCCGGACAGGAGCAGGGCGCCGTCGAATCGCCACGGCGTGAACAGGATGCCCAGCCCGGACGGCACGGTCGCCTGGATCATCATCGCGCCGCTGATGTTGGCCAGGGCAAGCGGAGTCTTGCCCTGGCGGACCCAGATCACGGCGTTCATGATCTCGGGCAGCTCGGTGGCGATGGGGGAGAGCAGCAGCGCGGTGACCGCCGCGGGCAGGCCGATCATCGGGCCGATCGCGTCGAGCTGGTGCACGAACAGCTGCGACGCGAAGAAGATGATCACAAGGGTGACGACGCTCTGCGTGACGACGGCCCACGTCGCCGGCGTCTCGCGGCGGCGCTGCAGGAGCAGCGGCTCCAGGTCCGCGCCGTCGCCGTGCTCCCCGCCATCGCGCAGCTCCCGCCAGAAGTAGACCGCGTACGCGGCAAAGAAGAGCAGGCCGAGCCAGGGCTTGTACGCGAAGGCCACCAGGCCCAGCGCCACCTTCACGACGAAGATGGCGAGGAACCACCGCTGGTCGCGCGCGAGTTTGCCGGTGTCGCCCAGGTCGTCACTCGGTGAGCCGCCCGTCGTGTCCTCGGCGGCGGCGCCGGTTCCGCCGCCGACGGGGGCGGCCGTACGGGCGGCGGCCTGGACCTTCCGGCGGCTGGTCAGCATCATGAAGCCGGTCACGCCGTACGCGACGGTGGCCAGGGCGAGGGGGCCGCCCATCGCGGCTCCGACACCGATGTCCTTCTGCGCCTCGCCGGAGCCGAACACCACGGCGACGAACGTCACAACACTCTCCGGAAGAGCCGTGCCGAACGCGGCGAGCAGGGTCCCGACGGCGAGCGGGCCGACCTTCAACCGGACGCCCAGCCATTCCACGGCGTTGACGAACCACTCGCAGGACAAGTAGATCGCTACGGCGCATGCCAGCAGGATCACGACGTGCAGCATGAATTCCTCATCGATCGGGACACCGTGAGACAAGAAAAGAGACCTCGGCTCACGGTGATCAGCGGTCACCGACAGCCGAAGGTCTCGTCCACCCCTGTCGTGGGGCCCGGGCACCGGGAGCGCTGAGCGCTCCAGCATGTCGACGACCGGCCGGCGGGACTACTCCCCTTCGCCGCGCCCAGCTTACTCGACGGCCCGGCGTCCCGTTTCCGCACCCGGACGGGTCCGGCGTCCCGTTTCCGCACCTGGACGGGTCCGGCGTCCCGTTCCCGTGCACGGACAGGTCCAGAGCCCCGTTTCTGGACGCGGACAGGTCGGCGTCGAGCTTCCACGCACAGGTCGGCGTCGAGCTTCCGCGCACGGACAGGTCGGGCGCCCCGTTTCTGGACGCGGACAGGTCGGCGTCGAGCTTCCGGGCACGGACAGGTCTGGCGTTCCGCGATACTCGTTTGGTTCCCACTCATCCGCGCCGATCACGGGAGTGTCCGCCGCATGTCCAACGAACCGTCCGCATCCGGAGCTCCGCTATTCGGACCCGATCGGCGACGGTTCTTCCTGGTCGGTGCGGTCGCCGCAGCCGGGCTGGGCACGGGCATCGGCCTGCTCTCCGAGAGCAACACGCGCGCGTCGGTGAACCGCCACGGCGCGGCGGTGCCGGGAACGCCCGCGGCCCGCTCCCGCTACCTGCAGATCGTCGCCCACGAGGACGACGACCTGCTGTTCATGACGCCGGACCTGTCGGAGTCGCTGCGCGCCGGATCGCCGCACCTGACCGTCTATCTCAGCGCGGGGGAGAGCAAGGCCGGAGCCCCGCCCGACACCCATGACGTGAACGCCTACGTGGCCGAACGCGAGACCGGCCTGCGGACGGCGTACGCCCTCATGCTCGGCGTCCGCGACCGGTGGCGGCCGGAGACCCTCACGGCCGGCTCGCTGCGGCTGCAGTCGTACACCCTGGTCGACCGGCCCGACATCCGGCTGGTGTTCATGCTCGTGCCGGACGGGCGCGACCCGCGCGCCAGCCTGAGCTGGCACACCCTGGGCAAGTTGTGGGGCGCCGACCATCATCCGGAGCTGTGCGGCTGGACCCAGGCGCCCGAGGGCTCGCCGTACCGGCGGTGCCTGACCCGGGAAGACGTCCTCACCGCGCTCACCGGCCTGATGCAGAGCTTCCGGCCGACCGTCGTACGCTCCCAGGACACCGCGCCCGACGAGCGGTACAGCGCGGACCATCCCGATCACATCGCCGCCGCCCACTTCGCCGGCGAGGCCGTGCGCCGCTACGCCGCACGCCACCCCGACCGGCTCGTGCTGCAGGTCAACTACCGCGACTACAACATCCGCAACCTGGCGGTGAACCTCAGCGAGGCCGACAACAAATTCAAGCAGCGCGTGTTCGCGGCGTACTCCGCGCACGACTACCGCATCAACGCCGAGAACCCCCACTGGGACGCCTACGAGGCGCGGATGGTCTACCGGTGGCCGCGCGGCACCGGCTTCACCGCGATGGACACCGTGTACGCGGTGGGCGGAGGCCGCCTGGTCGCCTGGCGGCGCACGGGCGGCCGCTGGTCGGCCCCCCGGTTCCTCGGCGATCCGGGCGGCCCGCTGGCGCCCGCGGTGGCCGCCGCCGGGCCGGTGGTGCTCGGCCTGCGCTCCGACACCGGGGAGGTCGTCGCGTTCGACCAGGGGGGCTGGCGGTCCCTCGGCCGCCCGGACCCGGCGAAGATCCACAACCAGGCCGGCGCCCCGGTGGCCGTGGCCGACGGCTCGGGGATGGTCGCGGTGTTCGTCCGCAACGGGCGCGGGGGCGTCAGCGCGCGGTTCCTCGGCGCGGGCGGCTGGAGCCACAAGTGGACGGACCTGCCGGGCATCGACATGCGGCAGGTCGCCTCCCCCCAGTCGAAGAAGAAGCACCTGCGGTACGGCGACGTCCAGGACGGCCTGGCGGCGGTCGTCACCGACGGCGGGCTGATCGAGCTGTTCGCCGCGACCCGCTCGCAGATCCTGTGGTGGCGCCAGCACGCGCAGGGCAAGCCCCTCGTCTTCGCGGGCACCCTCCCGGTGGCCGGGGCGATCGCGCCGCTCGCCGCCGAGCTGGCCGGCGGCCGGATCAGGGTGCTGTTCCGCGAGCCGTGGACCGCGCGGACACTGACGATCTCCCGTCAGGTCGCGGCGAAGCTCTGGGACAGCCCGGCGGTGGTCAACGCCGCGCGGGGCCTCGACGGCGAGCCACCCGTCACCGGGAAACCGCCCCGGATGCAGCTGGTCGGGGTTCCCGCCCCACTGCCGGTCAGCGGGGAGCTGTGCGCTCTGGGCGCCGACGGGCGGCTGCACGTCGCCGCGCGCGCTCACGGCGAGAAAGCCGCGTGGCGGGCCATCGGCCGCTGATATACCCTGAGCGCATGGCGGCGATATTCGAGACGACGACGCCGGGCGAGCCCCGGCGCGACGGCTGCCTGCACTGACTTGACGGCCGAGGCCCCGGGAGCGATCCCGGGGCCTCGCTGCTTCCCGGCTCGCTCCCGCCACGAGAGGAGCGATCATGGAGCCGATGGCGTCCGCCGGACCCGCACAGTCGATAGCATTCGAACCTGATATCCCTGACCATCAAGGAGTTTCCGTGTCTGAGCTGCGCATCACCCTCGGCGGAAGCGAGCGTGTGGTGGCGGCCGGCACCACCGCCGGAGAAGCGCTCGGCGCCGACGGCCGCACCGTGATCGCCGCCCGCGTCGGAGGCCAGGCCCGCGACCTGGCGTACGCCCTGCGTGACGGCGACGTCGTCGAGCCGATCCAGATCGACTCGTCCGAGGGCCTTGCCATCATGCGTCACTCCGCCGCGCACGTCATGGCGCAGGCGGTGCAGGAGCTGTTCCCCGACGCCAAGCTCGGCATCGGCCCGCCCGTCGAGAACGGCTTCTACTACGACTTCGACGTCGAGCACCCCTTCCAGCCCGACGACCTCAAGCGCATCGAGAAGAAGATGCGGGAGATCGTCAAGCAGGGGCAGCGGTTCTCGCGCCGGGTCGTCGCCGACGACGACGCCCGCGAGGAGCTCGCCGCCGAGCCGTACAAGCTGGAGCTCATCGGCCTCAAGGGCGCCGCCGCGGACGAGGAGAGCGTGGAGGTCGGCGGCGGAGAGCTGACCATCTACGACAACCTCGACGCCAAGAGCGGCGACCTGCGCTGGAAGGACCTGTGCCGCGGTCCGCACCTGCCGTCCACCCGCGTCATCCCCGCGTTCAAGCTGATGCGGTCCGGCGGCGCGTACTGGCGGGGCAGCGAGAAGAACCCGCAGCTCCAGCGCATCTACGGCACCGCGTGGGAGTCCCGGGAGAAGCAGGACGAGTACCTGAGCTTCCTGGAAGAGGCCGAGAAGCGCGACCACCGCAAGCTCGGCGCCGAGCTGGACCTGTTCTCCTTCCCGCCCGAGCTGGGCAGCGGGCTGCCCGTCTTCCACCCCAAGGGCGGCATCGTCCGGAAGGAGATGGAGGACTACATGCGGCGGCGGCAGCAGGAGGCGGGCTACGAGTTCGTCAACACCCCGCACATCACCAAGTCGTCACTCTTCGAGATCTCCGGCCACCTGCCGTACTACGGCGACGACATGTTCTCGCCCTTCGAGGTGGACGAGGTCGACTACCGGGTCAAGCCGATGAACTGCCCGATGCACAACCTGATCTTCCGGGCGCGCGGGCGGTCCTACCGCGAGCTTCCGCTGCGGATGTGCGAGTTCGGCTCGGTGTACCGGTACGAGAAGTCGGGCGTGGTGCACGGCCTCACCCGCGTGCGCGGCATGACCCAGGACGACTCGCACATCTACACCACCAAGGAGCAGATGGGCGACGAGATCAAGTCGCTGCTGGGCTTCGTGCTCAGTGTGCTGCGCGACTTCGGTCTCTCCGAGTTCTTCCTGGAGCTGTCCACCAAGGACGACTCCGACAAGTTCATCGGCGACGACGCGGACTGGGCGGAGGCGACCGAGGCGCTGCGCCAGGCGGCTGAGGAGTCCGGGCTGGAGCTGGTGGACGACCCGGGCGGGGCCGCGTTCTACGGCCCGAAGATCTCCGTGCAGGCCAAGGACGCCATCGGCCGGACCTGGCAGCTGTCGACCATCCAGCTCGACTTCAACCAGCCCAAGCGCTTCGGCCTGGAGTACCAGGCGGCCGACGGCACCCGACAGACCCCAGTGATGATCCACCGCGCGCTGTTCGGGTCGATCGAGCGGTTCTTCGGCGTGCTCCTCGAGCACTACGCGGGCGCGCTCCCGCCGTGGCTGGCCCCGGTGCAGGCGGTCGGCATCCCCATCTCCGACGACCACGTCCCGCACCTGCAGAAGATCGCTTCCAGGCTGCGCGACCGGGGCATCCGGGTGGAGGTCGACACCTCCGGCGACCGGATGCAGAAGAAGATCCGCAACGCGCAGAAGCAGAAGGTGCCCTACATGCTGCTGGCCGGCGACGACGACGTCGCCAAGGACGCCGTCTCGTTCCGCTACCGCAACGGCGAGCAGAAGAACGGCATCCCCATCGACGAGGCCGTCGAGGAGATCGCCAAAGCCGTGGAGAGCCGCATCCAGGTCTGAGCCGTCCATGATCCCCGGCGCGTGCTGTGCCTGAGTGCGCAGCACATGCCGGGGATCACGTCTGCGGTCGGCCGTCCTGCGGCCACTCGTCCTCGCCGCCCTCCAGGTCGTTGCAGCCGACGTGGAGGGCGATGCGGCCGTCGTTGCTCCAGCGAAGGTGATGACCGACATAGCTGTCCTTGACCGAGATCGGATCGCCCGTCCACGCCACGCTCACCCATGAAGAGGCCAGCAGCGGATCCGCCAGTGCGGGAGCCGACGCCGCCAGGGCGTCCCAGTCCAGCGTCAGCGTCCGGGGCGCGGATTCGTCGGGACGAGGCAGGGCGCCTTCGTCGATCGCCTCTCTGAGGGCATCGAGCTCGGCCTCTGCCGCCTCCGCGCCATCTGGATCCTCGTCGATCCGGTCGTGCAGCTCGAATACCCGGCCCAGCAGTGGCAGAGTCGGGGCCGCGTCCCAGTCGTTCGCCTCGATGACGGCGTCCACGTCCTCCCAGATCTCCTCGGCGCGCTCGTCGTCATCGTCGCGTTCCTGGAGGGCGATGACCCGGGCCAGCGTCCGGTCGCATGCGGGGTCGCCACTGCGCAGATGCGTCCGCAGGTCGAGGCCCTCTACGATCGAGCCGCCTTGGACCACCCAGAGGTGAAGGACCGCTCCGTACCACATCACGTGGTAGGGGATCAGGTCGGTGGCGCCTTTATAGCGCCGCTCGAAGATCTCCCGCACCCCCGCGACGCCGGCGGCGACGAAGACATCTGCCAGGCGTGAGCCGCCCGAACCCACCGAGAACTCCAACAGGTAGCAGCTCGCCTCGGTGACGTCCTCGCCCTCCGGGGCGGCATCCGCCGAAACCGATCCGGCCGACTCCACGTCCATGAACCGCCTCCACCGCATGATCGAATGAGCTGCCGGGGAGGGTAACAGCGTCCGCCGACAGATGATCATTCTTCAGATCAGCGCCGCGACGGCGATGTCGACGTCGGCTTCCGTCGTGTAGAGGTGGAAGGCGAGGCGTGCCGCGCCGTTGCGGACGGACGCGCGGATGCCGGCCGCCGCGAGCCGCTCGGCCGCGCCGGGGCGGGTGACGCTCACGATCGCGCTGTCGCCGGGCGGCATGCCGAGGCCGGTCCGGAACCGGTTGGCCAGCCGCACGTCATGGTCGTGGATCGGACCGATGCCGATCTCCAGGAGAAGCTCCAGCGTGGGGGCGGCCGCGACATAGGAGAACCAGGGGGCGGCGATGTCGAATCGCCGGGCGTCCTTCGCCAGCCGCAGCGGCGGGCCGTACGAGGCGTCGCCGTCACCGGCGTACCAGTTGGCGGCGATCGGCCGGATGCGGTCGCGCACGGACGGGCTCACGTAGCAGAAGGCGGTGCCGCGCGGGCACATCAGCCACTTGTACGCGGAGACGGCGAGGACGTCGAAGGACGTCGCGTCGACCGGTAGCCAGCCGACCGCCTGGGTGGCGTCGGCGACGACGAGCGCGCCGTGCGCCCGCGCCGCCGCGACGACCTCGTCCGCGGCGGCGACCTCACCCGTCGCGGACTGGACCAGGCTGAAGGCGACCGCGTCCGTGCGCTCGTCGATCGCGCCGGGCAGGTCGGCGGGCGGTACCGTGCGCACGTCGAGATCGTGCACGAGCCAGGGGAACAGGTTCGACGTCTGCTCGATGTCGGGGACGACGACGCGCGAGCCGGGCGGCAGCGAGGCCGCGACCGGCGCCAGCACCTGCGAGGCGGAGGCGCCCACGGCCACGTCGTCGGCCGCGACGCCGACCAGACGCGCGAACGCGCCGCGCGCGCGATCGGTGGACCGGTCCCACTTGTCCCAGCCGTTGGCCCCACGACGCCACTCGGCCAGTGCGCTCTGCAGCGCCTCGAAGGCCGGCCCCGGCGGTATGCCGTAGCTCGCGGTGTTCAGCCACCCAGGCTCCGGGTCCCAGAGCCGTACCGCCTCATCAAGATTCATCCTGGTGACCCTAATGGCGGCTCTCGGCAACCGAGCGCTCGTTCGAGCCCCGCACGCGGTCCTGCGGGGGACTCGGCCCTATGCTGCTGGCATGACCGAGTCCGACCATGAGGAACAGTACGGAGTCGGGGATCCCGACCAGTTCCAGCGACTGTGGACGCCTCACCGGATGGCCTACATCAAGGGTGAGAGCAAGCCCACCGGCGCCGGAGCGGAGGACGGGTGCCCGTTCTGCGAGATTCCGAAGATGAGCGATGAGGACGGCCTGATCGTCCGGCGCGGGGAGAGCGTCTTCGTCGTCCTGAATCTCTACCCGTACAACTCCGGTCACCTCATGGTGTGCCCCTACCGGCACGTCGCGGACTACACCGAACTGGACGAGGCGGAGACCGCCGAGCTGGCCCGGCTCACCCAGTGCGCCATCACCGCGCTGCGCAAGGCGAGCGGCGCCCACGGGTTCAACGTCGGCATGAACCTCGGCACGGTCGCCGGCGCGGGCATCGCCGCGCACCTCCATCAGCACGTCGTCCCCCGCTGGGGCGGGGACACGAACTTCATGCCGGTCATCGGTCAGACCAAGGTGCTGCCCCAGCTCCTGCGCGAGACCCGCCAGATCATCGCGGACGCCTGGCCTCAGGACTGAGCGGCCCGGTCGCGGCGGGCCACCGGCCACGTGGAACGACCCGCCGCGACGTCGGGTGCTACCAGGCGAGATCTCGGTCATCGCTCCAGTCGAAGCTGGTCTTGGGGATCCAGGAGAAGCGACCGTCGTCGAGTCGGCCCGGCCGTCCGTCGATCAGCACGAGGACGTGCCGGCCGGACACGTCGGTCGTGAACCGGAAGACGTCCGTCGGCAGGGCCTGGGTACGGCTGCCGGTGAACTCGCCGGTCTCGACGGAGAGCTTGGCCAGGACGTACTCGGCGTGGTCGTCCGGCCCGTGCTTGACGCCCTGGACGGCCGCCGTCATCGTCCTGCCGTCCGGATCGATGACGAACGCGTTGATCTGGCCGTCCTTGAACTTGCCGTGGTCGATGTCCGGGCTGCGCACCTGCCGCTCCTTCCAAACGTCGCCGCCCCCTGACCCGGTATCGAGCAGAGTGATCTTCGGCCGAATGCGAGGTGGACTCCCGAGGTAGCCGAGCGTGCGATCGTCCGGCGCCCACGTCGGATTCTCGACTCCCCCCGAACCCCTGTTCCAGGTTTTCTTCGTGCCCGCGTTCAGGTCGATGACGGTGAGCGTGGCCACGCTGCCGGTGTAGGTGTTGCACTCTTGCGCTACGGCCAGCCGCGTTCCGTGCGGGCTCACGGCGAGTTCGCGGACTCCCCGGTACGGTCCTCCGGGGACCAGGACTGGTGACGTCGTCGTCCCGTTCGCCCGCACGGAGACGCGGTAGACCTGCCCGGCGCAGCCCTCCTCCTCCGTCGTGTCGGCGCCGAGGAAGAAGCTCTCCTCGTCCCGACCGGCGGCGACCGCCACGTACTTCTTCCCGTCGACCGTGGGGATGTCCGCGGTCTTCCGGCCGGTCGCGGCGTCGACGATCTCGGCGCGTCCGCCTTCCCGCACGGCGACGAGGTACTTGGGTCCTTGGGCGATCAATGCCGGGTCCGGGCGAGAAGAGTCCGTTCCCCCGGTGAGGGCGACCACACCGACGCTGATGAGGATGAGGGCGGCGGCCACGGCCAGCGGGGCCGCCCAGGTCCGCCTCCGGCGCCGGGCCGGGGGAGCGGTGAGCGCGCGGAGGGCCTCGGGCCGGACGGTGCTCGTCGCGGCCTCGTACGCGTCGACGAGTCGGTTCTCGATCTCCGTCATGGGGTGCCTCCGAGTTTCCCGGCGAGCGCGGTGAGCGCCCGCGAGGTGGTCGACTTGACGGTGCCGCGGCTGACGCCCATCACCTCGGCGGTCTCGGCCTCGCTCAGGTCGAGGAAGTAGCGCAGCGCGAGGGCCTCCCGCTGGCGGCGCGGCAGTGTGCGCAGCGCGGCGAACACCTCACGCCGGTCCTCGCTGAGCAGTACGGCGGCCTCCGCGGACCAGACCGCGGGTTCCGGCTCGGGGCGGAACCGGCTCGCCAGTTTCCGCCGCCGGAGCACCATCCGGCAGCCGTTCAGCACGGACGCGCGGACATAGGGCAGGAGACGGACGTCCGCGCCGAGCCGGGGCAACCGGCGGTGCAGGGCCGCGAAGGCGTCCTGGACGACGTCCTCGGCCGTGGGCTGGTCGCCGACCATGAGCAGGGCGAGACGCACCAACCCCGCGTGGTGTTCCCGGAAGAGCGTGGTGAGGTCCGCCGGCGGATGGGCGGGGTCCGGAGGGTCGGCCGACCGGCCGGTCAGGACGCTCACGATGTTGGTTTCCACGTTCTTTGAATGCGCGAGCGGCCGATCGGTTGCCTCGTCGGCCCGTCCGATGGTCCCTGAGGCCCCCGGTACCGGATAAGTTCTCGGGTGGTGGGCAACCAAAACGGCGCCCATGACATGTAAAAGATATGGGATCAAAGATCGCGGAGGAGTGCGGCGTCTCGCCGGCCTGGTACGCGCCGCCCGGCGGTTCCGGCGGCATGGCGGAGGACGTCGTGCCGGCCACTGACTCAGGGGGCACCGTGGAGGCCGCGGACCACGGCTCGGCCGTGATCTTGACCACGATCTTCCGCGAGCATCACCTCGAGCTCATCCGGATGGCGTTGTTCATCGTCGGTGACCAGCCCACCGCCGAGGACGTCGTCCAGGATGCCTTCGCGGCGGTGCACCGCCGGTTCGACCGGCTCCACGATCCCCGCAACGCGCTGCCGTACATCCGCGCCGCGGTGATCAATGGTTGCCGGGGCGTGCTGCGCAGGCGCGCGATCGCGCGGCGCTTCGGCGGCGCGTACGAGCCGCCCATCTGGTCCGCGGAATCGGCGGCGCTCCTCGGCGAGGACCGCCGTGAGGTCTTTCTCGCCCTTCGGTCGCTGCCGCGACGACAGCGCGAGGCTCTGGTGCTGCGCTACTACCTCGACCTGTCCGAGGCCGAGATCGCCGAGGCGATGGGCGTCAGCCGCGGCACCGTCAAGTCGACCACCTCCCGGGCGCTCGCGGCGCTCGCCGGCAGACTGGGTGAGGACTCATGACCGGGACCGAACGGCGTCTCCGGGACGCGTTCGCCCAAGGGGCCCGCACGGTACGGCCCGAGTCGGTGCGCCCGCTGACCCTTCCTGCGCGCGGCAGGCGAGTGCGCTGGCTGCTGCCGATGATCGCCGCGGCCGCGGTGGCCGTCTCGGTCACCCTGACGGCGTTGGTCGGCGGGCCCCCGCCTTCGGGGCCGCCGACCAGGGGGGGAGCCCCGGCGTTCGTCGTGGCGACGACGGGATTCGGAACGTCTTCGGCGGGCGAGTCCCGGGTGGAGGTCCGCGACCCGAAGACCGGCCGGGTGTACGACACGAGAGCCGCGTCACACGGTCTGGCCTTCCAGTACGTCGCCGCCGCCGCGGACGGGATGTTCTTCGTCATGGCGGCGCCGGCCCACCGGACGGCCTGCGACACCCTTCGGATCTACCGCATGAAGGTGTCCGGCAAGGGGAGGATCACGGCCTTCTCCGCGCTCGGCGCGCGCATCCATGGTGCGACGGCGGGCAAAGAGGGGGCGCCCGGGGGGCTGGCGGCCGCACCGGACGGCACCAAGGTCGCGTACGCGCTGCGCCGCTGCGGTGGTCCCGTGGACCGGACATACTACAAGCTCGGCGTGGTCGACACGGTGACGGGCGCGCAGCGCGAGTGGACGGACCCGCGGGAGAGCATCGTCTCCAGCCTCTCGTGGACGTCCGACGCCCGCCAGGTCGCCTTCCTGCTCCGCGAGCCGGTCCACACACCGGCGGACGGTCCGGCCCTGCCGTCGAAGAACGGCGTCGTCCGGCTCCTGAACATCGGATCGAAGCGGCCCACGGACCTGAGCGCCGGCAAGGTCCTGCTGCGCCAGTCTCGGGAGCTCACGAACCTCTGGGCGGCCGTGATCAACGGAGACGGGACACGAGTGGCCGTGGTGGCGGAGTACTCCCGGGTGGGCGGTGCGCTGGCGGTCTGTCAGGTCTCCCTCGCCGACGGGCGCGTGCTGCGGATGCTGCACCGGGAGGGGTCCGACAGCGAGGCGATCTCCGCCGTGCCCGGCCTGGGCCCCGGCGTCGCCCTGCGAAGCGACGACTCAGGGCGTCACCTGCTCTACCACGACGCGAGCCTCGCCGACGCGTCACCTGACCTGGGCGGATACGGGCGTATCGACGACGGGCGCTTCCACGCGATCCCCGTTCCCCGCAGGGGCGAGGACACCTACGACCTCGCCTGGTGACGGTTCGCACGTGATCTTCGCCGCATACGGGAAGCGCGCGGGCGCGGGCGTGGTTGTGCCATGCGGGAGGATGGGATCATGAAGCGACCGACTCTGGTGTACGACGGGGACTGCGGGATCTGCACGAAGGCCGTACGGCTCATAGGGGACAAGGCCGAGGGCCGGCCGTGGGTCCCCACGGACGCCGAGGTGGTCGAGTTCCAGTTCGCGGACCTGGCGGCGCTCGGCACCACCGCCGAACGCGCGGAATACGAACTGCTGTGGGTCGAGGACGGGCGGGTCTACGGCGGGGCGCAGGCGGTGGCCAAGCTGCTGATCGACGCCGGCGGGTTCTGGCGGCCGCTGGGCCTCATCACGAGGGTCCCGCCGTTCCGGTGGATCGCGCACGGGATGTACCGCCTCATCGCCAACAACCGGCACCGGCTGCCCGGCGGCACCCCGGCCTGCGCGTTGCCCGCGGCCGAGCGGCCCGGCGCGCAGGCCGCGTCCGGCTGATCCCGGCCGCGGAGCACCCCCCGTGCGCGGGCCTAGCCGGATGAGACGGCGGCGGCGTCGGGCGACGGCGTCCGCCCGTCGGGCTCCGCGTCGTGTCCACCGCCGCGCACCAGTCGCTCGGTGGGCAGGAAGCAGAAGATCAGGCAGAGTACGTGCGGCCAGAACATGATCGTGATGGTGGCGAGCACCGACAGGTGGAACAGCACGAAGCCCACGACCATCGGGTACTGATACCGGGGCCTGACGAAGAGGATCACCGGTGAGGCGAACTCGAACGCCATGATGCCCCACTGCGCCCAGTGCAGCAGCTCGGCGTGGTGCAGGAGCGGATCGGCGATGAACGTCCCGCGCCGCAGCACGGCGCGGACGAGCGTCGCGCTGTTCACCCACCCCCAGCCGCCGAACCGTACCTTGGCCCACGCGGCGAGGAAGTAGGTGACCACCACCCCGATCTGCACGCAGCGCATCGCCCAGCCTGCCGCCTCCGACGGCGTGCGGTCCCGGAACGCGGCCTTGCCGACCGTGGGCAGCACCGCGAGCGCGACCAGATAGGCGAACCGGTCGTGGTCCACCTTCCCGAAGGAGAAGGCGATGATGATCCACTCGAAGTACAGCAGCGCCACGGTCGTGCCGAGCAGCCGGGGCAGCCGGCCGGTCGCCGCCGCCACCGACAGGATCAGCAGCGCCCACCGGAGCACCTCGATGAGCGCCGCCGTCGGGTGCGGCAGGTGCAGCAGCCTGCCCACGATCAGCGGCTGGTACAGCGACGTGGCCGAGGCGTGCGCGCTGCTGACCGGGCGCAGAACGAGCACGTCGAGCGGGATGAACAGGTAGGCCGCCGTGCGGAAGACCGCGATACGGGCCTTCGGGACGGGACTGAACCACCAGCGCAGGAAGGCGTTCGCCGCCACCTTGCCGGCGCCCTGCCGGACGGTCATGAGCGGGTCCATTCGGCGATCGTGACCTCCCGCTTGCCGACGTACAGGCGGTGCCGGAGCATGTAGTACTGCTGGATCAGCCGGACGCCGGTCCAGCGCGGTTCGCGGGGCCGCAGGCGGTCGTGCGCATCGAGCAACTGCTTCAGCAGCTCCGGATGGGCCTGGAACCTCGGCGCCTGCCCCTCGGCCTCGGCGCGGGTGATGCCGACGACCGGGGCGTCCAGCGTCGCCGGTTTCCACGTGCCGTCCGGCAGCCGGGCGGCGAGTGCGAGGACGTGGACGTCGCCGTTGATGGGGGTGCTCGTCGAGTACATCCGGAACGGCCCGAAGGGGAAGGCGTCATCGTCGCCGAACGCGGTGCCGGTCAGCAGCAGCGTCACGGCGGCCGCGGTGACCAGGAGGCGGGCGGCGCGTGAGCCGGGGCGCAGGCGTTCGTGCCATGCGACCGGCGGGTCCGGGGGTGTGTTCATGGGTCAGGTCGCCGAATCGGTTGAGGGGGCGGCCGGTGCGGCCGGCTCAGCGGACACCTTACGGCTCCGCGCCGATTCGATCAGTCGTTCCCACGGCGTGAACGCCGCCACGAGGCAGATCACCTGGGGCATGAAGTGGATCGACATCAGGATCTCGGTCGTCAGGTGGAACCCCAGGAAGAACACGATCCCGGCCAGTTGCAGCCGGCCTCGCGTGAACAGCAGCAGCGGCGAGGCGGTCTCGGCGACCAGCGTCACCCACTGGCTCGCGTGCAGCAGCCACCGCTGGTCGGCGATGTCCCGGCCGATCAGCGTGCCGCGCCGGACCAGCGCCCATTCGAGGGTCTCGCCGTTGGCCCAGCCCCAGCCGCCCCATCGCATCTTGGCCCACGCGGACAGGAAGTACGCCGAGACGACCGCGATCCGGATCGACTGGATCGTCCATCCGGCGGCCTCGGACCCGTCGGGGTCGCGGAACCGCGCCCGGCCGGCCGTGGGCAGGACGATGAGTGCCACCACCAGAGCGAGATGATCGTGGTCGACCTTGCCGTAGGACATGCTGATCAGCACCCAGGGCAGGTAGCCCACGGCGACGACGCCCCCGGCGAGCCGCCGAAGGCGGCCGGTGGCCGCGATCAGGCTGCCGACGATGAGGACGACACGCAGCGTCTCCATGGCCCACGGCACCGGCGCCGGAATGTGCAGCAGCCTGGCCATGAGGACCGGCCGGTAGAGGTCCGCGGGCAGGTACGCGTGGACGACGGCGCTGTTGGTGAGGAACAGCACGTCGATCGGCACGAACAGGTAGACGATCGCCCGCATCACGGCGATGCGAGCCGTCGGCATGGGGGCGTACCACCAGCGTCCCCACGGGGTGGCCGCCGTCCCGGCGATCTCGCTCACCGGACGTTCCACGTGACGACCGTCTGTACGGTGTCGCCCGCCGGCCGGCCGTGGTCCAATTTGGTCACCTTCATGATCACGTAGAGCCTCGAGAACGCCGGTTGCCCCGGATGCAGCCGCCGCTGGGCGTCCGCGATGCCCTGAAGCAGCGACGGGTCGCGGACGAACCGGCCCATCTGCCCTTCGACCTCCGCGCGCTTGAGACCGGCGCCGAGTGCGGACATCGACAGCTTGATGTGCGCACCGGTCGTCGTGTCGGCCTCCAGCCAGTGCGAGCGGATCTCACCCGCAGGCGGGACGGAGAAGGCGAACTGCACCATGGGCCCGACCGGGAAGTCGTCGTCGTTCCCGTACGCGCTGGCGATCAGCAGCAGCGCGATGACACCCGCCGCGCTGAGGGACCGCCAGAACCGGCCGGGCCGGGAAAGCCGGGTCGCCTGGGCGGACATGGTGCGCCCTCCTGGCCCAGGTGACGTGTTCGTTCTGATCGTCGCCATTTTCCTGTTGTGTTATGGGTTCGCCGGCGGGGCCGCCGCGGGCCGCCCTACCCGTTCGTCAGGTCCCTCGCGATGCCGGCGCGGCCTTGGCGGCGATGAGATCCGAGACCGTGACGAACTCGAAGCCCTTGGTCTTCAGGCGCTTGATCATCTCCGGGAGCGCACGGGCGAGGGTCAACCGCGATCGGCCGCCTCCGGCGTCATGGCCGAGGACGATCGAGCCGGGCAGCGCGGAATCCACGACGAAGTCGATGAGGCCTTTCGGGTCGTGCGGATGGGAGCGGTCGGTGATCAGCAGGGACCACAGCGCCACGTCGTACCCCAGCCGCCCGGCCACCTGGAGGGTGGTGCCCCCCAACTGGCCCCACGGCGGTCGCAGAAGGCGGGGTTCCTTGCCGGTCACGCGCACGATCATTTCATGGGCGCGTTTGACCGACCGATAGGCCGTGTTGAGGCTCAGCGGGGACAGGTTGGTGTGCGCCCACGTGTGGTTGCCGACCTCGTGCCGGTCCATCCGCCCGTGCAGGAGACGGGCGTGCTGCTCGACGCGCTTGCCCACCAGGAAGAACGTCGCGGGGATCTTCGCCTCGTCGAGGGCGTCGTGCACGAGCGGGGTGTAGTTCGGCAGCGGCCCGTCGTCGAACGTCAGCGCGACGACCTTCTGCTGCGTGTTGACCGCCCAGAAGACGTCCACGTGGCCCGCCGGAGGCCGCCAGTGGGCCCCGGGCGGAGTGCCCGGCGCCGACGCCGGAATGCGCGTGGACGCGTCCGCGTCGTCGATGGCCGCGCCCATGGCGACGCCGGCCACGGCACTCGCCCCGCCGACCGTCAGCGCGCGTAGAAGCGCCCGTCTTCCCTTACCATCCGCCCCCGGTTCATCCATAAGGAGATCATCCCAAACAGCGGGTTAACGAAGCGTCATCCCGCGGGATGATCGCCTCTCCGCCTGCGGTCCGAGCAGGCCGTGTCACCCGGACGCCCGGCGTCCGGATGACACGGCGCGGACCGCTACTCCTTCGTCTCGGCTACGACCTTCTCGGCCAGGTGCGACGGCAGCGGCTCGTAGCGCAGGAACGAGCGGCTGAACGTCCCGGTGCCGTGCGACATCGACCGCAGGTCGATCGCGTACCGCGTGATCTCCAGCTGCGGGACCTCCGCCTTGATCAGCGAGCGGCCGCCCGCGACGGTCTCGGTGCCCAGGACCCGCCCGCGCCGCGACGACAGGTCCGACATCACGGCGCCGACGTAGTCGTCGGCCACGAGCACCGACACCTCGTCGACGGGTTCGAGCAGCAGGACCTGCGTCTTGGCCGCGGCGTCCTTGAGCGCCAGCTGCCCGGCCGTCTGGAAGGCCATGTCGGAGGAGTCCACCGAGTGCGCCTTGCCGTCACGGAGGGTGACCCGGATGTCGACGAGCGGGTAGCCGGCCAGGACCCCCCGCTCCATCTGCTGCCGCAGGCCCTTCTCCACCGACGGGATGAACTGCCGGGGGACCACGCCACCGACGATCTTGTCGACGAACTCGAAGCCCCCGCCCGACGGCAGCGGCTCGACGTCGACGTGGCAGATGCCGTACTGCCCGTGCCCGCCGCTCTGCTTGACGTGCCGGCCGAGGCCCGGCGCGGGACCGCCGAACGTCTCGCGCAGCGGGACCCGCAGCGGCACGGTCTCCACCTCGACGCCGTACCGGCTGTGCAGCCGGTCCAGCAGCACGTCGGCGTGGGCCTCGCCCATGTTCCACAGCACCAGCTGGCGGGTCTCGGAGTTGTTCTCCAGCCGCAGCGTCGGGTCCTCGGCCACGAGCCGGGCCAGCGCCTGGGACAGCTTGTCCTCGTCGGCCTTCGACTTGGCGCGGATCGCCGCCGGCAGCAGCGGATCCGGCATCGACCAGGGCGCCATCAGCAGCGGGGCCTCCTTCGCGGAGATCGTGTCACCGGTCTCGGCGTGGGTCAGCTTGGCGACCGCGCAGATGTCCCCGGCGATGCAGGACGACATCGTGCGCTGGGCCTTGCCCAGCGGAGCGGTGATCGCGCCGACCCGCTCGTCGACGTCGTGGTCCTCGTGGCCGCGATCCTCCAGGCCGTGCCCGGAGACGTGCACGGTGTCGTCCGGCTGGAGCGTGCCGCTGAACACCCGGACGAGTGAGATCCGGCCGACGTACGGATCGGACGTGGTCTTGACGACCTCGGCCACCAGCGGCCCGCCCGGGTCGCAGGCCAGGTCGCCCGCCGGGGAGCCGTCGACCTTCGTGACCGCCGGGATGCCGTGCTCGAGCGGCGACGGGAACGCCTGGGTCATCACCTCCAGCAGCTCCCGCATGCCGATCACCGGCCCGGGATGGTCCCCGTGCGGGACCGACGTGGCCAGGACCGGGTAGAAGCTGCCGCGCGCCACCGCCTTCTCCAGGTCCTCGATCAGGACCTTCACGTCGATCTGCTCGCCGGAGAGGTAGCGCTCCATGAGCGTCTCGTCCTCGCTCTCCTGGATGATCCCCTCGATGAGGGCGCCGCGCTGTTCCGCGAGGCGGTCCAGGAACTCCCGGTCCGGGTCGCGCTCGACCCGCTCGCCGGAGGAGTAGTCGAAGCACTTGCGCGTGAGCAGGCCGATCAGGCCGGACTCGCATGGGAAGTAGCAGGGCAGGACGGCCTCGCCGAAGGCGTCCTGGCAGGCGGTGAGCACCTCGTCGAAGTCGCCGCGCTGCTGGTCGATCTTGGTGATGACGACGGCGCGCGGCATGCCGACCAGCGCGCACTCCTCCCAGAGCATCCGGGTGAGGCCGTCGACGCCGTCCACGGCCGAGACGACGAACAGGGCCGCGTCGGCGGCCCGCAGGCCCGCCCGCAGGTCGCCGACGAAGTCGGCGTAACCCGGGGTGTCGAGCAGGTTGACCTTGATCCCGGCGTGGAGGAACGAGGCGAGCGAGAGGTTCACCGAGCGCTGCTGGCGAATCTCCACCTCGTCGTGGTCACTGACCGTCGAGCCGTCCTCGACGCGACCGGGGCGCTGAATCGTACCGGTCGCAGCGAGCAGCGCCTCGACGAGCGTCGTCTTGCCCGCTCCGGAGTGGCCGACCAGCGCGATGTTGCGAACGCTCTGGGGCTGGTCGACCGCCGGTGCCCTGCCGGCGGCTTGGGGAGCTGACTTGTCCGCCACGTGCCCACCTCCAAAGGACAATGGGTGTGACGGGTGCCACACCCGTGGTCACCACCATTACCAACACGGCCTCATATCACAAGGGGTGACCGGCAACGGGTTGAGGCCTGTCTGATATCAGCCGTTCCCACCTGCGCCGACGTCACGCACTACGATTGGCCCGCCTGGGGGATGGCGCGGCTTCGCACGCTTAGGGCCACGGGGCGATGAAATCGCGGCCAAACATGATCAGAGGATGGCAATGCTCAACCAGTTGCGGCCGGCGCTCTCGCGTGTGATCACGCCGGTGGGCCGGGCGCTGGCCCGTACGGGTCTCACCCCGAACACGATCACCATCATCGGCACGCTCGGGGTCGTCGGCGGGGCGCTCGGTTTCTACCCGCGCGGCGAGTTCTTCTGGGGAACGGTCGTGATCACGATCTTCGTGTTCTTCGACATGTTCGACGGCGCCGTGGCCCGGGTCACTGGGAAGACGAGCCGGTTCGGGGCCTTCCTCGACTCCAACATGGACCGGCTGTCCGACGCGGCGATCTTCTCGGGGCTGATCCTCCGGTTCGCGCGGCAGGACCACCAGGACCTGCTGATCGTCGGCCTCGCCCTGTTCTGCCTGGTGTCCGGCGCGCTCGTGTCGTACGCGCGGGCGCGCGCCGAGGGGATCGGCGTCGGCGCCACCGTCGGCATCGCCGAGCGCGGCGAGCGGCTGATCGTCAGCCTGGTCGCGATCGGCCTCGACGGGCTCGGCGTCCCGTACGTCCTGGTGATCGGACTGTGGCTGCTGGCGCTGGCCAGCGCGATCACGGTCGTCCAGCGCTTCGTCGCGGTGCGCAAGCAACTCGAGGTCAGCGAGCAGCCGTGAGGGACGAGGCGGCGGACGCCGCGTACGCGCTGGGCTGGGCGGCCGTCCGGCGCATGCCCGAGGCGGTCGCGCACGAGATCTTCATGCTGATCGCCGAGCGCACGTGGCGCAAGCACGGCCGCGGCGTACGGCAGTTGGAGAAGAACCTCCGCCGCGTCGTCGGCCCGGAGGTCTCCGAGCAGGCCCTGCGCGACCTGAGCCGCCAGGGCATGCGCTCGTACATGCGCTACTGGCTGGAGGCGTTCCGGCTGCCCGCGATGAGTCGCGAGCGCATCGACTCGGGCATGCGCATCACCGGGATCGAGGACCTGCGGGCCGATCTCGACGAGGGGCGCGGCGTCGTCGTGGCGCTCCCGCACATGGGCAACTACGACCACGCGGGCGCCTGGATCGCGCTGTCCGGGGTGCCGTTCACGACGGTGATGGAGCGACTGCGGCCCGAGTCGCTGTACGACCGGTTCGTCGCCTACCGGGCGGGCCTCGGGATGGAGGTGCTGCCCGCCACCGGCGGCGACGGTGACGTCTTCCGCACCCTCGCCGCTCGGCTCCGCGACGCCCGGCTGGTCTGCCTGGTCGCCGACCGCGACCTCACCGCGAGCGGCGTCGAGGTCGAGTTCTTCGGCCGTACCGCGAAGATGCCCGCCGGGCCCGCCGCGCTGGCGATCGAGACGGGCGCCGCGCTCCGGCCGGTCACCCTGTGGTACGAAGGACGCGAGTGGGGTGTTCGCGTCCACGAGGAGATCCGCGTGCCCGACGAGGGGGAGCGGCTGGACAAGGTCCAGGCGATGACGCAGTCCCTCGCGCACGTGTTCGCCGACGGTATCGCCGCCCACCCCGAGGACTGGCACATGCTCCAGCGCGTCTGGGTCGAGGACCTCGGGTGACCTGAGGTGAGCACGACGGCCGAGGCGGCGGAAAGGACGGGCGATCGGTGAAGGTCGGCATCGTCTGCCCGTACACCTGGGACGTTCCCGGCGGCGTGCAGCAGCACGTCCGTGACCTCGCCGAGGCGCTGTTCGCCCTCGGCCATGAGGTGTCGGTGATCGCGCCCGCCGACGACGACACCCCGCTGCCCTGGTACGTCGTCCCCGCCGGGCGCGCCGTCCCGGTGCCCTTCAACGGCTCGGTGGCGCGGCTGGCCTTCGGGTTCCTGTCCGCGAGCCGCGTACGCCGCTGGATCCGGGAGGGCGGGTTCGACGTGCTCCACGTCCACGAGCCGGCCGCGCCGTCGCTCGGGCTGCTGGCCTGCTGGGCCGCTGACGGGCCCATCGTCGGCACCTTCCACGCGTCGTTCGAGCGGTCCCGGGCGCTGTCGGCGGCCGGCCCGATCCTGCAGAGCGCCATGGAGAAGATCACCGCGCGGATCGCGGTGTCGGAGAAGGCGCGCAAGACACTCGTCGAGTACCTCGGCGGCGACGCCGTGCTCATCCCGAACGGCGTGACCACCGAGCGCTACGCCATGGCCGAGCCGCTGCCCGGCTGGCCCGGAGACGACGGCGCGCTCGGCTTCCTCGGCCGCATGGACGAGCAGCGCAAGGGTCTGCCGATCCTGCTGTCCGCCTTCGAGATCCTGGGGCGGCGGCGTCCTCGCCTGCGGCTGCTGCTCGCCGGTCCCGGCGACACCGAGGAGATCCTGGCCCGGGTGTCGCCGGAGCTGCGCGACCGGGTCGTCCTCCTCGGCATGGTCAGCGAGGCCGAGAAGGTACGGGCGTTGCACTCCGTGGACGTGTTCGTCGCGCCGAACACCGGCGGGGAGAGCTTCGGGATCGTGCTCGCCGAGGCGATGTCGGCCGGCGCGCCGATCCTCGCCAGCGACATCGAGGCCTTCCGGCGCGTGCTGCTCGACGGCCGGGCCGGGGCGCTGTTCCCCGTCGGCGACGCCGAGGCGCTGGCCGCCGCGGCGGGCGAGCTGCTGGACGACGCGCCCCGCCGCAAGCAGCTCTCCGCGGAGGCCAAGGCCGCCGTGCGCGCCTACGACTGGTCGACGGTCGCCCGCGACGTCGTGCGCGTGTACGAGACCGTGGCCGGGGACGCCACCGTCGTCGAGACGTCCGTGATCTGACGATGTACCAGACGCTGCTGAACATCGCGCTCGTCTCCGCGCTCGTCGTCCTGCTCGGCGTGTACGTCTCGTGGCGTGCCACCCGCATCGACCGGCTGCACGTTCGCCTGGAGACCGCACGGGCCGGGCTCGACGTCGCGCTGGTCCGGCGCGCCGCGGTCGCCCTCGAGCTCGCCGCGTCCCGCCTGCTCGACCCGGCGACCAGCCTGCTGCTGGCCGCCGCCGCCCACGAGGCCCGCATCGCCGACGCCGACAACCGGGAGTTCGCCGAGAGCGACCTGTCCCGCGCCCTGCGGGCCGTCGTCGGGCAGCCGGGCTTCCGCGACACCCTCGTCGGCCGCGGGGACGGCGCGGCGCTGCTGGAGGAGCTCGACGCCGCCGTACGGAAGGTGGCGTACGCGCGCAGCTTCTACAACAACGCGGTGACCGCGACCCGCGCCGCTCGGCGCAAGCTCCTGCCCCGCGCGTTGCACCTGGCGGGCCGGGCACCGCTCCCGGAGTTCTTCGAGATCGACGACGCCCCGCCCGAGACGTCCGCCGACACCGTCCGGTCCGGCTGACCCGCTACGCTCGCCAGTTAGGAACACCTTCCGATTTGGTGGGAGAGGACGCCTTATGTCCGATCTCCAGTTGCATAGCAGGCCGTACGCCGCCGTTCTGAGCGCCGCCGCGCTCGGCGCCCTCGCGCTTTCGGCGTGCTCGGGTGAGAAGAACGACGCCGCGGCCCCGCCGAGGACCGCGGACACTCCGGTGGCGTCGGCGACGTCCTCCCCGAGCCCGACGACGGGCCACCCCTTCACCGGGCGCCCCGGGGCCCAGAACGGGCCGGTCCTGGCCGTGAAGATCGACAACACGCGGTCGGCGAAGCCGCAGCGCGGCCTGCGGTCGGCCGACATCGTCTACGTCGAGCAGGTCGAAGGCGGCCTGTCCCGCGTCATGGCGGTCTTCTCCTCGACCCTCCCGCCGCTGGTCGGGCCGGTCCGCAGCGCCCGGATCTCCGACCTGCACATCCTGCCGCAGTTCGGCCGTCCCGCCTTCGCGTACTCCGGCGTCCAGGGCAAGATGAAGCCCTACCTCGCCCGGGCGCCTCTGATCGACGTCTCCCCGGACACCACGGGCGGCGCCTACACCCGGCGCGGGCCCAACCCGGCGCCGTACAACCTGTACGCGGCGCCGAAGCAGCTGCTCGCCAAGGCGACGTCGGCCACCAGGGCCCGCGACATCGGCTTCCGCTTCGGCCCCGCCCCGTCCGGCGGCACCCCGACGACGTCCTTCACCGCGCGCTTTCCCTCGACGTCGTTCGTCTTCCGCTGGTCGGCGAAGGAACGGCGCTGGCTCGCGTCTCAGGACGGCCGCCCGGACCGCGCGGCCGAGGGCGGGCAGTTGGGCGGTCAGACGATCGTCGTCCAGCGGGCCCGCACCACGAGGTCGCCGTTCCACGACTTCCTCGGCAACTACACCCCGCTGATCCAGACGGTCGGCACCGGTACCGCGACGGTGCTGCGCGACGGGAAGGCGTACGACGCCCGCTGGTCCCGCCCCTCCGAGACCAAGGGCACCACCTTCACCACCCCGTCGGGGCAGCCGATGACGTTCGCGCCCGGCCAGGTGTGGATCGTCATCGTCAACGCGGGCCGTCCCATGGTCCCGTGAGCGGACCCGCTGAAGGAGCGGACAGGAGGGGCCAAACCCGTCCTACCTCGAACTACCATGGAGAGCGACAAGCGTGATCGATTCTCCGAAGAGGTAGCCCGTGTCCACTGCCACTCCCGCCCAGCCGACCGTCACCCCGGAGACCGGCACCGCCCGCGTCAAGCGAGGAATGGCGGAGATGCTCAAGGGCGGCGTGATCATGGATGTCGTCACTCCGGAACAGGCCAAGATCGCCGAAGACGCCGGCGCGGTCGCGGTCATGGCCCTGGAGCGCGTGCCCGCCGACATCCGGGCCGAGGGCGGCGTCTCGCGGATGAGCGACCCGGACATGATCGAGGGCATCATCGGCGCGGTGTCGATCCCCGTCATGGCCAAGGCGCGCATCGGGCACTTCGTCGAGGCCCAGGTCCTGCAGGCGCTCGGCGTCGACTACATCGACGAGTCCGAGGTCCTGACCCCGGCCGACTATGAGAACCACATCGACAAGTGGGCGTTCACCGTCCCGTTCGTCTGCGGCGCCACCAACCTCGGCGAGGCGCTCCGCCGCATCACCGAGGGCGCGGCCATGATCCGCTCCAAGGGCGAGGCGGGCACCGGTGACGTCTCCAACGCCACGACGCACATGCGCCGGCTGCGTCAGGACATCCGGCGGCTCGGCTCTCTGCCCGAGGACGAGCTCTTCGTCGCGGCCAAGGAGCTGCAGGCGCCGTACGAACTGGTCAAGGAGGTCGCCACGGCCGGCAAGCTGCCCGTCGTGCTGTTCACCGCGGGCGGCATCGCCACCCCGGCGGACGCCGCGATGATGATGCAGCTCGGCGCCGAGGGCGTGTTCGTCGGCTCGGGCATCTTCAAGTCCGGTGACCCGGCCAAGCGCGCTGAGGCGATCGTCAAGGCCACCACCTTCTACGACGACCCCGATGTCATCGCCAAGGTCTCCCGGGGACTCGGTGAGGCGATGGTGGGCATCAACGTCTCGACGCTGTCGGAGTCGGACCGTCTTGCCGGGCGCGGCTGGTAGGGATCCAGGAGCACGCCGCGCCGCCCGTCCGCCGGGCGGCCGGCGGAGGATCCGGGTCGCCTCGGGCCTCCCCAGCCCGGCGTGGGCGGGCTACCCTGTCGGGGGCCCGGCGGCGTGGCGCTACCGCGGGCGGACCGGTGCAGTGGCCGCAGGAGGGGACGAAGCCCATGGCGTGGTCTATCGCGCTGGCGTGCGCCAGCGTTGACGATCCGGTCAACGCCTTTCGGCAGGGCTTGATCCCGGATCCGGACGCCGCCGCCGACCTGGCGCGGCGTCTCTACCCGGACTCGGCCGTCGTCGAGAGCGGCGACACGGTCCTGGACTTCGCGCTCTGGCCCTACGAGGACGAGCTGTTCGTCGGAGCGTACGGCGACGCGCTGATCGTCTGCGACCGCCGGCTGTACGACGTCGACGACGCCGCCCGCACCCTCGCCGACCAGATCGCGGCGGCGCTGCCCGGCGCCCACTGCGGCGTGCTGGTCCTGCACAGCGTGGTGTCCGGATGCTGGTTCCGGTGGTACGAACGCAACCAGCCCAAGCGGGACGTCTTCGTCACCGCCGAGGACGGCGTCGTCGTCGACCTCGGCGAGCGGCTTCCGGCGGAGCAGCCCTTCTGGAAGGCGATCGACGAGGGCGCGTCCGACGTGCCGCTGCCGTTCGACTACGAGGAGTACGGCCTGGCGCTGGCCCGTGAGCAGCTGTTCGGCCGGGGCCTCAGCGAGCGCGGCCGGGACGGGTTCCTGCCTCTCGAGCTGTCGCTCCGGCGGTTCAAGATCCGTTCACTGACCCGGATGGGCGGAAATCCGCACTGACCGGCGCGCAGCCCCCCGGACCGTGTCCATCGAGCACGCCATACCGGGTTTAAGGATGTTCGGCGCGGAAATTCGGTCTTAGGCTGAAATCGGCTTCGTAGGCGCCGCGGCACCAGGGGGTGCGGAACAGTGACCGAGCCTGACAACATTGGCGACCGGCTCAGGTCGCTTCGCGATGAGCGTTCCATGACCCGCCATGAGCTGGCCGATGACTCTGGAGTGGACGTCGACCTGATCGAGAAGCTCGAGCACGGCCGGCGCCAGACCGCGCGCCTCACCTCGCTCACGAGGTTGGCCGGCGCGCTGGGCGTCCGCGTCTCGCGGTTGATCGGCGGCCGGCCCGACGACCAGACTGCTCGCGACGATGTCCGCGACGCTGTCATGTCGGCCGGCTCGATGCCCGGCGTGGACGCCGATGACGCCGGCGAGACACCCGATCTCGCCGAGCTGGACGCTGCCGTCGACGCCGCCTGGCGCGACTACCGGTCCGGCGATATGTCGCATCTCGCCGGGAACCTCCCAGGTCTGATCGGCGAGGCCCGCCTCGCGGCCGGCGAGATCGGGGTCATGGCCGCCGGGCCCCTCGCCGAAGCCCATCAGCTCGCCGCCCGCCTGTTCGTGCACTACGGCAGGTACAACCTCGCGGAGATCGCCGCCGAACGCGCGATCCAAGCGGCGGAGGGCGGCGGCGACGAGCTGGAGTGGGAGATGCTGCACGCCACCTACTCGTGGACCCTGCTCCGCGAGGGTCACGTCCGCGCGTCGGAGGACCACGCGGTGTGGATCGCCGAGCGGACCGAACCGTCGATGGGCGAGGCCACCCTGCGCGACCTGACGGTGTGGGGCGACCTGATGATGGCCGCCATGGCGGCGGCCTGCGCGGCGGACCGCTGCGCTCCCGCGACCGAGTACCTCGGACTCGCCGGATCGGCCGCGCGCCGGTTCGAGCACGACCAGGTCGATCACCACGTGGGGTTCGGCCCGTCCCGGGTCGCGACCGAGGCGACGCGCGCGTACGCGGCGCTGCACGAGCCGGATCTGGCGCTGCGGTCGGCCGGTGAGGTGCATGCCGACGAGCTGTCGCGGACGGCGTACGGCCGCCACCTGATCGACGTGGCACGGGCGCAGGCGGAGATCCGGGACCTGCGGGCCGCGGAGGAGACCCTCCGCGCGGCCGAGAGCCTGTGCGCGCGGTCGTTCCGGCCCGGTGGGCCCGCGTGTTCCGTCGTCACCGACGTGGTGATCGACGTCGGGAACCTGACACCAGAGCTACGGCACATGGCGCGTGCCGTCGCGGTCGAGGCGTAGAAACGGCGGGCTCAGGAGCCGCGCTCCGGCCGGGGCCGGGAGCGGGATGTACGTGCGGGGGAAGATCACTGCCTGCTGCCGGTGTTATGACAGGCACTAGGCTCATTGTCCGTACATCTCATTTCTGAAGGGCTGATTCGTGGCTGCTGTCCCGACGATCGGCGTGCTCGCACTGCAGGGAGACGTCCGTGAGCACCGGCGCGCGCTGGAGTCCTGCGGAGCGTCGACGGAGGCCGTGCGGCGCCCGGAGGAGCTCGAGCGGGTCGACGCGCTCGTGATCCCCGGCGGGGAGTCCACCACGATGTGGCGGCTCGCGCGCTCGTTCGAGCTGCTGGAGCCGCTGCGCAAGCGGATCGAACAGGGCATGCCGGCCTACGGCTCGTGCGCCGGCATGATCATGCTGGCCGACCGGATCGCCGACGGTGCCAAGGGGCAGGAGACGATCGGCGGCATCGACATGCTCGTCCGCCGCAACGCGTTCGGCCGTCAGGTCGACTCCTTTGAGGGCGACGTCCACGTCGCCGGTCTCGACACGCCGTTCCACGCCGTGTTCATCCGGGCGCCGTGGGTCGAATCGGTCGGCGGCGACGCCGAGGTCCTCGGGCGTGCCGAGTCCGGCGACGCCGCCGGTAGGATCGTGGCGGTCCGGCAGGGTCACTTGCTCGCGACGTCATTCCATCCGGAGCTCACCGGCGACGCGCGGATCCACCGGCTCTTCCTCGACATGGTGAAGGGAACGCAATGAGCGGCCACTCCAAGTGGGCGACGACGAAGCATAAGAAGGCTGCCCTCGACGCCAAGCGGGGCAAGCTCTTCGCCAAGCTCATCAAGAACATCGAGGTGGCCGCCCGGACCGGCGGAGGCGACCCGGACGGCAACCCGACGCTCTACGACGCGATCCAGAAGGCCCGGAAGAACTCCGTGCCGATCGACAACATCGAGCGGGCCCGCAAGCGTGGCGCGGGGGAGGAGGCCGGCGGCGCCGACTGGCAGACGATCATGTACGAGGGCTATGCCCCCGGCGGCGTGGCCGTCCTGATCGAGTGCCTCACCGACAACCGCAACCGCGCCGCCTCGGACGTGCGGACCGCCCTGACCCGCAACGGCGGCTCGCTCGCCGACCCGGGCTCGGTGTCCTACCTCTTCAACCGCAAGGGCGTCATCATCGTCCCCAAGGAGGGCACCTCCGAGGACGACGTCATGCTGGCCGTCCTCGACGCGGGCGCCGAGGAGGTCAACGATCTCGGCGAGTCGTTCGAGGTGATCAGCGAGGCCGGTGACCTCGTCGGGGTCCGCAAGGCCCTGCAGGACGCCGGCGTCGACTACGAGTCCGCGGAGGCCAACTTCCTGCCCAGCGTCAGCGTCCCCGTCGACGAGGACGCCGCCAAGAAGGTCTTCCGCCTCCTCGAGGCGCTGGAGGACAGCGACGACGTCCAGAACGTCTTCGCCAACTTCGACGTCTCCGACGAGATCATGGAGAAGATCGAGGCCTGATCCCGCGCGACGGGGGGAAGCGACCGGCGACAGCGCGGGTGCCGTAGCGTACCCACGTGGACATCCGCGCACTCGCACCCGAGGACCTGGGTGCCGACTACGACCTGATGGTGCGTGCCTTCGGGCCGCGTGACCAGGCCGAGTTCCTCCGTCGCTCGCGCCCCGCCGTGCGGCAGGGCCGTGTCCTCGGGATCTACGACGGCGACCGGCTCGTCGCCTCGGCCCGCTACCACCTGTTCGACCAGTGGTGGCACGGCCGCGCGGTTCCGATGGGCGGCGTCGCGGGCGTGGCCGTGGCGCCTGAGGAACGCGGCCGCGGCGTCGGGCGCCGCCTCGCGTATGCCCTCCTGGACTTCATGGACGGCCTGCCGATCTCGGCGCTGTACCCGGCCACCGCGCCGGTGTACCGCTCCGTCGGGTACGAGCACGCGGGCGCGCAGCACTTCGTCACCGTCCCGGCCGAGGCGCTGCGCACGCTCGACGCCGGTCCGGTGAAGGTACGGCGTGTCGGACCCGACGATGCCGCCGACGTCGCCGCGATGCTGCGCCGGCTGCACGCCGATGCGCGCGACCGCGGGCCCATCGACCGGGGCGAGGACTTCTTCCATGATCTCCTCGACCGGGACGACATCTTCGGCTACCTGGCCGAGGACGGCCTCCTCATCTACGGCTGGAGCGCGGACGGCCAGGAGCTCAGCGTGCAGCGCTGCGCGGCCGGGTCCCCCGAGACCGCCCGGGCCCTGTGGGCGCTGGTCGGATCCGGCTCGTCGATCGCCCGGTCGGTCCGCGCCTGCGTCGCCCCGGACGACCCCATGTTCTGGCTCCTGCGCGACCGCTCGACGGAGGACGTCCACCGCGTCTCGTGGATGCTGCGGGTGCTCGACGCGCCGGCGGCCGTCGCCGCCCGCGGCTTCCCCGCCGGCCTGTCGGCGGAGGTTCCCTTGACGATCACAGACGAGGCGCGGCCGGGCAATACCGGGGCCTGGCGGCTGAGCGTCGACGGCGGTCGCGGGACCCTCACGCGTACGGACGGCGCACCGGACGCCCTCAGGCTGTCCGCCCGGTCGCTGGCGGCCCTCTACGCGGGCGTTCCACTGACCCGGCTGCGCCGCTCCGGCCTGGCCGAGGGCGACGCGTCCACCGACGCGATCCTCGACGCGGCTTTCGGCGGGGCGCCGTACATGCTCGACTACTTCTGATTACCGTGCGACACGCCGGGGCCTGAGCGGCCCGAAGTCGTACGCGGCGAGTAGCCTCGCTGCGAACTGATGTTCGGAACGGAGAGGAGTCGCCGTGCGGGTACTCGGCGTCGACCCCGGCCTGACCCGGTGCGGGGTGGGCGTGGTGGACGGCGCGCCGGGCACGCAGCTGCGGCTCGTGACCGTCGACGTCATCCGCACCAGCCCCGACGACGACATCGGGACCCGGCTGATCGGCCTCGAGCGCGGCCTGGAGAAGCTACTGGACGCCTACCGGCCTGACGCGGTGGCCGTCGAGCGCGTGTTCAGCCAGCACAACGTCTCCACCGTCATGGGGACGGCGCAGGCCGGGGCCATCGCCATCGCCTGCGGCGCACGGCGCGGACTGCCGGTAGCGCTGCACACCCCGAGCGAGGCCAAGGCCGCCGTCACCGGCAACGGCCGTGCCGACAAGGCCCAGGTGACCAGCATGGTGACCCGGCTGCTGCGGCTGGACACGCCGCCCAAGCCCGCCGACGCGGCCGACGCGCTGGCGCTCGCGATCTGCCACGTCTGGCGTGGCGGCGCGCAGGCGCGCATCCAGGCGGCCAGGATGAGACAGTACGGAGTCGACAGGTGAGCGGCGGCCGCCGCCGCCCGCAGATGCCATCGGCCGGCGGCTCCACGGTGCGCGGAGGGACAGGGCAGTGATCGCATTCGTCAGCGGGAAGGTCGCCGGTGCGGGGCCGGACGGCGCCGTCATCGACGTCGGCGGCGTCGGCCTGTCGGTGCAGTGCACCCCGGCCACGCTCGCAGGCCTGCGGGTGGGCGACCAGGCCCACGTCCCCACCTCGCTCATCGTCCGCGAGGACTCGCTCACGCTGTACGGCTTCGCCGACGACGACGAACGCGCGATCTTCGAGCTGCTGCAGACCGCCAGCGGCGTCGGACCCCGGCTGGCGCTGGCCATGCTCGCCGTCCACCCACCGAACGCCCTGCGCCGCGCCGTCGCCACCGAGGACGTGAACGCGCTGACCAAGGTGCCGGGCATCGGTAAGAAAGGCGCCCAGCGCATCGTGCTGGAGCTCAAGGACCGCCTCGGCACGCCGATCGACGACGACACGGATGTGCCCGTGTTCGCGACCCGCGTACTGCCCTGGCGCGACCAGGTCCACGCGGGGCTCACCAACCTCGGCTGGACGGGCAAGGACGCCGACGCCGCCGTCGACGCGGTGGCCGCCGACATCGACGGGCAGGACATCCCCGACATCGCCACCCTGCTCAGGATGGCCATGCGGAGGCTGAGCCGATGAGCCTCAGGGGGGTCGCGTGAGCGACGAGCGCTTCGTCTCGCCGGTCGCCGACGGCGAGGAGAAGGTCATCGAGGCGGCGCTGCGGCCCAAGCGCCTGGACGAGTTCATCGGCCAGGCACGGGTCCGCGAGCAGCTCTCCCTCGTCCTGCACAGCGCCCTGCGGCGCGGCCGCCCGCCGGATCACCTGCTGATGTCCGGGCCGCCCGGCCTCGGCAAGACCACCCTCGCCATGATCATCTCGAGCGAGCTCGGCATGCCGCTGCGGATCTCCTCCGGCCCGGCGATCGAGCGCGCCGGCGACCTCGCGGCCGTGCTGTCCACCCTCTCCGAGGGCGAGGTGCTGTTCCTCGACGAGATCCACCGGATGGCCCGCCCCGCCGAGGAGATGCTGTACGTCGCGATGGAGGACTTCCGGGTCGACGTCGTCGTCGGCAAGGGGCCGGGCGCGACCGCGATCCCGCTCGACATCGCGCCGTTCACCCTCGTGGGCGCGACGACCCGGGCCGGGCTGCTGCCCGCGCCGCTGCGCGACCGGTTCGGCTTCGTCGCCCACATGGACTTCTACGAGCCGGCCGACCTGGAGCGGATCATCCACCGGTCGGCCCGGCTGCTCGACGTGCGGATGGACGAACACGGCGCGGCCGAGATCGCCCGGCGGGCCCGGGGCACGCCCCGGATCGCCAACCGGCTGCTTCGTCGCGTCCGTGACTACGCCGAGGTGCGCGCCGACGGTGTGATCACCGAGGAGATAGCACGGCAGGCGCTCACGTTGTACGAGGTGGACGCCGACGGGCTGGACCGGCTCGACCGGTCGGTGCTGGACGCGCTGCTGACGAAGTTCGGCGGCGGCCCCGTCGGCCTGTCGACCCTCGCCGTGGCGGTCGGCGAAGAGCCGGAGACGGTCGAGGTCGTCGCCGAGCCCTTCCTCGTACGGAAAGGCCTCATCGCCCGGACCCCGCGGGGGCGGATCGCGACACCGGCCGCCTGGCGGTACCTCGGACTCGCCCCGCCGCCCACGGCGGCAGGTACGCTTTTCGAAGTGGAGGAGGAGTGACGGGAACTTCTCGGCGCACGGGTTCGTCACGTCGTTGCCGGAGTTTCAGGTACTCCTTTACACTCCGGAGCTTGGTCGCCGTCAGTAGATGACGCGCCTTCGCGGCGCGAAATGGTCGGCGGCGAGCTCAACACATCACATCGGAAGGACGCCCCGGTGCAGGGCAACACAACACTCACAGCGCTCACTCATGTCACCGCGGCGAAGAGCGGCAGCAATCCATTGGTGTCGCTGCTACCGCTGATCCTCATCGTCGTGGTCTTCTATTTCCTGCTGATCCGCCCGCAGCGCAAGCGGCAGCAGCAGCAGGCCCAGCTGCAGAACCAGATCGAGCCGGGCCAGCGGGTCATGACGACCGCGGGCATGATCGCGACGGTCGTCGCCGTGGAGGACGACGCGATCGTCCTGGAGATCGCCCCGGGCGTCGAGGCCCGCTTCGTCAAGCAGGCCGTCGGCCAGGTGATCGACGACCCCTCCGATGAGGAAGAGGAGGAGGAGACCGACGAGGTCGAGGAGACCGAGGCGGCCGCCGAGGAGCCGAAGGACGGCGCCGAGGCGGAGGTCGCGCAGGACGACATCGAGCCGAAGACCGAGGCGAAGACCGTCGTCGACGACACCAAGCCCGCAGAAACGGTGAAGGACGGCGAGCAGAAGGCCGACAAGAAGCCGTCGGCTTGACCTACACCTGACCCGCAGAAAAAGGACGAAAGACGACCGTGGCTCCGCCTAGCAGAAACGTTCCAAGACCTGGGCGCACTCTTCTCGCGCTGTTCGTGATCGTCGCAGCCCTGGTGGGCGTGATGTTCTGGCAGGGCCAAAAGACGCCCAAACTGGCTCTTGACCTCGCCGGTGGCACCACCGTGACACTGACGGCGGAGCCTACGAAGCCCGGTGCCAAGATCGGCGAGGGCGAGATGGGTCAGGCGCTCAACATCATGCGTGAGCGCGTGAACAGCCTGGGTGTCTCCGAGGCGGAGGTCACCAAGCAGGGCAGTAACGTCATCGTCGTCCAGGTCCCCGGCAAGGGCCAGGAGCGTGTCGCCAAGCTCGTCGGCACCACGGCCAAGCTGGAGTTCCGCCAGGTGCTCGTGGCCGAGCCGGTGGGCGTCCCGAAGTCGACGCCGACGCCCACACCCAGCCCGACGAGCACGGGCAAGACCAAGGGCGGCGCCAAGCCCTCCGGCAGCGCCAAGCCCTCCGGGAGCGCGAAGCCCTCCGGCAGCGCCAGCCCGTCGGGCTCGGCCAGCGCCACGCCCAAGGGCCGGGCGCTCGCCCAGGCCCTCACCAAGGCGACGCCGAAGCCGTCGACGTCGGGCAAGGCCGCCGCGAGCCCGAAGGCCACGCAGTCGCTCACGCCCCAGCAGCTCCAGCAGTTGCAGCAACAGCTCCAGCAGCAGCAACAGCAGCAACAGCAGCAGACGGGCGAGGACTTCTCCGGCGTCGACCCGGCCGTCAAGGCGCAGTTCGACAAGCTGACCTGCACCGGCGCCGACGTGGGCCAGGGTCAGACGCTCGACGCGAACAAGCAGGTGGCGATCTGCGCCCGGCCCGACCCCAAGACCCACAAGGTCGACTACAAGTTCATCCTGAGCCCGGCCAAGATCTCCGGTAACCAGGTCACCAAGGCGCAGGCGCTGCCGCCGAACCCGCAGAACGGCCAGCTGCAGTGGACCGTCAACCTCGACCTCAACGGCCAGGCGACCAGCTCGTTCGCCAAGTTCACCCAGCAGGCCGCCGCGCTCGGGGAGAACAACACGCGTAACCACTTCGCGATCGTCCTCGACGGCACGGTGTACTCCTGGCCGGGCGTCAAGGAGGCGATCAACTCCGGCAACGCGCAGATCGAGGGCCAGTTCAACCAGCAGGACGCCACCGACCTCGCCAACGTGCTGAAGTTCGGCGCGCTGCCGCTGAAGTTCAAGCAGGGCTCGCTCGAGTCGGTCTCGGCGACGCTCGGCAAGGACCAGCTGACCGCCGGCCTGATCGCCGGCGCGATCGGCCTGGGCCTGGTCCTGCTCTACTGCCTGATGTACTACCGCGGTCTCGGTTTCGTCGCGATCTCCAGCCTGGCGATCGCGGGGATCATCACGTACGAGTCGATCGTGCTGCTCGGCAAGTTCATCGACTTCCGGATGTCCCTGGCCGGCATCGCCGGTGCGATCGTGGCGGTCGGTATCACCGCGGACTCCTTCGTCGTGTTCTTCGAACGGCTACGGGATGAGGTCCGTGAGGGCCGCACCCTCCGGACCGCCGTCGAACGCGGCTGGGTGCGCGCCCGGCGCACGATCATCGTCGCCGACGCGGTGTCGTTCATCGCGGCCCTGCTGCTGTACTGGTTCGCCATCGGCGGGGTGAAGGGCTTCGCGTTCACGCTCGGGCTCACTACTCTGATCGACGTGGCCGTGGTGTTCTTCTTCACCAAGCCGCTCGTCACGCTGCTGGCCCGCACGAGGTTCTTCGGTCGCGGCCATCGATGGTCCGGCCTCGATCCGACGACGCTGGGCGTGAAGAAGCGCGTCACCGCCCGTCCTGCCAGCACCAAGGAGGCCTGATGTCACGGCTGGGCAACATCGGCGGCCGCCTTCACCGCGGTGAGGTCTCGCTCGACTTCGTCGGGCGGCAGAAGACCTGGTACGCCATCTCCGGGCTCATCCTGGTCGTCAGCGTCGTGTCGCTGCTCACGCTCGGCCTGAACTTCGGCGTGGAGTTCAAGGGCGGCACGGTCTTCCAGTTCCCGACGAGGTCCGGCGTGACGACCTCGGACGCCCGCGCGGCGGTCAAGGACTCCGGGGTCGTCAAGGAGGACCCCATCGTCCAGAAGACCGGCACCGGCTGGCGCGTCCAGACCGAGAGCCTGGGCTCGGATGACATCGCCAAGGTGCAGAGCTCGGTGCAGCAGAAGCTGCATCTGGCCAAGGCCGATGACGTCAGCCCGCAGAGCGTCGGCGCGAGCTGGGGTAAGGACATCTCCCAGAAGGCGCTCCAAGGCCTGCTCATCTTCCTGGTCGCGATCATCATCTACCTGTCGGTCGCCTTCGAATGGCGGATGGCGGTCGCGGCGATCATCGCGCTGGCACACGACATCCTCATCACGGTCGGCGTCTACTCGCTCGTGCAGTTCGAGGTGACGCCCTCCTCGGTCGTCGGCCTGCTGACCATCCTCGGTTACTCCCTGTACGACACGGTCGTCGTGTTCGACAAGGTCCGGGAGAACACCCGGTCGCTGACCACCTCGAACACCATGACCTACAGCCAGGCGGCGAACCTCGCGGTCAACCAGACCCTGGTCCGGTCGATCAACACCTCGGTCATCGCGCTGCTGCCGGTGGCGGGCCTGCTGTTCATCGGCGCGGGCGTCCTCGGCGCCGGCACGCTGAAGGACCTGGCCCTCGTCCTGTTCGTCGGCATGATGGCCGGCGCGTACTCCTCCATCTGCATCGCGACGCCGATCGTCGCCGACCTGCAGGAGCGGCAGGAGAAGTACAAGACGCTGGCCAAGCGGGTGGCAGCCAAGGCCAACAGCCCGAAGCGCAAGGCCAAGCCGGACGTCGAGGTCGCGGAGCTGCCTGACGGCGACACCGAGGACGTGGACGAGGACGAGGCATCCTCTGTCGGGGCCGGTGTCCGGGTCGTGCAGAATGGTCCGCGGCAACAGCCGCGCCGGGGTGGCACGAAGGGCCGGCCCAGCGGCAAGAAGAAGCGCTGAGCCCATCCCGCGACGGATCGTGTGATCCGTCGCGGGATGGCGTCTTTGAGGAGGAACGTGACCTCGCGACCGGTCGACCTGACGAAACTGATCAACGAGCGGATCCGCGAGGTTCCCGACTACCCCAAGCCCGGGGTGATCTTCAAGGACATCAGTCCGCTCCTGGCCGACCACACCGCGTTCGCGGCCGTCGTCGACGCCATCGTGGCCTACTACGGGCGGGGCACCATCGACAAGGTCGTCGGGATCGAGGCCCGCGGCTTCATCCTGGCGGCCCCGGTGGCCTACCACTTCGGCGCCGGGTTCGTGCCGGTCCGCAAGAAGGGCAAGCTGCCGGCCGCGACGTACGACGAGAGCTACGACCTCGAGTACGGCAGCGAGACCATCGAGGTCCACCAGGACGCCCTCGCACCGGGCGAGCAGGTGCTGATCGTCGACGACGTACTGGCCACGGGAGGCACGGCCGCGGCGACCGTCGAGCTCGTCCGCCGTTCGGGGGCCGAGGTCGCGGGCCTGTCCGTGCTCATCGAGCTCGGCTTCCTCAAGGGCCGGGACCGGCTGACCGGCCTGGACGTCCACGCCCTCATCCAGGGCTGACCCTCTCTCACGAGCCCGCACGACGCCTCAGGCGTCGTGCGGGCTCGTTCGTTGCCCCGAGCGGCTGCTGAGCGATATCCAGGTCTCGTACGGGCTTGTCCGTGTCCGCTGGCGGCCGCCGAGCGACGTGCGGGTTCGCGCCGGCCCGGCGGGCGTCAGAGCACCTTGAGGGCCTGGACCATGCTGGTGGCGATCGGCCCGGCGGCGTCGGCGCCGAAACCGCTGCCCTCGGTGACCACCGCGAACGCGATCTTCGGGTCGTCGGCCGGCGCGAACCCGGCGAACCACCGTTCGTTGTACGGCAGGCCGGTCTCCGCGGTGCCGGTCTTACCGGCGATGCCGGTCGGCACCTTGCCGCGCGCGGTGCCGGTCTGTACGACCTCCCGCATCATCTCCTGCAGCTGGCTCGCCGTCTGCGAGTTCGTCGCCCGGAGCAACTCCCGGGGAGACGCGGCCTCGACCTCGGACTGGTCGGGCGAGACGACCCGCTGGATGAGGTACGGCTTCATCACGACGCCCCCGTGGGCGACGGCGGCGGCCGCGAGGGCCATCTGCAGCGGCGTCGCCGAGACGCTGCCCTGGCCGATGCCGCTGCGCCCGACGTCGTCGCCGCCCATGTTCTTCGGGTAGACGCTCGCGGCGCTGCTCAGGGCGTTCTCGATCGGAATGCGCTGCCCGAAGCCGAAGCCTGCGGCCTCGGCGCCGAGGCTTCGCTGGCCCATGTCCAGGGCGAGCTTGCCGAACGTGCTGTTGCACGACTGCGCGAAGGCCTCGATGAGCGGCAGCTGCCCGCCGTTGCACGGCCCGGAGTCGGCGTCGTTGTGCAGCGGGTTCCCGGAGGGGAGGGTGAGCACGCCCGGGGTGTCCACGGGACTGTCCTTGGTCAGGCCCTGCTTGTCCATCCCCGCGGCCGACGTGATGATCTTGAATGTCGAGCCCGGCGCGAAACTTTCACCGATCGCCTTGTTGATGAGGGGGCTGCCGGACGCCTTCAGCAGCCGGTTGTACGCCCGCGTCGACGCGGTGGTGTCGTGCACCGCGACCGTGTTGGCGTCGAACGACGGATAGGACGCCATCACCTTGATCGCGCCGGTCCGTACGTCGATGGCGATCGCGGCGGCGCGGCGCGAGGTGCTCGAACGCAGGGCGTCATAGGTGGTGCGCTGGGCGTCCGGGTCGATGGTCGTCTGCACGGTGGCGCCCCGCGGCGTCTTGCCGACGATCGCGTCGAACCAGTGCTGAACGGTCAGTCTCGGGTCGGTTCCGGCCAGCAGGCCGTCGGCCGCGGACTCGACGCCGGTCACGGAGCCGCTCGGCGCGAAGTAGCCGGTGACCGGCGCGAAGATCTCCGAGTCCGGGTACACGCGCTGGTACTTGAAGTCCTTGTTGCCGGTGTCTCGGGACCGGGCGATGATCGTGCCGCCCGCCATGATCAGCCCGCGGTTCCGGTTGAACTGCGCGAGGAAGTGCCGGGCGTTCAGCGGGTCGTCGCGGAGCTTCTGCTCCTGCGAGCCCTGGATGTAGGTGACGTTCACCAGCAGCGCGAGGATCATCAGCAGCGAGAAGACCGCCGCCCTGCGGAGTGTCTTGTTCATCGGCCCCCAACCTTCGCCGGTGCCCCTCCCAGCATCCTCCCCTTCCCCCGCCTGCCCTCCTAGCGTCGTGACCGGAATGGGTGATGGGCACCGACTGGAAAACGACTACGGATAAACTGTGGTTCCGACGTATGAATGGGGAGGCTGGGTGCCCGGTGAGGTGGTCTCGTCCGACGCGGTGGCCGATGCCGCGCTGACCCCGCAGGCCCAGGCAGAGGCCTCTTCGCCGACGGCGCCGGTGGGTGCCCCCGAGCCGGTGCCGGATGACGGCGACGCGACGCCGTCGGGCGCGACCGCGCCGTCCGCCGCCCGGGTCCGCAGAAGGCTCGCCCGGCTCGGCGCCCAGCGTGGTCCAACGATGAATCCCGTACTCGAACCGCTGATCAAGACGCTCCGGAACACTCATCCCAAGGCGGATGTGCGTCTCGTCGAGCGCGCGTACGACGTCGCCGCCCACCATCATCGTCACCAGAAGCGCAAGAGCGGCGACCCCTACATCACCCATCCGCTCGCCGTGGCGACGATCCTCGCCGAGCTGGGAATGAACACCGAGACGCTGTGCGCGGCGCTGCTGCACGACACCGTCGAGGACACCACCTACACCCTCGACCAGCTCCGTGCCGACTTCGGCGACGTGATCGCCGCCCTGGTGGACGGCGTCACCAAGCTAGACAAGGTCAAGTACGGCGATGCGGCGGAGGCCGAGACCGTCCGCAAGATGGTCGTGGCCATGTCCCGCGACATCCGGGTGCTGGTCATCAAGCTGGCGGACCGGCTCCACAACATGCGCACGCTCCGCTACCTGCCCCGGCCTAAGCAGGAGCGCAAGGCCCGCGAGACGCTCGAGATCTTCGCGCCGCTCGCGCACCGCCTCGGCATGAACACGCTGAAGTGGGAGCTGGAGGACCTCGCCTTCCAGACGCTGTATCCCAAGCGGTTCGACGAGATCGCCCGCCTGGTGTCCGAGCGCGCGCCGCGGCGCGACGTCTACCTCCAGGAAGTGATCGAGAACGTCGCGGGCGACCTGCGCGAGGCCAAGATCAAGGCGACGGTCAAGGGGCGCCCGAAGCACTACTACTCGATCTACCAGAAGATGATCGCCCGCGAGGTCGGCTTCGAGGAGATCTACGACCTCGTCGGCATCCGCGTCCTCGTCGACACCGTCCGCGACTGCTACGCCGCCCTCGGCACGATCCACGCGCGATGGAACCCGGTCCCCGGCCGGTTCAAGGACTACATCGCGATGCCGAAGTTCAACATGTACCAGTCGCTGCACACGACGGTGATCGGCCCGGAGGGCAAGCCGGTCGAGCTGCAGATCCGCACCCGCGCGATGCACAACCGCGCGGAGTACGGCATCGCCGCGCACTGGAAGTACAAGGAGGAGACGGTCGGCGCAGGCTCGCCCGGCAAGGCGAACGACATGGCCTGGCTCCGGCAGCTCCTCGACTGGCAGAAGGAGACCACCGACCCGGCGGAGTTCCTCGAGTCGCTGCGCTTCGACCTGTCGGTCTCAGAGGTCTTCGTCTTCACGCCGAAGGGCCAGGTCCTGGCCCTCCCGCAGGGCGCCACCCCGGTCGACTTCGCCTACGCCATCCACACCGAGGTCGGGCACCGTACGATCGGCGCCCGGGTCAACGGCCGGCTCGTGCCGCTGGAGTCGACGCTCGACAACGGCGACACGGTGGAGATCTTCACCTCCAAGTCGCCCGAGGCCGGGCCCAGCCGCGACTGGCTGAACTTCGTCAAGAGCGCCCGCGCCCGCAACAAGATCAAGCACTGGTTCTCCAAGGAGCGCCGCGAGACCGCCATCGAGCAGGGCAAGGAGGCCCTCGCCCGCGCGATGCGCAAGCAGAACCTCCCGCTGCAGCGCATGCTCTCCGGGGAGGCCCTCGTCGCGCTGGCCCACGACCTGCGCTACTCCGACGTCTCGGCGCTGTACGCCGCGATCGGCGAGAGCCACGTCTCCGCGCAGAGCGTCGTGCAGAAGCTCGTCGACTCCCTCGGCGGGGTCGAGAGCGCGGCCGAGGACCTCGACGAGACCGTCATCCCCAGCAAGAAGCGGCGGTCGCGGCCCGCGGGCGACCCCGGGGTGGTCGTCGCCGGCGACCCCGACGTGTGGGTGCGCCTGTCCCGATGCTGCACGCCGGTGCCGGGCGATGAGATCGTCGGGTTCGTGACGCGCGGCAACGGCGTCTCGGTGCACCGGGCCGACTGCGTCAACGTGGCGAACCTCCGCACCCAGCCGGACCGCATGGTCGACGTCAAGTGGTCGCCGGGGGAGGACTCGGTCTTCCTGGTGGCCATCCAGGTCGAGGCGCTCGACCGCACCCGCCTGCTGTCGGACATCACCCGGGTGCTGTCCGACCAGCACGTGAACATCCTGTCGGCGTCCGTCGCCACCAATCGCGACCGGGTCGCCATCAGCAGGTTCAGCTTCGAGATGGGGGATCCGAAGCACCTGGGCCACGTGCTCAAGGCGGTCCGCAACGTCGACGGCGTCTACGACGTCTACCGCGTCACCAACTGACCCGTTACATGATCGTCGGCCCGGTCCCCGCAGGGGCCGGGCCGACGATCGTGGTCAGGAGAACTCGGTGAGCGTGCGCTCGGCCTCTTCCAGCCATGCGCGGCGCGCCGTCAGGGCCTCTTCGGCGTCCTTGACGTCCTTGTCGCGTCCGCCGCGCTGGGCCTTCTCCAGGCGCGCCTCGAGCTGCTGGATCGAGGCGCGCAGCTGCGTCACCGTCGCCTCGGCGCGCGCCCGGGCCTCCGGGTTGGTGCGCCGCCACTCCGACTCCTCGGCGGCGCGTACCGCCTCCTCGATCCGGCGCAGGCGGCCTTCGAGCTGCTCCCGGGAGTCGCGCGGCACCATCCCGATGGACTCCCAGCGCTCCTGGATCGTCCGCAGGGCCTGGCGGGCGGCGCGCACGTCCCGGATGGGGAGCAGCCGCTCAGCGTCCTCAAGGACCTTCACCTTGAGCTCGGCGTTCTGCCGGAACTCGGCGTCACGCTCGGCGAAGACCGTGGAGCGGGCGGCGAAGAAGACGTCCTGCGCGCCCTTGAACCGCGCCCACAGCTCGTCCTCGACCTCACGGGACGCGCGTCCGGCAATCTTCCAGCGGCGCATCAGGTCGCGGTAGGCGGCGGCCGTGGGCCCCCAGTCGGTCGAATTGCTCAGCGCCTCGGCCTCGGCGACCAGGCGGTCCTTCTCCGCACGGGAGTGCTCGCGCTCCTCCTCCAGGTTGGAGAAATACGCCTTGCGGCGCTTGGTGAAGGCGTTGCGCGCGGCCGACAGCCGCTTCCACAGCGCCGTCTCGGTGGGCCGGTCGACGCGCTCGGCGGCCTTCCACTCATCGACGAGCTGGCGGAGGCGCTCACCGCCGTTCTTCCAGTGCGTCTCCTCGGTCGCGATCCGCTCGGCCTCGGCGACGATGCGCTCCTTGACCTCCCGCGCATGGCCGCGGGCCTGGTCGCGGGCGACCTTCATCTCCTCCCGGCGGCGGCCGAGCAGCCCGGTGAGGGAGTCCAGCCGCCGTGCCAGGCTGTCGAGGTCGCCGACCGCGTGTGCTTCGGTCACGGACTCCCGCAGCCGGGTGATGCTGTGCTCGGCCTGTGAGGGTGCCAGGTCCGTCGTCTTGATCCGCTGTTCCAGCAGATCGATCTCGGTGACCAGCGCGTCGTACTTGCGCCGGAAATAGGCGAGCGCCTCTTCCGGAGCACCGGCCTGCCAGGAGCCGACGGTGCGTTCGCCTTCGGCGGTCTTGACGTAGACGGTCCCGTTCTCGTCGACGCGGCCCCAGGGATCAGTGGTCACCGTCGGCCTCCCGGTCGTGGAGCGGGCCTGCCGTGAGCGGCTGGACGGCCCGGACGGAGCCGTCTCCGCCTCCCCGGCGCCGGATTCCCCAAGGATCGGTGGCGCTGGACACCGTTGCCTCCTGTATCAAGGCCCGGGCCGCTCGTCGGGCGCCGGGCCCACCGTGACGACCTTGGGAGCTTCGCTCCCGCAGGCCACCCTAACCTTCCGCATTACCCCATCTTCGTGACGGTGAGGTGTTTTATTTCAATTTTCTTCTTTGGCGCGGTCATCCCGGACTGGGGGTCGGGAGCGGTCGCTCCGGCCTTGGCGACCGAGTCGACGACGTCCAGGCCCTGGGTGATCTCGCCGAAGACCGTGTAGTCGGCGGGCAGCGGCGCGTCGCCGTACATGATGAAGAACTGGCTGCCGTTGCTGTTCGGCTGGCTACTGTGCGCCATGGCGATCATGCCCCGCTTGTAGGTCGCCTGCCCGGAGGCGCCGGCCTTGGGGACGTTCTCGTTGCCGAAGCCGTACTTCGGGCCGCCGCTTCCGGTGGCGGTCGGGTCGCCGCACTGCAGCACCTTGATGCCGGTGTCGAGCCGGTGGCACTTGGTGTTGTCGAAGAAGTTCTTCGACGCGAGGTATTCGAAGGAGTTGACGGTGCACGCGGCCTTCGTGCCGTCGAGCTTCGCGACGATCTTGCCCTGGCTGGTGTCGATCGACATCTCGTACGTGCCCTTTACCGGCTTGACCGGCGGCGTGCCGACGTCCTTGGCGTTCTGTGAATCCGTCAGCGGCTGGTAGGCGCATTCGCCGGGCTTCGCCGTGACGCTCGGCTGCGCACTGGGCGTTTTGGACGCCGAGGCCGTCGTCGTCGACTTCTTGTCTGACTTGTTCATCGCGAACGCGATGGCACCGCCGCCGCCGGCGATCACTGCCACGGCGGCGACCGTGCCGATGATCTTTACCCTGCGCGCTTGCGCCTGCCGGGCCGCACGGCGCTGCATCTGGCGCTCGTAGCGCTGCCGGGCCAGCTGCTTCTTGCGGTCTTTACCCGCCACCGGTGTCGCACCTCATTGATTCGCGTCATGAACAGGGAAACGTGCTGCGCATCGTAGCGGTCCTGGCCGGTATTTTTCTGCGTGGCCCTCAGAGGCTCGCAAATCCCGCCAAGACCGGACACCCTGCGGCGCTCCCGCGTATGTCGTTCGCGGTCGGCCGCGTGCCGCCGGTACGCTCAAGCTGCCGGAAGCAGGCGCCTTCAGAGAGGACGATCGTGCTCATCGCCGGGTTCCCCGCCGGGTCCTTCGCCACGAACTGTTACGTCGTGGCGCCTGCGGCGGGGGAGGAATGCGTGATCATCGATCCTGGCCAGGACGCCGAGTCCGGGGTCGAGGAGCTGCTCCGCGAGCACCGGCTCAAGCCGGTCGCCGTCGTGCTCACGCACGGCCATATCGACCACATCTGGTCGGTGGCCCCGGTCTGCGGCGCGCGCGACGTCCCCGCGTACATCCACCCGGCCGACCGGGACCTGCTGTCCGATCCGGCCAAGGGCTTCCCGCTCGGCGTTGGACAGCAGCTGCTGGGCGGGCTGACGTTCGGCGAGCCGGACGACGTGCGCGAGCTCGCCGACGGCGCGACGCTGTCGCTCGCCGGCCTGGAGCTGATCGTCGATCACGCCCCGGGCCATACGACCGGGTCGGTGACCTTCCGGCTCGCGGACACGCAGGTGATGTTCTCCGGAGACCTGCTGTTCGCCGGCTCGATCGGCCGCACCGACCTGCCGGGCGGTGACCACGCGGCGATCCTGGAGAGCCTGGCCCGCGTGTGCCTGCCGCTCCCGGACGAGACCACCGTGCTGCCCGGCCACGGCACGCAGACGACGATCGGCCGCGAACGGGCGACCAATCCGTTCCTCAAGGACATCGCTCCGGTCGACGGCCCGCACAGGGGACTTTAGAAACGACACCATGAGCTCGAACTTCCAGGCCCCCAAGGGGGTCAAAGAGTATTTCCCGCCGCAGTCGGCGACGTTCCTCGCCGCGCGTGACGCGTTCGCGGCGGCCGCGACACGGGCCGGTTACTCCTACCTCGAACTCCCGGTCTTCGAGGACACCCGCCTGTTCGCGCGGGGCGTCGGCGAGTCGACCGACGTCGTGTCCAAGGAGATGTACACCTTCGAGGACCGTGGGGACCGCTCGATCACGCTGCGGCCGGAGTTCACCGTCGGGGTGCTGCGGTCGGTGCTCCAGCACGGCCTGAACAAGGGTGAGCTGCCGGTCAAGGTCTGGGCCACCGGACCGGCGTTCCGCTACGAGCGCGCGCAGAAGGGCCGGTACCGCCAGTTCTACCAGGTCGACCTCGAGGCGATCGGCTCCGAGGACCCGGCGGTCGACGTCGAGACGATCGCTCTCGCCTGGGACTTCTACCGCGGCCTCGGCCTCACGCGCATCGCCCTGAAGCTGAACTCCCTGGGCTGCCGGGAGTGCCGTCCGGTCTACCGGGCCGCGCTGCAGGAGTTCCTGCGCCGCCTCGACCTCGATGAGGACACCCGGGCCCGCGTCGAGATCAACCCGCTGCGGGTGCTGGACGACAAGCGGCCGGAGGTGCGCGCCCAGCTCGAGGACGCCCCGCTCGTCACCGACCACCTGTGCGGCGCGTGCAAGGCGCACTACGACCGGGTCCGTGAGCTGCTGGCCGACCTGTCCGTCCCCTGGGTGGACGACCCGCGCCTCGTCCGCGGCCTCGACTACTACACCCGCACGACGTACGAGTTCGACCACCCGCTGCTCGGCGCCCAGTCCGGCATCGGCGGCGGCGGCCGCTACGACGGTCTCTCGGAGGACATCGGCGGCCCGTCCCTGCCCGGCATCGGCTTCGGCCTCGGCCTCGACCGTACGGTCCTGGCCATGGAGGCCGAGGAGGTCGCCGCCGTGACCCAGCCGACGGTCGACGTGTACGGCGTGCCGCTGGGCGAGGACGCCGAGCGTACGATCTTCGGCCTGATCGCCGCGCTTCGCCGTGCGGGCGTCGCCGCCGACATGTCCTACGACGGTAAGAAGCTCAAGGGCGCCATGCGGGGTGCCGGCCGGTCCGGAGCGGCGTACGCCGTGATCCTCGGCGAGCGAGATATCGCCGCCGGGTCCGCACAGGTGAAGGACCTGGCAAGCGGCGACCAGGTCGCCGTTCCGCTCGCCGAGCTCGTGACGACGTTGAAAGAAAGGCTTGCTCAAAGATGATCCGCACACACGAGGCGGGCTCGCTGCGCCGGGAACACGCCGGGCAGCAGGTCGTACTGGCCGGCTGGGTGGCGCGCCGCCGTGACCACGGGGGCGTCACCTTCATCGACCTGCGCGACGCCTCCGGGATCGCCCAGGTCGTCTTCCGCGAAGAGGACACCGCGCACGACCTGCGCTCCGAGTTCTGCGTCAAGATCACCGGCGAGGTCCGCGTACGGCCCGAGGGCAACGAGAACCCCGAGCTGCCGACCGGCGACATCGAGGTGGTCGCCTCCGAGATCGACGTGCTGAGCGAGGCCGCGCCGCTGCCCTTCCCGGTCGAGACGGACGCCAACGTCAACGAGGAGGTGCGCCTCAAGCACCGCTACCTCGACATCCGGCGCGAGTCCCTCGCCCGGGCGCTGCGGATCCGCTCCCAGGCGTCCTACCTCGTCCATGACGTGATGCGCGAGCACCGGTTCGTCAACGTGGAGACGCCGACGCTCACCCGGTCCACGCCGGAGGGCGCCCGTGACTTCCTGGTCCCCGTGCGCCTCAAGCCGGGCCACTGGTACGCCCTGCCGCAGTCGCCGCAGCTGTTCAAGCAGCTGCTGATGGTGTCGGGCCTGGAGCGCTACTACCAGCTCGCCCGCTGCTACCGCGACGAGGACTTCCGCGCCGACCGGCAGCCGGAGTTCACCCAGATCGACATCGAGATGAGCTTCGTCGAGCAGGAGGACATCCTCCAGGTCGCCGAGGACCTCGTCGGACGGCTCTGGAAGGAGATCGTCGGCTACGAGATCCCGCGCCCGATCCCGCGGATGACCTACGCCGACGCCCTTAGCCGGTACGGCTCGGACAAGCCGGACCTGCGCTTCGGTAACGAGCTCGTCGACATGACCGAGTTCTTCTCCGACACGCCCTTCCGGGTGTTCCAGGCCCCGTACGTCGGCGCGGTCGTCATGCCGGGCGGCGCCTCCCAGACCCGCAAGGAGCTGGACGGCTGGCAGGACTGGGCCAAGTCGCGCGGCGCGCGCGGCCTCGCGTATGTCCTCGTGCAGGAGGACGGCACGCTAGGCGGCCCGGTTGCCAAGAACCTCTCGGAGCAGGAGCGGGAGGGCCTGGCCGCCAAGGCCGGCGCCAAGCCGGGCGACGCCGTCTTCTTCGGCGCCGGCAAGCCGCACGCCACGCAGGAGCTGCTCGGCGCGGCCCGCCTGGAGATCGGCCGTCGCTGCGACCTGATCGACGAGTCCGAGTGGGCGTTCACCTGGGTCGTCGACGCACCCATGTTCGAGGAGACCGACGAAGGCGGCTGGACGGCCGTGCACCACCCGTTCACCTCGCCCAAGCCCGAGTGGGTCGACTCCTTCCAGGACAAGCCGGGCGAGGCGCTCGCCAACGCGTACGACATCGTCTGCAACGGCAACGAGATCGGCGGCGGTTCGATCCGTATCCACCGCGCCGACGTGCAGGAGCGGGTCTTCGAGACCCTCGGCCTGAGCCGCGAGGAGGCCCAGGACAAGTTCGGCTTCCTCCTCGATGCGTTCAAGTACGGCCCGCCGCCGCACGGCGGCATCGCGTTCGGCTGGGACCGGATCGTCATGCTGCTGGCCGGCCGCGACACGATCCGCGACGTCATCGCCTTCCCGAAGGCCGCCTCCGGCTACGACGCGCTGACCGGCGCGCCCACGCCGATCACCGAGGCGCAGCGCAAGGAGGCGGGCATCGACGTCCGCCCAGAGGACGAGAAGCCGACCGAGCCCAACGAGCCCGGCCACATCGTCCGCCCCTCCACCGAGAAGTACTGACGTCCGCGACGGCGGGGATCCCGGCTAGGGATCGCCCGCCGTTCGTGTCTCACCGGAAGCGCATGATGCCGGGGCGGACAAACGGCCGGTGGTGTGTCTTGTCGGTGCGCGGCGTTGTCCCGCTGGTGATCGAATCGGGACGATGATCGACATGAGACGTTTCACGAGTCTTGCGGAGTTCGCCGCCGCGAAGGGTGAGCATCTGGGCCACAGCCCGTGGCGAGAGGTGTCGCAGCAGCAGATCGACCTGTTCGCGGAGGCGACCGGCGACCATCAGTGGATCCACGTCGACCCCGAGCGTGCGGCCGACGGACCGTTCGGAGCCACCATCGCACACGGCTATCTCACGCTGTCGCTGGTGAACGCGTTCATGCCGGAGATCTTCTGGATCGACGGGCCGAAGATGGGCGTCAACATCGGGCTGAACAAGGTGCGCTTCCCCTCGCCGGTCAAGGTCGGCTCCCGGGTACGCGGCGGCGCGGAGCTGGTCGACCTGAAGAACTCTCCGGCGGGCAAGCTGTCGACGGTACGAGTCACCGTCGAGATCGAGGGCGAGAAACACCCCGCCTGCGTCGCGGAGACCCTGTCGCTGTACGTCACCTGACGGGAATCCCGGCACGGGATCCCCGTGCGTCATGTCAGTCCCACCAGAAGCTCCACCTCGGAGCGCTGACCAGCCTCTCGGCGTACGTGGCGAAGACGACGAAGAAGTCCTGCTCGATGTTGTCCGGGCAGACCAGATAGTGCTCCAGTGCCAGCCGGTTCGCCTCCTCCGGTCGCGGGGGAGCGGCGACCGAAACATGGACGGTGCCCCCGTCGACGCCGATCAGGCGTGTGCCGAAGCGGCCAGTCGCCACCAGGCGGCGGCGTCCTGCAACGGTTCATCACTGCACCAGAGCGCGGGGAGATCGCTGTACTCATCGGACGAGTCGCCGTCGGTCGCCGAGACAAGGCGCCCCGGGGGCAGGTCCGGGGGCAGACGGGCGAAGGCACCCGCAAAGGATCTTCCAGTCACGCGGCCGACTGTAGAAGCCACCGCCGACAGGACCGGCCGTACCAAACGCTCGGCAATGACGCCGCCGAACCGGCGCGTAAGGCCAAGGCAGCGCGCCTGAGTCGACGTTCACCGAGCACTTTGCTTCAGATCGGAAGGCCTCAGGTCGCGCTGTCGGCCATGGCGACCTCGACGCACTCACCGTTCGCGCTGCTGTGGCTGCTCGTGCGCCATTCGGCCTGGGACAGGTCTCGCTCGCTCATAGCCGGCGGTCCTTCCTTTATGTCCGCTCCGTCAGCTTAGCGACGAACGCAGCCGATGCCTCGGGGCTCAGAGCCACTGCACGCAGATATTCGAAGGTCGATGCGCAGCGTTCCACGTCCGCCGATTGGTCCAGGAAGAGATCACCCGCCATCGAATCGACATAGACGACGTCCGGAAGGTCCTCCTGCCCGAACCGGAGCACGGCGAAGGAGCCCAGCATCCCCGGATGCGCGCCTGCATCGAAGGGGATGACCTGCATGGTCACATTGGGTGCATCGGCGGCTTCCAGAATCCGGGTCATCTGCTCTCTCATGACATCGCTGCCGCCTACGCGGTGCCGAAGGGCACCTTCGCTCATGATGGTCCAGAACCGGAGCGGGTTTTCTCTCGTGAGCAGGCGCTGACGGTGCATGCGAACGGCGACCCGGCTGTCGACGGCCGCACGTGATGCCTCCGGCATCAGTCCGTGCACGATCGCCCGTGCGTACGCCTCGGTCTGAAGAAGCCCCGGCACGAACGAGGGCTGGTAATTCCAGACGATGCGGGCCTCGTCTTCGAACTCCACGTAGGTGGTGAGGCGCTCGGGGAGGTCGATGCCGATGGTCTCCAGCCAGCCGCGTTGGTCGGACTCCCGGAGCAACGTCAGCAGGTAGGCCGTGCGTTCATCGTTCACGCCGTACAGATCGAGCAGGGCGCGTAGCGTCCGAAGCTGCGGGCGGCTGATCGCGTTCTCCACTCGGTAGAGCGTCGCTGGGTTGATCGAGGTCTGCTCGAACACCTCGTCCTGGGTGAGCCCCGCCTCCTCCCGTCTGCGCCGCATCTCGGCGGCGAGACGGCGCAACCGGAGCGTGGGGCGTCGACGGCTCTGCATCATTCGTCCTCTTTCTTCGTGCCGAAATACCGAAACCGCTGACCAAACCTGGCTTTTAGCGCCTTAGTTCACTTTGCAGGGCATGCGTTCGCATGGCTTGCACTTTACGAGCGAGCGAGCGCATGCTTACGGAGAGTTTGTCATCCACTGCGATCTGTAGTGAACGGATTCTGCGAAGGAGGCGTGATGACCGAGGCTCCGCACCGGGCGGCGCTCATGATCCAACGCTTGGAATGTCTGGCGGCGGAGCTTCGCCGCGCCTACCAGCTGACCGTCCTGGTCCAGGAGCAGCGACGGCCGTTTCCGATGCTCGAAGCGATCAGTGCCACCCGGCGTGGCCTCATCATGGCCGGTGCGGTCCACTACTGGTGGCACGGCGACTCGCCGTGGATCATCGGTCCGATCGCGGACGTCCACGGCGCGGCCCGATGGATAGCCGACCGGCTCGAGGCGGCGTGCCGATGAGGCGTACGCTCGGGCGCACCGACCTTCCCAGCGCCCCCGAATCCGTGGCCGAGGCGCGCCACTGGCTGGCCTGCCTGCTCGGCCCGGGGCACCTGGCCTTTGGCGACATCGAGCTTTTGACCAGTGAGCTCGTCACCAACTCCATCAAGTACGCCGACCCGACGAGCGTCTCCGTCATCGTGTCCGAGGTCGACGCGGATCGGATCCGGGTCGAGGTCGTCGATGGCGGTCACCCGGTCAACAAGCCGTGCCTGGCCGACGGGCCGTTGGACTTCGTCGAGGGCGGGCGCGGCCTGCACATCGTCCGGATGCTCGCCGCCGACTCCGGCGTCAGTGGTGATGCGACGGGTCGGACCGTGTGGTTCGAGGTCACCTTCTGATCGAAGCGAAAATCGGTTGATCGGGTCGCGCGCGGCCGAGATCGTGGGATCCCATGCGGATGCACGAGATCAGGGCCGATCACGACCTGACGTCGGTCGTCGTCTACCAGGCCTACCGACCCGAGATCGGGCGGCCTGCGGCCGAGCACGGCCGCTTTGTGCCGCCGTTCTCGCGGACGCGGATGACGTGGATCAAGCCGTCGTTCCTCTGGCTCATGGCGCGCAGCGGCTGGGCGCGCAAGCCGGGCCAGGAGGCGATCCTCGCCGTCCGCATCAGCCGCGAGGGCTGGGAGGAGGCCCTGTCACAGGCGGTCCTGACGCACGCCGACCGCCGGGTCTATCGGGACAGCCAGGAATGGCGCGCCGCGTTCAAGCACGCTCGTGTCCACGTCCAGTGGGATCCGGAGCGGACGCTGCGCGGGCAGCCGCTGGACGCCCGCAGCATCCAGGTCGGTCTCAGCCGGCACGTCATCGACCGGTACGCCGACGAGTGGGTCCTGGGCATCCAGGACGTGACGCCGCTCGCCCGCAAGATCCACCGGCTGGTCCACGACGGCGAGACCGCCAAGGCCAAGGCCCTGCTGCCCCGCGAGCGCGTCTACCCCCTCGATCCGCCGGTCGCTCGGCGCATCGGCGTGGATGCGTGATCCGTTGCCGCGTCGGTCCAGGCGGTCTCGTAGTACTTGACGCGGTCGTCCTCGCCGGTCTGCCGCATGCCCGCGGCCATCATGACGCGCTGTGAGGCGATGTTGTCGAGGTCGGCGTCGCCCTTCACGTGGGTGACGCCGTTCGCCTCGGCGAACGCCAGGATGCCGCGAAGTGCCTCGGCGGCGTAGCCCTGACCGCGCACGGATGGGATCAGGCCATATCCGATCGTGACCGTGCCGTTCTGGTCGGGCGGCCGGTGGAAGCCGGAGGTCACCGGCCGATGCGCCGAGCATTCGCGCACGATGCGGTCGTGGTCATACGCGTGCTTCACCGGGCAGGGAGGCGGCCGCTGGTGCGGAACTCGTTTCGGGTGAAGCCGAGCCGGTCGTACAGCCGCATGGCCGCCGTGTTCTCGGCGTACACGCCCAGTCCCACGCCGTCGCAGCCCTCGGCGAACAGCCGCCGCATCGCCCACGCCGTGATCGACGCGCCCAGTGCCCGCCGGCGGGCCTCGGGCCGTACGGCGATCGCCGCGACCTGGCCGATCTCCGGGGAGGTCGTCATGTCGGCGAGGCAGGCCGAGAGCCCGCTGTCGCCGTCCCGCACGCCGGCCCAGCGGCGGGCGTGACCGTCACCCGGCCACACCGACCAGTCGGGACTCGTGCGCTTCAGCAGCTCCGTGATCGCGTCACTGTCGGCGGACCATTCGACCAGGTCCTCTGCCGGCTGGGGCGGCGGCATCTCGTACGCCACCCGGTAGACCCAGTCGACGGGGTCCTCGAGAGGAAGCGGGGTGCCGTGCGGCACGTTCGCGTACGCGTCCGGCGGCAGTTCGCCGCGCAGCGAGGTCAGCAGGTCGGTGACCGCGCTGGGCGGGCCGAGCCCCACGACGCGCCAGATCGTACGGTCGCGGTTCAGGTTGAGGAAGGCGGCGGCCTCGTCGCCGCGCCAGGCCGTACCGCGTCGTGCCGGATCCACGCTCCGGATCAGGGGATGGCCTTCCGTCATCGTCAGGATGTCATCGATGGAGGAGGGGATCACGCCGCACAGGTTAACGGCGCACCCCGGCGACCTGATCACGGCCCCGGGTCCGGGGGCACGGTGGGCGGCGGTGGTCTACCCGGTCGCGACCACCTCCGTCGCCGTCCTCACCGCCGACCACCACTGGCTCGACGGCATCGTCGTGGTGATCGTCTCCGTCGCGCTGAGCGGCCGTGTGGAACGGATAGTGTCAAGGCGTGGTGCGCAGGGAACATGAGCAGGCCGACAGCCTCTTCGACGAGCCGGCCGAGGAGGCGCAGCAGGCGAACGCCCCGCTGGCGGTCCGGATGCGCCCCCGCGGGCTCGACGAGGTCGTCGGCCAGGGGCACCTGCTCGGTCCCGGGACGCCGCTGCGCCAGCTCGTCGAGCGGGACGTCGCGATGTCCCTGGTGCTGTGGGGGCCGCCCGGCACCGGCAAGACCACCCTCGCGTACGTCGTCAGTCAGGCGACCGAGCGCCGGTTCGTGGAGATCTCGGCGGTGTCCGACGGTGTCAAGCAGGTCCGCGCCGCGATCGACGTCGCCAAGCGGGAGCTCGGCATGGGCGGCCGCCAGACGGTGCTGTTCGTCGACGAGGTGCACCGGTTCAACAAGGCCCAGCAGGACGCCCTGCTGCCCGCCGTCGAGAACCGCTGGGTGTCCTTCATCGGCGCCACTACGGAGAACCCGTTCTTCTCCGTGATCAGCCCGCTGCTGTCCCGCTCCCTCCTGCTGACGCTAGAGCCGCTCGGCGACGACCAGCTTCGCGAGGTGATCCGCCGCGCCCTCACCGACGAGCGTGGCCTCCGCGGCGGGGTCGAGCTCGCCGAGCCCGCCGAGGACCACCTCGTACGCCTCGCGGGCGGCGACGCGCGCCGGGCGCTGACCTACCTGGAGGCCGCGGCGTACGTCGTCCCGAACGGTGCGCCGATCGACGTCGACGTCCTGGAGAAGGCCGTCGACCGGGCCGCCGTCCGCTACGACCGCGAGGGCGACCAGCACTACGACGTGATCAGCGCGTTCATCAAGAGCATCCGCGGGTCCGACGTCGACGCGGCGCTCCACTACCTCGCCCGGATGATCGAGGCCGGTGAGGATCCGCGCTTCATCGCCCGGCGGCTCATCGTCCACGCCAGCGAGGACGTCGGAATGGCCGACCCGACGGCGCTGCAGACGGCGACGGCCGCGGCGCACGCCGTCGAGTTCGTCGGCCTCCCGGAGGCGCGCATCAACCTCGCGCAGGCCGTCATCCACCTCTCCCTGGCGCCGAAGTCCAACGCCGTCGTCCGCGCGATCGGGGAGGCGGCCGCCGACGTACGGCAGGGGCTCGTCGGTCCGGTGCCGGCGCACCTGCGTGACGCGCACTACAAGGGTGCGGCCAAGCTCGACCACGGCAAGGACTACCGCTACGCCCACGACTTCCCCGGCGGCGTGGTCGAACAGCAGTACGCTCCGGACGCCGTCGCCGGGCGCGAGTACTACCACCCGACCCGGCACGGGATGGAGGCCCGCTTCTCCGACGTCGTCGAGCGGCTCCGCGCCGTCCTGCGCGGTAGACGCGCCGACTGAGCCGGGCGCGGGCTGCGGACCACCCGGACGCGCGCCGCGAACTGACCCGGACGCGCGCCGCCGACTGACCTGGACGTGCGCCGCGGACCGATCCGGACCCGCGCCGCCGACTGAGCCGGACGCGCGCCGCCGGCCGAGGCGGGCGCGGGGGACGCCGTCACCCGCGTCCGACGTGGCCGACTCGGCGCGTTTCCGGAGGCCCGGGACGGTAAGGTCGGTCCGACCGAGTTTCGCGACGAGGAGGAGGAAGCCGGATGCTGACGGGTGAACAGCTGGCCGGCCTGATCGTGGCCATGTTCTGGGCGATTCTGGTCTCCTTCCTCGCCTACGTGCTCTTGAAGCTCGCCCGGTTGGTGACCGAGGCCACCAAGACGGTCGCCGAGCTGGGTGATCGGACCGCCCCGCTGCTCGACGACATGGCCGGCACGGTGGAGCGGGCCAACGAGCAGCTGGACCGGATCGATGTGATCACGAAGAACATGGGCAGCGTGAGTCAGAACGCCGCCGCGGTCAGCACCACCGTCACCTCGATCGTCGGTGGCCCTCTCGTGAAGGCCGCGGCGTTCTCTTATGGTGTCCGTAAGGCCATCGGTTCCCGCGGCCACGGCAGCCAGGACGGCAAGCGATGATCCGGCGGTTGTTCTGGGTGTCCCTGGGCACCGCGTTCGGTGCCTGGTCGGCCTTCCGGCTCAAGCGCGCCGTGCGGGCCGCCCTGCCGGGCAGCATCGCCAACCAGGCCGCCGGACTCGGCCGGACCGTACGGGGGTTCGCCGGCGACGTCCGTGTCGCGATGAACCACCGAGAGGAAGAGCTGCGCGACGCCATGCGCCTCGACGCACAAGCCGACATAGACAAGGACCTGCACTGATGGAGTCGGCAGAGATCGCCCGCCGTTTCCTCCGCTTCTTCGAGGAACGCGGCCATACCGTGGTGCCCTCGGCGAGCCTGATCGCCGAGGACCCCACGCTGTTGCTGGTCAACGCGGGCATGGTGCCGTTCAAGCCGTATTTCCTCGGCCAGCGGACGCCTCCGTACCGTCGGGCGACCAGCGTGCAGAAGTGCATCCGCACGCCCGACATCGACGAGGTGGGCAAGACGACCCGGCACGGGACGTTCTTCCAGATGCTGGGCAACTTCTCCTTCGGGGACTATTTCAAGGAGCAGGCGATCCCCTTCGCCTGGGACCTGCTGACCCGGTCGGAGGCCGACGGCGGGTTCGGGTTCCCCGAGGACCGGCTCTGGGCGACCGTCTACCACGACGACGACGAGGCCTTCTCGATCTGGCGTGACAAGGTCGGCCTGCCGGAGGAGCGCATTCAGCGCCGCGGGATGGCCGACAACTTCTGGTCGATGGGCGTGCCCGGCCCCTGCGGCCCCTGCTCGGAGATCTACTACGACCGGGGTTCCGAGTACGGCCGCGAGGGCGGCCCGGTCGCCGATGAGGACCGCTACCTCGAGGTCTGGAATCTCGTCTTCATGCAGTTCGAGCGGGGCCCGGGCGCGGGCAAGGAGGGCTGGCCGATCCTCGGCGAGCTGCCCGCCAAGAACATCGACACCGGCATGGGCCTGGAGCGCATGGCCGCGATCCTCCAGGGCGTCGACAACATCTACGAGATCGACACCATGTGGCGGATCCTCGACCGCGCCGCCGACCTCACCAAGACCAAGTACGGTCGCGACGCGCGGGCCGATGTGTCCCTGCGCGTGATCACCGACCACGTCCGCAGCGGCACGATGATGGTCGCCGACGGCGTCGTCCCCTCCAACGAGGGCCGGGGCTACGTCCTGCGCCGCATCCTGCGCCGCAGCATCCGCCACCTTCGCCTGCTCGGCGCCGGCGACGACCGCTACCTGCACGAGCTGACCGCCGCCGCGATCGAGGGCATGGGCGAGACCTACCCGGAGCTGCGCTCCGACGCCGCCCACATCCACACGGTGATCGACGCCGAGGAGCAGTCCTTCCTCACGACGCTCCGCACCGGCACCGCGATCTTCGACGCCTCGGTCGAGGAGACCAAGCGCCGTAAGGAGTCGACGGTGTCCGGCGTGCAGGCGTTCACCCTGCACGACACCTACGGCTTCCCGATCGACCTCACCCTCGAGATGGCGGCCGAGCAGGGCCTGGCCGTCGACGAGGGCGAGTTCCGGCGCCTCATGGACGAGCAGCGGCAGCGGGCCAAGGCCGACGCCGCCGCGAAGAAGACCGGCAACCTCGACGTGTCCGTGCTCGGCAGCCTGCTGGAGCAGACCGGCTCGGTGCGGTTCACCGGCTACGACGCGGTCACCGGCGAGGCCCGCGTGGTCGGCCTCCTGGTCGGCGGCGCCAGCGTGCCGTCGGCGGGGGAGCGCAGTGAGGTCGAGGTCGTGCTCGACCGCACGCCGTTCTACGCCGAGGGCGGCGGCCAGCTCGCCGACCAGGGCGTCATCCGGCTGGGCAACGGGGCCGAGATCGAGGTCCTCGACGTGCAGACGCCGCTGGCCGGCCTGATCGTGCACCGTGGCCGGGTCCGCAGCGGCGAGGCGCAGGCCGGGGACACCGCCTACGCAGAGATCGACATCGAGCGGCGCCGGGCGATCTCCCGGTCCCACACCGCGACGCACATGGTGCACCGCGGGTTCCGCAACGCGCTCGGCGAGTCGGCGGCGCAGGCCGGTTCGGAGAACGCCCCCGGCCGCTTCCGGTTCGACTTCACCGCCTCCGGCGCCGTGCCCCTGAACGTGCTGCGCGACGTCGAGGACGAGGTCAACGCCATCCTCATCGACGACCTGGGCGTGCACGCCTCGGTCCACCCGATCGACGAGGCGCGCAAGATGGGAGCGCTGGCGCTCTTCGGCGAGAAGTACGGCGACGAGGTCCGCGTCGTCGAGATCGGCGAGTACTCCCGCGAGCTGTGCGGCGGCACCCACGTGGCCCGGTCCGGCCAGCTCGGCCTGATCAAGGTCCTCGGCGAGCAGTCGATCGGCGCCGGCGTGCGCCGGGTCGAGGCGCTCGTCGGCATCGACGCCTTCCGGTACCTCGCCAAGGAGAGCGTCCTGGTCGCACAGCTGTCCGAGCAGCTGAAGACCCGCCGCGAGGAGCTCCCGGAGCGGATCTCCGGAGTCGTCACCCGGCTCCGCGAGGCCGAGAAGGAACTCGAGCGAGTGCGTTCGCAGCAGGTCCTCCAGATCGCCGGCGAGCTGGCTGGCGGCGCCGAGGATGTCGGCGGCATCGCCTTCGTCGCCCACCGTGTGCCCGACGGCACCAGCGCCGACGACCTGCGCAGGCTCGCCATGGACGTCCGCGGGCGCCTGTCGGGACGCCCGGCCGTGGTCATCATCGCCGGCGTCCCCAAGGACCGTCCGGTGATCGTCGTCGCGACCAGCGAGGAGGCCCGCACCCGCGGGCTCCGCGCGGGCGCGCTCGTCGGCGTCGCCGCCAAGGTCCTCGGCGGCGGTGGCGGCGGCAAGGACGACCTGGCGCAGGGCGGTGGCGCGAACGCGAGCGCCATCGACGAGGCCCTGGGCGCCGTCCGCCGGGCCGTGGCGGCCGCGTGAGACAAGGCGTGCGCATCGGCGTCGATGCGGGCAGCGTCCGCATCGGCGTCGCGCGCAGTGATCCCGGCGGCATCCTGGCGTCTCCGCTGGAGACCGTGCGTGCAGGGAAGGGCGATGTCGACCGGATCGTCCAGCTGGTCGCTGAGAACGACGCCGTCGAGGTGATCGTGGGTCTGCCGACCTCTCTCTCCGGCAGAGAGGGGCCGGCGGCCGAGGCGGCCCGCCGGTTGGCGGTGAGGATCGCACGACGCATGGATCCCGAGACGGTTCGACTGTTCGATGAGAGACTCACCACCGTGACAGCCGAAACCGGACTTCGGGCACAAGGCGTACGCGGACAGGCGCGGCGCAAGGTCGTCGACCAAGCGGCGGCGGCCGTGCTCCTGCAGGCTGCGCTCGACGCCGAGCGCTTGACGGGTCGCCCTCCGGGGGAGACTGTCCAGGGGGGCTCATGAGCGACGCAGATCTCGACTTTCTGAGACAACTGTCCGAGCGCCAACACCGCTCGGAGTCTCCAGGCGTTCCTCCGCGCGCCGCCCGGGGCGGACGCGGACGGCGTCGCAAGAAGAGCCGTAAGGGCCGTAAGCTCGCGCCGCTCCTCGCGGTCGTCTTTCTCCTCGCGGTCGTGTGCGGCGGCGGATACGTCGGTTTCACCATGCTGAACGGCATGCTCAACCCGCCCGACTACAAGGGCGATGGCACCGGCGCGGTCACCGTCTGGATCCACGAGGGCGACTCGGTCAGCCAGATGGCCGAGCGGCTGAAGCAGGCCGGCGTCGTCAAGTCCGTGGACGCGTACGTCAAACTCGCGGGCAAGGACCCGAGGGCGATGAGTATCCAGCCCGGCTACTACCATCTGCGCAGCCAGATGTCGGTGAAGTCCGCGCTCGCGCTGCTGCTCAGCGACGCCTCACGCGCCGGCCGTGTCACCATCCCCGAAGGCAAGCGGGTCGTCCAGGTCCTGGAGATGCTCTCCAAGAAGACCAAGATCCCGCTCAAGGACTTCGAGAAGGCCGCCAAACACCCCGGCAACCTGGGCTTGCCCTCGTACGCCAAGGGCAAGCTGGAGGGGTATCTCTATCCCTTCACGTACGACCCGGACCCGAAGGCCACCGCCACGCAGGTGCTCCGCTCGATGGTCGCCCAGTTCAAGACGGTCGCGACCTCCATCGACCTGGAAGGTAAGGCCCGCGACCTGGGCATGTCGCCGGGCGACGTGGTGACGATCGCCAGCCTGGTCCAGGCCGAGAGCGGCCGGGACGAGGACATGCCGAAGATCGCCCGGGTCATCGACAACCGTGTTCACAGCCAGCAGCCGTGGATGCGCAAACTGCAGCTCGACAGCACCGTGATGTACGCCTTGGGCAAGTACAACATCGTGGCCACCTATGCGGAGACCAAGGTCAAGAGTCCGTACAACACCTACAGCGTCTACGGCCTGCCGCCTGGAGCGATCGACAACCCCGGCGAGGTGGCGCTCAAGGCCGCACTCAGTCCCGCGCAGGGCAACTGGCTCTACTTCGTGACCACCGACCCGAAGAGCCATGTCACCAAGTTCACCTCCAGCAACAGCGAGTTCGAGAAGTTCAAGCAGGAACTCGCACGCAACACGGGGCGCGGATGACGCGCGCCGCCGTCCTCGGGTCGCCGATCGCGCACTCGCTGTCGCCGGCGCTGCACCGGGCGGCGTACGCCGCCCTGGGGCTCGACTGGACGTACGAGGCGATCGAGTGCCGTGAGGAGGATCTTCCCGAGGAGCTCGGGCGGCCGTGGGCGGGCCTGTCCCTGACCATGCCGCTGAAGCGTGCGGTGCTGCCCCTGCTCGATGAGGTCTCCCGGCTCGCGCGGGCGGTCGGCGGCGCCAACACCGTCGTCTACGAGGGCGGGCGGCGGCTCGGGTACAACACCGACGTGTACGGCATGGTCACCGCGCTGACCGAGGCCGGCGTACGCTCACCGGGCTCCGCCGTCGTACTCGGCGGCGGGGCGACGGCGTGCTCGGCCCTGGCCGCGTTGCGCGACCTGGGGCTGCCCAAGGCCGTGGTCGTCGTACGGAGCCCGGCCCGGGCCGCCGAGGCGGTGTCGGCGGCCGACCGGCTGGGCGTGTCGGTGTCGGTGCAGACCTTCGCCGACACGGTGCCGTCCGCCGATCTGATCATCTCGACGCTTCCCGCCCACGCCGCAGACCCGTACGCCGAGGTGGTCGGGCGGGCGACGGGTGCGCTCTTCGACGTCGTGTACGCGCCCTGGCCGACGGCCGCCGCCGAGGCCGTGGCCGAGCACGGCGGCATCGTGGTGGGCGGCCTGCCCATGCTGGTGCACCAGGCCGCCCGCCAGGTCGAGCTCATGACGGGACGCGCACCGGCCCCCGTCGAGGCGATGCGCGCCGCCGTGTCATGACGTGCTGTGCCTCCGCCCACGGAGGCGTGACGCCAGCGCCCCGCCCATGAGCGCGATCAGGACCAGCGGACCGGCCACGCCGATGACATCAATGGCCGCGGCGAGGAGTCCGGTGAGCGAGGTCCATTGTGCGATCGACCACAGGAACGGCGACAGGGCCAGGAGCACCGCGGCGATCGATCGGCGACCGGACGCCGACCGTGGCCAGGCGCAGGCGGCGGTGATCAGCAACAGCGATTCGACGCCCAGGAGCCATGCCGGATCCTGGACCGTCACCGGCCGCAGCAGCACGACGTTGTCACCCAGCAAAGTGGTCCCCGGTGTGGGAAGGCCGACCAGCGTATAGGCGAACGCGGTGACGCCCGCCAAGAGGACGACCCCCCGCCATCGGCCGAGGACCGAGAGGCCGGGACGAAGCCCGTCCGAAAGCGACAACGCCGTCGCGGCCAGGATCGCCAGGCCGAACCAGAGCAGGTTGCCCTCCACCACGCCCGTGGAGATGGCGTCACGGCCTTGGGCGACGGCCAGCCACGGTATCTGAGACAGCGTCGCCGCCCAGGCCAGGATGGCCGCCGTACGGCTCAGGCGCAGCAGGCTCAACGCAGCTACGGCCGGCCATGGCGCCCACATCGCCCAGACCTGCGCCGGCTCCGGGATCAGCTCCATGTAGGAGGAGCCGGGGTCGATGGAGGAGGAGGTGACGCCGTTGGCCGCCAGTACGGCTTCATCCCGGAAGTAGGCGATCAGGCCGGTGGCCAGGAGGGCGGTCGTGACCACGCTGAGGACGGCGAAGGCGTCTCGCCACACCGGGCCGTCGAGGGACCGGACTTCGCGCTGCAGGCGGACGCGGACGGCTCCTCTGACGAGGTCGGCGGCGTCGCGAGGGCTCGTCCGTTCCTGGCCGGGGCCGGCGGTGGCGAGCAGGACGCCGAGCATCTCCTCGCGCTGGTCGACCGGGTAGAGCCGTAGCCACCGCCGCAGCCGGTGTTCGAGTGATGCGGACCGTGGCGTCATGACGTGCTGCGCCGTCGCTCGCGAAGACGGGACGCCGCGGCCGCCATGAGGACGGTCACGACCGCCAGACAACCGATGACACGGATCGCGTCGACGACGGGCTCGAGTGTGGTGTCGATCGCGATCTGGAACCCCACGACGTAGACGGTCGGCACCAGGCTCAGTATCAGCATCGTCATCCACCTACGGCCGGCGGCCGTCGTCGGCCGGGTGCACGCCACGGCGAACAACGCCAACGGCGCGATGGTCAGCCACCATTGGGGATCGTGGAACGACCATGCCGACGGCGGCATGGCTCTCCGCCACGCGTCGACTTCCTCGGCGGGGATGCTCAGCGCGTAGGCGAGGACTCCGAGGCCGGCCAAGAGAAGGGCGACCCGCCACCATCCGAGGAGCGACAGCGCCCGGCGGAGGCCGTCCGAGACGGACAAGGCAGCGGCAGCGATGATCGCCAGAACGAACCAGTAGAGGTTCTGGCCCAGCCGGTCAGAGAAGGCGTCCATCTCGCAGACGGCGAGCCAGGGCATCTGAGCCAGCGCCGCGGCCCATGCGAGGCCGATCGAGGTGCGCCGCAGGCCCAGCAGGCTCAACGCGGCGACGAGCGGCCACGGCGCCCACATCGGCCAGATGTGTGCGGGCGGCGTCTGAACGAGGACGTAGACGCCGATGAGGTCCAGCAGGGTGGCTGCCAGGCAAGTGAAGAGGGCCAGGATCGTTACCAGGCCGAGCACCGCGAACGCGTCGCTCCACACCGGCCCGCCGAGGGAACGGATCTCGCGGCGAAGACGGACGCGAACGGCTCCTCCGACGAGGTCGGCGGCGTCCCGGGGGCTGGGCCGTTCCCGGCCAGGGCCGGCCGTGGCGAGCAGGACGCCGAGCATCTCCTCGCGCTGGTCGACCGGGTAGAGCCGTAGCCAGCGTCCCAGCCGGTGTTCGAGGGGGCTCATGCGGATCCTCCGGCCAGGCGCAGGCGGGTCGTGGCGGTCTCGGCGTTGCGGCGCAGGTGTTCGGCCTCGGCGGCGAGGCGCGCGGCGCCCGTGTCCGTGAGCCGGTAGTAGCGGCGTAGCCGGCCCTCGACGACGTCCTCGCGGTCGATCTCCGCGAGGCCGTCGGCGGTCAGCCGGTCGAGGGCGGCGTAGAGCGTCCCGGCCCGGAGGCGCACGCGCCCGTCGGAGATCCGCTCGACGTCGCCGATGATGCCGTACCCGTGCTGGGGCCCGGCCGCCAACGCCGTGAGGATGAGGAACGTGGGTTCCTGCAGCGACCTTTGTTTCATGTGATCTTTATATACTGATGATCGATATATCGCCACCGAACGAGACGAAGTGCCCGTTCGCCTGCACCATCATGGGAGGGTGCTCGCCGACGTCGTCCCGTACCTCCGCTGCCCGATCTGCGCCGGCGATCTGGCCGTCGCGGCGACGGCCCTGCGCTGCCCGGCCGGGCACGCGTTCGACATCGCCAGGCAGGGCTACGCCAACCTGCTGACCGGCAAGGCGCACCTCGGCACGGCCGACACCCCGGAGATGGTCGCCGCCCGCGCGGACTTCCTCGGCGGCGGCCACTTCGCCCCGCTCGCCGAGCTGGTCGCCGAGCGTGCTGCGGCCCTCGACCCGGGCGAGGGCTGCGTGCTGGACGCCGGCGCGGGCACAGGCCACTACCTCGCGGCCGTGCTCGACCGGCTGCCCGGACGGCCCGGCGTGGCCCTCGACATCTCCAAGCACGCGCTGCGCCGCGCCGCGCGGGCGCATCCGCGGATCGGCGCCCTGGCGTGGGACGTCTGGCGTCCGCTGCCCGTGCGCACGGGCGAGGTCGGGGTCCTCATCGACGTGTTCGCCCCGCGGAGTGGGGCGGAGTTTCACCGGGTGCTCAGGGCGGACGGCGCGCTGATCGTCGTCACTCCGGCCCCGCACCACCTGGGCGAGCTGATCGAACGGCTCGGGCTGCTGTCCGTGGACGAGCGGAAGGCCGACCGCGTGGCCGACTCGGTCGGTGAGCGCTTCGCCCCCGCGGGCGCCTGGTCCCTGGACCTTCCGCTGTCCCTCACTCATGCCGACGTCGCGTCGCTCGTGACGATGGGCCCCAGCGCCCGGCACACCGAACCGGAGATCCTGCGGGCGCGCATCGCCGCGCTCGCGGAGCCGGTGAAGGTCACCGCGGCGTTCGACGTGCGCGCTTTCGACGTACGGCCGGAAAGCTGATATCTTTGACCTTTGACTGGCCTGGCGTGTACGCGCCGGGCGCGCAAGCGGAGGTCATCTCCCACCTGATCGGCTGCGCTCCTTCGGGAGACGAGAGGCTGATGGGTTCCGGTCAGGCACGTTTCAGGCGTGCCCGCCTCGTCGGCTCCGGCCGCCGGGGCGTCCGGTAATGGCGATGGCCCCGCATGCGAGTCATGCGGGGCTTTTCCTATGAAGAGCCCAGGGCATGGCCGGTCAGGACAGCTCGGAAGCCCCAAGGAGGTCCCATCAGCGCCGAACCGCGTATCAACGAGCGCATTCGCGTGCCCGAGGTCCGGCTCGTCGGTCCGAACGGCGAACAGGTCGGCATCGTACCGATCGCCAAGGCACTCGACCTTGCCCGGGAGTCCGACCTTGATCTCGTCGAGGTCGCCCCGACCGCGAGGCCGCCCGTGGCCAAGCTCATGGACTACGGCAAGTTCAAGTACGAGTCCGCGATGAAGGCCCGCGATGCGCGACGTAACCAGGCGCACACGGTCATCAAGGAGATCAAACTCCGGCCGAAGATCGATCCGCACGACTATGGCACGAAGAAGGGCCACGTCGAGCGGTTCCTCAAGGCAGGTGACAAGGTCAAGGTCACGATCATGTTCCGTGGCCGCGAGCAGTCCCGGCCGGAGCTGGGGTTCCGGCTGTTGCAGCGGCTGGCGGAGGACGTCGAGGAGCTCGGCTTCGTCGAGTCCCGTCCCAAGCAGGACGGCCGCAACATGATCATGGTCCTCGGACCGCACAAGAAGAAGAGCGAGGCAAAGGCCGAAACGCGCACCGCGACGGGAAGTCGTGCGCGACGGCAGCAGGAGGAGCACGGTTCCCCGGCCTGACCGGGCCCGCTCCGCCACGACCCTGCTCACCGAGCGGGGTCGTCTCGCGAAGAGGTAAGCACACGCGCCTCTCAGGCGTACGGCGCTCCGCGTGGAGCCGCCGTATGCCCGGATCGAGGCGCTCGGACTTAGGGAGACGTCGGCGACCATGCCGAAGATGAAGACGCACAGTGGTGCCAAGAAGAGGTTCAAGCTGACGGGCACCGGCAAGGTCATGCGCCGCCGCGCCAACCGCAACCACCTGCTCGAGCACAAGCCGACGAAGCGCACGCGCCGGCTCGACGGAGCGGTCGTGGTGTCCAAGAACGACGAGACCAAGATCAAGAAGCTGCTCGGCGAGTAAGCCCGGCACCACCTGATCGCCGGGCTCCGGCACCCCTTCGGTGCCGGCAGACCCGTTAGTCGAACGACCGGCCGGAGCTCACAAGGCACGGCCTCCACGAAGGAGTTCAAGACGTGGCACGCGTGAAGCGGGCGGTCAACGCCGCCAAGAAGCGCCGGGTCGTCCTCGAGCGGGCGAGTGGCTACCGTGGCCAGCGGTCCAGGCTGTACCGCAAGGCCAAGGAGCAGCAGCTCCACTCGATGACGTACGCCTTCCGTGACCGGAAGGACCGCAAGGGCCAGTTCCGTCGCCTGTGGATCCAGCGGATCAACGCGGCGGCCCGCGCGAACGGCATGACGTACAACCGGTTCATCCAGGGCCTGCGCGAGGCCGGCGTCGAGGTCGACCGTCGCATGCTCGCCGAGCTCGCGGTCAACGACGCCGCGGCGTTCACGGTCCTCGTCGAGACGGCCAAGAAGGCGCTGCCCGCCGAGGGCAGCGCGGCCGCCTGACCGCGCAGATAACGACGCTGATGGCGGGCCGCGACCTGATCTCCACTCGATCACCACGGGTGAAGGCGGCTCGTCGGCTCGCCAAACGCGCGTTCCGCCGCCGCGAGCGGCGGTTTCTCGCCGAGGGCCCCCAGGCGGTACGGGAGGCCCTGGCGCTCGACGGCGTCCTCGCGGAGCTGTTCACCACCGCCGAGGCGGAGAACCGCCACCACGACCTGGTCGTCCAGGCGGAGCGCTCCGGCGTCCCGATCTTCCGGGTGAGCGGCGAGGTCATGGCCGAACTCGCCCAGACCGTCACCCCGCAGGGCCTGCTGGCCGTCTGCGCGTTCGTCGACGTCGACCTCGAGGGCGTGCTCGCGCCGCCTCCGCGTCTGGTGACCGTGCTGGCGCACGTTCGCGATCCCGGGAACGCCGGCACCGTCCTGCGCACCGCCGACGCCGCCGGCTCCGACTCGGTGATCTTCACGGATGCCTCCGTCGACCCGTACAACGGCAAGTGCGTGCGCGCCTCGGCCGGCAGCCTGTTCCATCTGCCGGTCGTGGTCGGGCCGCGCTTCGACATGCTGATCCCGGCGCTCAAGGAGTCCGGCCTGAGGGTCCTGGCGGCGGACGGGGCCGGCACGTGCTCCCTGGACGCCGCGCTCGACTCGGGAACGCTCGCCGGCCCCACGGCCTGGGTGTTCGGCAACGAGGCGTGGGGGTTGCCGGAGGAGATCCTGGGCGCGGTCGACGAGGTCGTGCGCGTTCCCATCTACGGAGGGGCCGAGAGCCTCAACCTCGCCACCGCGGCCGCCGTGTGCCTGTACGCCTCGGCCCGGGCACAGCGTTCCGGCACCCCCTCCTGAGACCCGGATCGCACGTAGCTCGCCATCCGGCCCGGCGGCAAAAGGTGATTGCGGCCATGGGAGCAGGCATCCGATACCGAACGCAACAAGGATGTCTTCCCGCTGTAACAAATCGGCGTCCCGATTCGTTCAATCGAACAAAAGCCGACATGATCGATGCTGTTGATTCCGCCGTGCCGGATCGGTGAACCGGCCGGACGGCGGTTCGCGCTTCGGGGCGGCCGTCACGGTATCAACGAAGATTCCGATGAACGGGGCAAAACGGTTGAATACGAACATAAAGGGCATTCCGCTGCCTCGCCGACGATCGGCGATGAGCTGCGAGCGGCTCTCGAGCAGGTCTCCGATGGCGCGCGGGGGCGCACACCGGTGCCAGATGGCCGGCCGCGCGATGGCCGCCACGGTGGTGCGGCGCGCCGGCGCCGTCGCGGTCGTTGCGATCGGCGGTGAGATCGACGTGCAGACGGCGGGGCGGCTGCGCGCGGATCTCCTGAGGCTGGCCGACAGCGGCCACATCCACCTCGTCGTCGACTTCGGGGCCGTGAGCTTCTGTGACGCCGCCGGGCTCGGCGCGCTGGTCGCGGTGGGCAACCGGCTCCGGGAGAAGGGCGGCACGCTCTGTCTCGCGGGGGTGCGGCCCGCTCAGCGGAGGATTCTGCGAATCACCCGGCTCGACGCGCTGTTCCCCACATATGACACCGTCGACGAGGCGTTTCAGCACTGACTCGTACTAGGCGACATGCCGGGAACACCGGACGTTAACAACTCCGGCGTGGCGGGATTTCCGCCGTCCGCACTAGAGTCAGGCTGTCGCGGTAAATATGGAGCCGGGGGAGGTGGCGGGGGTCGTGGGCGGACCGGTTCCAGGTGGCTCTGAGCCCTCCGCCGGGCGGGCGGCGTCGTACGGGGTCTGCCCCGATTCGCTGCCCGACGGGCTGCTCGTGGCCGACGCCGACCGGAGGGTCGTCGTGTTCAACCGCGCCGCGGTGCGGTTGACCGGCATGCCGAAGGCCAGGGCGCTCGGCCGCGACTTCACCGACGTCCTGCCGCTGCGCGACGCCGACGGCCGGGACTGGTGGAAGTGCCTCGACCCGTACGGCGGTCTGGCGATCCGCACCCGTCACCCGGAGCGGCCGCTCTACCTCGGCGACGGGCCCGAGCTGCTCGTCACCGCGTCCTACGACCGCGAGCGGGACGGCACCGTGCGCTCGTTCACCGTCGCCCTGCGCGACGCGGCCGAGCGCGCCCGTCACGAGCGCGGCCGAGCGGACCTCGTCTCCACTGTCGCGCACGAGCTGCGGTCGCCGCTGACCAGCGTCAAGGGCTTCACCGCCACCCTGCTGGCCAAGTGGCACCGGTTCAACGACGACCAGAAGCGCGTCATGCTCGAGACGGTCAACTCCGACGCCGACCGGGTGACCCGGCTGATCACCGAGCTGCTGGACGTCTCCCGCATCGAGGCGGGCCGGCTGGAGATGCGCCGCCAGGTCGTCGACGTGGTCGAGGAGGCCCGCAAGATCATCGCCGGCCGGGTGGCCGCGGGTGAGTCGCCGGACCGGTTCGTACTGGAGGTGCCGGGCGAGTTGCCGGAGATGTGGCTCGATCCCGACAAGATCGACCAGATCCTCGGCAACCTCGTGGAGAACGCCGTCCGGCACGGTGCTGGTACTGTGACGATCGTGGTGGAGCCGGACGCGAGCACGCGGGGAGCCGTCGTCGCGGTGCGCGACGAGGGCGAGGGCATCCCGCCCGAGGCGGCCCAGCGCGTCTTCCGCCAGTTCTGGCGCGGCCACGGCCAGCCCCGCGGGGGCACCGGCCTCGGTCTCTACATCGTGAAGGGCCTCGTCGAGGCGCACGGCGGCACCATCGACGTGCGGCGCGCCCCCGGCGGCGGCGCCGAGTTCCGATTTAGCCTGCCCGCAGGGGCTCCAGACTTCGCCTGAGAGCGCCGCGGGCTTCCCGACCGGCACGGGTCCGCCATGATCGTGTAATGGCCCGGATCCCGGGCTGGAGGCCGTGCGCCGACTAGACTCGATCGCCGTTCCGCCACTGCTGGAGTAATCCGAACATGTCCGCACCTAATAAGTCATATGACCCCGTCGAGGTCACCGCGCTCCACCCGGACGAGGTGGCCCGCGCGCGCGACGAGGCGCTCGCCGCGATCGCGGCGGCCGCGAGCCTCGACGAGTTGAAGCAGGTCCGTCTGGCCCACGCCGGCGACCGTTCGCCGCTCGCGCTCGCCAACCGGGAGATCGGCGCCCTGCCGCCGCAGGCCAAGGCCGAGGCCGGCAAGCGCGTCGGCACCGCCCGCCGTGAGGTCTCCGACGCGCTCAAGGCGCGTCAGGTCGAGCTGGAGGAGGAGCGCGACCAGCGCGTCCTCGTCGAGGAGGCCGTCGACGTAACCCTGCCGTGGGACCGCACGCCGCGCGGCGCCCGGCACCCGGTGACGACCATCGCCGAGCGCATGGCCGATGTCTTCGTCTCCATGGGCTTCGAACTGGCCGAGGGGCCGGAGGTCGAGGCCGAGTGGTTCAACTTCGACGCGCTGAACTTCCCGCCCGCCCACCCGGCGCGGGAGATGCAGGACACCTTCTTCGTCGAGTCGGAGGACTCGGGCCTCGTTCTGCGGACCCACACCTCGCCGGTCCAGATCCGCGCTCTGCTGACCCGTGAGCTTCCGGTCTACGTCGTCTGCACCGGCCGCACCTTCCGCACCGACGAGCTCGACGCGACGCACAGCCCCGTCTTTCACCAGATGGAGGGCCTGGTCGTCGACGAGGGCATCACCATGGCCGACCTGCGCGGCGCCATCGGCGCGTTCGTCACGGGGATGTTCGGCGAAGGGCTCAAGACCCGCTTCCGCCCGTACTACTTCCCGTTCACCGAGCCGTCCGCCGAGGTCGACATGCAGTGCTTCGTCTGCCGCGGCGCCTCGGCCGAGCCCGGCGGCGAGCCCTGCCGCACCTGCCGGTCGGAGGGCTGGATCGAGCTGGGCGGCTGCGGCATGGTCAACCCGCGCGTGCTGATCGCCGCCGGGGTCGACCCGGAGCGCTACAGCGGCTGGGCGTTCGGCCTGGGCGTCGAGCGCACGCTGATGTTCCGGCACGGGGTCGAGGACATGCACGACATGTTCGAGGGTGACGTGCGCTTCACCCAGGCATTCGGGATGGAGATCTGATGCGCGCCCCTGTTTCGTGGCTGCGGGAGTACGCCGAGCTGCCCGCCGAGGTCACCGCGCGTGACATCGCCCAGAAGCTGATCGCCGCCGGTATGGAGGTCGAGTCCGTCGACGCCGTCGGGCACGACGTGACCGGCGTGATCACCGGGCAGGTCCTGGAGATCGAGGAGCTCAGCGGTTTCAAGAAGCCGATCCGCTTCTGCCAGGTCGACGTCGGCGAAGGCGAGCCGCGCGGCATCGTCTGCGGCGCGACCAACTTCGTCGCCGGCGACCGCGTGCCGGTCGCGCTGCCGGGCGCCGCGCTGCCCGGCGGGTTCGCGATCGCCGCGCGCAAGACGTACGGGCGGGTGTCCGACGGCATGATCTGCTCCGAGGCCGAGCTCGGCCTGGCCGAGAGCAGTCCCGGCATCCTCATCCTGCCGGCGGACACGCCCCTCGGGGCCGACTTCGTCGAGCTGACCGGGCTCCGCGACGAGGTGCTCGACCTCGCGATCACGCCGGACCGCGGCTACACCGCCTCGATCCGCGGCGTCGCCCGCGAGGTCGCGACGGCGTACGACGTGCCGTTCCGCGACCCCGCCGACGTCGAGCTCCCGGCCGAGACCGGCGAGTCGTACCCGGCGAGCATCGCGGACCCGACCGGCTGCGACCGCTTCGTCCTCCGGGAGGTGCGCGGCTTCGCGCCGGACGCGCCGTCGCCGCTGTGGATGCGGGTCCGGCTGGCCCGCGCCGGTATGCGCTCGGTGTCCCTGGCCGTCGACGTCACCAACTACCTGATGCTCGAGCTGGGCCAGCCGCTGCACGCGTTCGACCGGGCGAAGCTGACCGGCCAGATCGTCGTCCGCCGGGCCGAGCCGGGCGAGCGGCTGGAGACCCTCGACCACGTCGTACGGGACCTGCACCCGGACGACGTTCTGATCACCGACGGGTCGGGCCCGATCTCGATGGCCGGCACGATGGGCGGCCTGCACACCGAGATCGACGAGAAGTCGGCCGACATGGTGATCGAGGGTGCGCACTTCTCGGCGAGCGACCTGGCGCGGCAGGGCCGCCGCCACAAGCTCAGGAGCGAGGCGCTGTACCGCTTCGAGCGCGGCGTCGACCGTGACCTGCCGCTGGTGGCGACGTACAAGGCCGCGCGGATGCTGGCCGAGCTCGGCGGCGCCGAGGTGCTGCCCGGCGTGACGCACGCCGAGGCGCCGGCGGAGAACGTCACGATCACCATCCCGGCCGGCCACCCGGACCGCGTCGCGGGCGTCGCGTACGGCCGTGACACGGTGGTCAAGCGGCTGCGTGACGTCGGCTGCGAGGTCATTGTGATGCCGGGCCGGTGGGTCCCCGATGACGACGACGTCCTCACCGTGACGCCGCCGTCCTGGCGGCCCGACCTGCGCGACCCGAACGACCTCGCCGAAGAGGTCATCCGGCTCGAGGGCTACGAGAACATCCCCGCGCGCGCCCCGCGTTCGGTCGCCGGGCGGGGTCTCACCCCGGCGCAGCGGCTGCGCCGCCGCGTCGGCCGGGCCCTGGCCGCGGCCGGCTACGACGAGGTGATCAACTACCCGTTCGTGTCCGCAGGCGACTGGGACGCCCTGCAGCTGCCCGCCGACGACGCCCGCCGGCGCGCGCTGCGGCTGGCCAACCCGCTCACCGAGGACGAGCCGCTCCTCCGCACGACGCTGCTCCCGGCGCTGCTGCGCACGCTGGGCCGCAACGTCGGGCGCGGCTTCGCCGACGTCGCCCTGTTTGAGACGGGCCTCGTCTACCGGCCCCGTCCGGACGCCCCGACCCCGCCGCGGCCGCCGGTCGACCGCGCGCCCACGGCGGAGGAGCTCGCCGCCATCCAGGCGGCGCTGCCCGACCAGCCGCTGCGCGTCGCCGCGGTCCTGGCCGGGGCCCGGGAGCCGGCCGGTTGGTGGGGCGAGGGCCGCCCGGCGACCTGGGCCGACGCCATCGAGGCCGCCCGGATCGTCGCGGCCGAGGCGGGCGTCGAGCTGGAGGTCAAGGCGGACCAGCACGCGCCCTGGCACCCCGGCCGCTGCGCCGCGCTGTTCGCCGACGGGACCCTCGTCGGCCACGCGGGGGAGCTGCACCCTCGGGTGACCAAGGCGTACGACCTGCCGTCCCGCGCCTGCGCCATGGAGCTCGACCTGAGCCTGCTGGAGCCGAAGGCGTCCGGCACCGTGGTCGCGCCGCACGTCGCGACGTACCCGGTGGCCACCCAGGACATCGCCCTGACCGTGGCCGGGCCCGTCCCCGCCGCCGAGGTGGAGGCCGCGCTCCGGGCGGGCGTCGAGGCGCAGGGCGCCGGGGACCTTCTCGAGTCGATCCGGCTCTTCGACGTGTACACCGGTGAGCAGGTCGGCGAGGGGAACAAGTCGCTCGCCTACACGCTCCGGTTCCGCGCGTCCGACCGTACGCTCACGGCCGAGGAGACCACCGCCGTCCGGGACGCCGCCGTCGCCGCGGCGGCCGAGCGGGTCGGCGCCGTCCTTCGCGGAGCCTGACCCAGGAGCCATCCGGACGGAGATCCACCGGATACGCCCCAACACCGCGCCGTGATCACGCAAGCGTGATCACGGCGCGGTCGTGTCACATCGGCCCGCGCACGAGATGCCGGCGATATCGGTCGCCGAGGGATCAGCGGACCCGGTCGGCCTCGCCCACGACGCTCGGCGGCAGTGAGGGCGAGGCCGGGGTGTCCCCGTGCTCAGCTCGTGGCGATCGCGGGGTCGCTCGTGCTCGGGCGTCCGGTCTCGACGTGGCCGGCCAGCCGCCGCAGGAACGTGTCGTCGTGGTCGGAGACGACCGACAGGTCGTACCAGCCGTGGCTGCGACCCGCCGATGCCACGTGTACGACGCGTGCGCCCGGCTGGACCCGGTACGTGGCCGTGCGCCCGTTGCCGTAGGCGTCCTTGACCGTGAGCCGTACGGGGTCCTTGCCGCCGTTGGTCAGCACCAGCTGGACCTCCTCACGGCCGCCGTCGTGGCGCGCGGCCACCTCGGGGCCGGCACTGCCACCGTGACCGGCGAGTCGCCGGAAGAAGCCGTTCGGACCGTGCACCCGGACGTCGTACGCGCCCGTCCCGCTCCACGTCGCGGAGAGCCGTCGGCCCGCGCCCACGGTGTAGGTCCAGGGCCCGTTCGCGTGGGTCGTGGAGGTGACGTAGAAGGTCGCGGCCGCCTCGCCGTGATCGGCGAAGTCGATCGCCAGACCGTCGGCTCCCACCCGGCCGTCGGCGGCCAGGTCGTACGGCAGCGGCCGGGCGGGGCGCAGCCCGCGCTCCTGCTTCGGCAGCGCCGGGTTCGCCGGCGGGGTCGGAATGTAGTCGGGGTGCCGGTCGCGGTCCGGCGGGACATAGCCGCTGGTGTCGGGGAGCGCGGGCATCCGGGCGGCGGTGTGGCCGAAGTCGAACGCCGAGGTCAGGTCGCCGCAGACGGCCCTGCGCCAGCCCGAGATGTTCGGCTCGTGAACTCCGAAGCGCTGCTCCATGAACCGGATGATCGAGGTGTGGTCGAAGACCTCGGAGCACACCCAGCCGCCCTTGCTCCAGGGCGACACGACGAACATCGGGACGCGCTGCCCCAGGCCGTACGGACCGGCGACGCTCTGGCCGGAACCCGGGAAGATCTCGCCGGCGACGTCGACCGTCGAACGGCCCTGCGCCGAGGACGACGGCGGGTACGGCGGCACGGCGTGGTCGAAGAAGCCGTCGTTCTCGTCGTAGGTGATGAACAGCGCCGTCTTGCTCCACACGTCCGGGTTGGCCGTCAGCGCGTTCAGGACCTGGGAGATGTACCAGGCGCCGTAGTTGACGGGCCAGTTCGGGTGCTCGGTGAAGGCCTCGGGCGCGGCGATCCACGAGATCTGCGGCAGCCGGCCGGCCTGAACATCGGCCTTGAGGATGTCGAAGAATCCCTGGCCGTGCTTGGCGTCGGTGCCGGTCCGTGCCTTGTCGTAGAGCGGATCGCCGGGCTTGGCGTTCCGGTACTGGTTGAAGTAGAGCAGTGAGTTGTCGCCGTAGTTGCCGATGTAGGCGTCGTTCGTCCACCCCCAGGAGCCCGGGCCGTCGAGGCCGTCGCCGGCATCCTGGTAGATCTTCCAGGAGACCCCGGCCTTCTCCAGGCGCTCGGGATAGGTCGTCCAGGAGTAGCCCACCTCGTCGTTGCCGAGGACGGGGCCGCCGCCGGTGCCGTCGTTGCCGGTGTAGCCGGTCCACATGTAGTAGCGGTTCGGGTCGGTGGGGCCGATCATCGAGCAGTGGTAGGCGTCGCAGATCGTGAAGGCGTCGGCCAGCGCGTAGTGGAACGGGATGTCCTTACGCGTGAGGTACGCCATCGTGGTGGCGGTCTTGGCCGGCACCCACTTGTCGTACGCGCCGCCGTTCCAGGCGGCGTGCCCGCCGTTCCAGCTGTGGTCGAGGTCCTGGAGGAACCGCAGGCCGAGGTCGGTCGCGTCCGGGTGGAACGGGAGGACGTCCTTGGTCCCGTCGGACTGGTTCCAGACCGGCTTGCCGCTGGGCAGCGTCACGGGATGCGGATCGCCGAATCCGCGCACACCGCGCAGCGTGCCGAAGTAGTGGTCGAAGGACCGGTTCTCCTGCATGAGGACCACGATGTGCTCGATGTCCCGCAGAGTGCCGGTGCGACGGGCCGCGGGGACCTCAGCGGCCCGGGCGATGCTCGTGGACAGCGCGGTCATCGCGGCCGTCCCACCGGCGAGTTGCATGAATCGTCGACGGTTGATGTCGGTCATGAATGGCCTGCCTCGGGGTCGGATCAGCGGGGCAGGACAGTGTTCTCAAGCGATCAGCAACGCTCCACGGCGCATGGGGGAAATCGGGGAGAAGCCTTGGCCAACCCGAGTCGCCGCGCAGCCGGAGGTGGATCCACCGGACACGCCCGGGGACGTCGACCGGGCGGTCGCGGCCTGAAGACGGAGGTGGGCCCGCGCGGGTCACTTCTTCCGGAGGGCGCGGCGCGGCCCGCGCTTGGCGGCCTTCTTCACGGCGGCGGGCAGATTCCGCAGCTCGCGTTCCCTATCGTGTTCCTCCCGCTCGGCGAGCCGGCCGGCGGTGAAGGCCTCGGCGGCCGGTGTCCCGGGCCGGCGGGCGAAATCACCGAGCCGCTCGGCGGCGACCACGCCGTCCTGGTAGGCGCCGAGCACCTCCTGCAGCCGCTCCGCGCGGCGGGCCAGCTTCTTCGCGGGGGAGCCCAGGGCGGGCACGGCGGCCTCGGCGGTGTAGCGGGCCCGCTTGGCGGCCTTACGGGTGCCGTGGAGGGCGACGTCGTGGGCCGTGCTCGGGGGCAGTTCGGCGGAGCGGGCATGGCGGCGCAGCATCGTCCGCCAGGCCTTGTCGACGGCCTTGGCCGTCTCGCGCCGGGTCGGTCGGCGGGCGTGTCCGCGGATGAGGGGCGGGGAGGCCAGGAAGGCGTCGACCGCGTCGAGGAGAGCGAGGTACCGCGGTGCCAACAGGCTCGCGCGCAGCCGGTCGCGAGCGCGGAGCTCCTCCGCTGCCATCGCGGCCAGCCACGTCGGCCGCTGATCGGCGTCGGGCAGGTCCGCCAGGCGCCGCTCGAACCGCGCGCGGAGCACCTCCAGGTCACGGACCTCGCCCAGCACGTCGGCCAGCCACTTCAGCTCGGCGTCGAGGCCGGCGACGCGGGCCGGATCGATCATGCGCCGATGGGTGCGGAGGAGGCTGCGCATCCGCCGTACGCTCACGCGCATCCTGTGCACCGTGTCGTCGTCGTGGTCGGCCAGGCGGACGAGCGGGTCGTACGCCAGCATCTTGTCGAAATGCTTGGCGAGATAGGTTACGAGGACCCCTCCGGCGGTGCGGGTGTCCGCGCGCCGGTCGGAGGAGGGGACCGCTTCCAGCGTGCGGGCCAGCTTGGATCGGGCCGCCGACTCCCGGGCGCCGGCGCCGAGCAGGTGGTCGCCGACGGCCGACAGGAAGTCGTCGGACGCGGTGACGGCCTCGATCTCGATCTCGCGCCACGCCATCAGGCGGACCTCGCCGCCGCTCCCGCCGAAGGGGTGCGCGTGCACCGTGTCGTCGGCCAGTTTCGCCAGCACCCGGCCGTTCTTGCCCAGGAGGGGGCGTTCGATCCGGCGGGTCTCCACCTCGGCCACGGGCACGAGCGGCCTCCCGCGCGTGCGGACGGTGACGAGCGTGGCGAGTTCCGCGGGCACAGCCTGCTCACCGCCGTCGCCGAGCGGCAGCTGGATCTCTCGCCTGGTGTTCTTGCCCGCCGGCAGCTTGAGGTGCCATCCGGCGTCATCGCCGCCGCGCCGGCGGCGCAGCGTGATCCCGTGGGCGGCGAGCCGCAGGTCCTCCGTGTCGAAGTACCGGGCCTGAAGGGTGTGCGTGGCGGGTTCGCCGACCTTTACGCGGGCTTCCCGCAGGTCGGGAAGCACGAAGTCGGCGTCGGCGTCGTACTTGCGCTCGAGTTCCGTGTGGTGAGCCACGGCGAATCTCCCTCAAAACATGTATATATCGGGGCAAAACGGCATACCCAGATATACGCCGTTGAAGATTCGCCGGGAAGTCCTCCGCGAGCGTCAGGACCGGGGGTGAGCTTCCGTGAGCGTCAGGGCCGGGGCGGGCCCGACGCGGGGTCAGCCCGCCTTCTGGAACGCGGTGACGGTGGCGCCGCTCTTCGTGCAGTCGGCGCCGCGGCCGTTCTGCTGGATCTGGTCGGGCGGGTAGATGACGCACGACCAGCCCTGGACCGAGAGCTCGCCGCCGCTGCCCTGGCCCGGCGCCTTGCCCTCGGCGATCTCGGCGAAGAACGCCTTGTACACCGAGACCGCCTCGGCGCAGGACGCCGAACCCTTGGTCACCTTGAGGTACGCCGGGGCGCCGCCGGCGGCGTCGACCTTCCCGCAGTCGGCCTGGCCGGCCGCCGTCGTCTTGGCGGCCTTCGGCGTGGAACCGGAGCCGCATCCGGTGACGGCGAGCAGGGCGGCCAGGGGCAGGGAGAGCAGGGCGATCCGGCGCATGGACGGGACCTTAGCGGTTTCCCGGGAACCGGAAAGGCGCTTGCATGATGATGCAGCGAAATGCATACTTAACACAGCGCCACGGAGGAGGAGACGATGGGCACGCGTGCGGCGATCGCCGGAGCGAGCGGCTATGCGGGAGGTGAGCTGCTGCGTGTGCTGGCCGGGCACCCCGAGCTCGAGATCGGCGCGCTGACCGCGAATGCGAGCGCGGGCACACCACTCGGCGCGCACCAGCCGCATCTGCACCCGCTGGCCGACCGGATCCTCGCCGAGACGACACCCGAGGCCCTGGCCGGTCACGACATCGTCTTCCTCGCCCTGCCTCACGGCCAGTCCGGGCCGATCGCGGAGCAGTTGGGCGACGACGTGCTCGTCGTCGACTGCGGCGCCGACTTCCGGCTCGCCGACGCCTCGGACTGGGAGCACTACTACGGCGGCGCGCACGCGGGCACCTGGCCGTACGGCCTGCCGGAGCTGCCCGGCAACCGCGAGCGGCTCCGCGCCACGCGGCGCATCGCGGTGCCGGGGTGCTACCCGACCGTGTCGCTGCTCGCGCTGTTCCCCGCGTACGCCGCCGGGCTGGCCGAGCCCGACGCCGTGATCGTCGCGGCGTCCGGCACCTCCGGCGCGGGCCGGGCACCCAAGCCCAACCTGCTCGGCAGCGAGGTCATGGGCTCGATGAGCGCGTACGGCGTCGGCGGCGTCCACCGCCACACCCCGGAGATCACCCAACAGCTGTCCGCGGTGGCGGGGCACCCCGTCACCGTGTCGTTCACGCCGACCCTCGCGCCGATGAGCCGCGGCATCCTCGCCACCTGCTCGGCCAGGGCCGCGCCCGGCGTCACCGCCCAGGGCCTGCGGGAGGCGTACGCCGCCGCCTACGCCGACGAGCCGTTCGTCCGCCTCCTGCCCGAGGGCCAGTGGCCCGCGACCGCGATGACGCTCGGCGCGAACACCGCCGTCGTCCAGGTCGCCCTCGACGAGCGCGCCGGGCGCGTCGTCGCGGTGGCCGCCATCGACAACCTGACCAAGGGCACCGCCGGCGGTGCCGTGCAGAGCACGAACCTCGCCCTCGGTCTGCCAGAAGCAATGGGTCTCACCATGATCGGAGTCGCCCCGTGAGCGTCACCGCCCCCCTTGGATTCAGAGCGGCCGGGCTCGCCGCAGGCATCAAGAAGGGCGGTGAGCGCGACCTCGCCCTCGTCGTCAACGACGGTCCGTCCCGCGCGGCGGCCGGCGTCTTCACCCGCAACCGCGTGAAGGCCGCGCCGGTGCTGTGGTCGGAGCAGGTGCTGCGCGGCGGCCACGTGCGCGCCGTCATCCTCAACTCCGGTGGGGCCAACGCCTGCACCGGCCCGGCGGGCTTCCAGGACACGCACCAGACGGCCGAGAAGGTCGCGGACGTCCTCGGCGACTCGGCCGGCGAGGTCGCGGTCTGCTCCACCGGTCTCATCGGCGAGCGGCTGCCGATGGACGCTCTGCTCAGCGGCGTCGACAAGGCCGCCCGCGAGCTGTCGCGCGACGGCGGCCTGCCGGCGGCCGACGCGATCCGGACCACGGACACCGTCGCCAAGATCGCCTTCCGCCGGGCGACCCGCGGCTACACCGTCGGCGGCATGGCCAAGGGCGCGGGCATGCTCGCGCCGGCCCTCGCCACCATGCTCTGCGTGATCACGACCGACGCCGACGTCGACGAGGCGACCCTCGACCGGGTGCTGCGGCGGGCCTGCGAGGTGACCTTCGAGCGGCTCGACACCGACGGCTGCATGTCCACCAACGACACCGTCCTGCTGCTGGCCAGCGGGGCGAGCGGCGTCAGCCCGTCCGAGGACGAGCTCGCCGAGACCGTCACCGACATCTGCGCCGACCTCGCCCGGCAGCTGCTGCTCGACGCCGAGGGCGCCACCAAGGCGATCGCGATCGAGGTCGTCGGCGCGGCCAACGACCACGACGCGGTCCTGGTCGGGCGCGCGGTGTCCCGCAGCAACCTGCTCAAGTGCGCGATCCACGGCGAGGACCCCAACTGGGGCCGCGTGCTGTCCGCCGTCGGCACCACCGAGGCCGTCTTCGACCCCGACCGCCTCAACGTCGCGATCAACGGCGTCTGGGTGTGCCGCAACGGATCCTTCGGCGACGACCGCTCCAAGGTCGATATGCGGCCCCGCGACGTGACCATCACCGTCGACCTCAGCGCCGGCCCTCACACCGCGACCGTGCACACCACCGACCTCACCGCCGACTACGTGCACGAGAATTCGGCGTACTCCTCATGAGCCCCAAACCACAGATCCGCACGGCCGCCAGCGAGGCCGCCCTGCAGAAGGCCGCCACGCTCATCGAGGCGCTGCCGTGGCTGGAGGAGTTTCACGGCAAGACCGTCGTGATCAAGTACGGCGGGCATGCCATGGTCGACGACGACCTGCGGCTGGCCTTCGCCCGTGACGTCGCCTTCCTCCGGTACGCCGGGCTGCGCCCGGTGGTGGTGCACGGTGGCGGCCCGCAGATCAACGCGCACCTGGACCGGCTGGGCCTGAAGAGCACGTTCAAGGCCGGTCTCCGGGTGACCACGCCGGAGACCATGGACGTCGTCCGCATGGTCCTGGTCGGCCAGGTCGGCCCCGACGTCGTTGGCCTGCTCAACCAGCACGGCGCGTTCGGTGTCGGCATGTCGGGGGAGGACGCCCGGCTGTTCACCGCCGAGCGCAAGGCCGCCGTGGTGGACGGCGAGCAGATCGACATCGGCCAGGTCGGCGAGATCGTCGACGTCGACGCCGGAGCGGTCCGCAGCCTCCTCGACGACGGCCGCATCCCGGTGATCTCCAGCATCGCCCGCGGCGAGGACGGCGAGGTCTACAACGTCAACGCCGACACCGCGGCGGGCGCGCTGGCCGCCGCCCTCCAGGCCAGCAAGCTGATCGTGCTGACCGACGTGGAGGGTCTGTACTCCGACTGGCCGGCCGACGGTTCCGGGGACCCCTCGGAGGTCATCGACCAGATCACCGCCGACGACCTGGAGAAACTTTTGCCCGAACTGTCAGCGGGCATGGTGCCCAAGATGGAGGCCTGCCTGCGCGCGGTGCGCGGCGGGGTCCCGCAGGCCCACGTGCTCGACGGCCGGGTGCCGCACGCGCTGCTGCTGGAGATCTTCACCGACGAGGGAATCGGAACCATGGTGGTGCCGGCATGAACGACTTGCGGACACGGTTCGAGGCCGCGCTGATGCCCAACTACGGCGTCCCGCCGCTCGCGCTCGCCCGCGGCGAGGGCTGCCGGGTCTGGGACACCGACGGCAACCCCTACCTCGACCTCATCGGCGGCATCGCGGTCTCCGCGCTCGGGCACGGCCATCCGGCGCTGGTCCAGGCGGTCTCCGCGCAGGTCGGCGCCCTCGCGCACACCTCCAACCTGTTCCTGCACGAGCCGGAGGTGCTGCTCGCCGAGCGCTTGCTCGCGCTGCTGGGCGGCGACGGGCGCGTCTTCTTCGCCAACTCCGGCACCGAGGCCAACGAGGCGGCCTACAAGCTCGTCCGGCGGCAGGTCGGTCCCGGCCGTAGCTACGTCGTCGCGGCGGACAGCAGCTTCCACGGCCGGACGATGGGTGCGCTGGCACTGACCGGCAAGGCGTCGATCCGCGAGCCGTTCGGCCCGTTCGCCACCGACGTACGGTTCGTGACGTACGGCTCGGTCGACGAGCTGCGGGCCGCCGTCACCGGCGACTGCGCGGCCGTCTTCCTCGAGCCGACCCAGGGCGAGGCGGGCGTGATCCCCGCGCCGGAGGGCTACCTCGCGGCCGCGCGGGCGATCTGCGACGAGACCGGAGCGGCGCTCGTCCTCGACGAGATCCAGAGCGGCATCGGCCGCACCGGCACCTGGTTCCAGCACCAGCACGAGGGCGTACGGCCCGACGTGATCACCCTGGCGAAGGGGCTGGGCGGTGGGCTGCCGATCGGCGCCTGCGTCGGCTTCGGCCCGTACGCCACGGCGTTCGGCAAGGGCGATCACGGCTCCACGTTCGGCGGCAACCCCGTCGCCTGCGCCGCCGCGCTGGCCGTGCTGGACACCATCGAGCGCGAGGGCCTCCTCGAGCACGTCACCAAGGTCGGCGACCAGCTCGCCGCCGGCATCGAAGCGATCGACCATCCGCTCCTGGCGGGCGTACGCGGCCGGGGGCTGTGGCGGGCGATCGTCCTCACCGAGCCCAAGTCCGCCGCCGTCGAGGCCGCCGCCCGCGACGCGGGCTTCCTCGTCAACGCGGTCGCGCCCCAGGCGGTCCGGCTCGCCCCACCGCTGATCATCACGCCGGACGAGGCCGCCTCCTTCGTCACGGCCCTGCCGGGAATCCTGGGGGCGACGTCATGACCACACCGCTGACGAAGACGGCGCGGCAGTCGCGGATCATCGAGCTGCTCGGCCGCAACGCCGTGCACTCCCAGAGCGAGCTGGCCCGGCTGCTCGCCGACGCCGGCGTCGACGTCACCCAGGCCACCCTGTCGCGTGACCTCGTCGACATCGGCGCGGTGAAACTGCGGGCCGCGGACGGCACGCTGATCTACGCGGTGCCGGGGGAGGGCGGCGAGCGCATCCGCCGGGCCCGGACCGGCGCCGCCGAGACGTTCGGCGGCCGGCTGGCCCGGCTCGCCCAGGAGCTGCTGGTCTCCGCCGAGGCCTCCGCGAACCTGGTGATCGTGCGCACCCCGGCCGGCGGCGCGCAGTTCCTCGCCTCGGCCATCGACCACGCCGACTGGCCCACCGTGCTCGGCACCGTGGCCGGCGATGACACGGTCCTCGTCATCGCGCGTGACCCCGCGGGCGGCGACGAACTCGCGGCCGCGCTGCTGGCGCTGACCGAGCGGCGCCCGGACGACCGGGCCCCACGAGTCGCGCGCGGCGGCGTGGGCGGCGCGCCCACCGACTCCTCCTGGGACCCGGCGGCCGACCCCGACGGCGGCACCGTCCAGGTCCCCCGCAGCACCGCCCCGATCATGTCGGCGGCCCCCGAGAAGGCCGAGCGACGAGCCTAGGGGTGTCCGGTCGGAGATCCACCGGGCACCCCCAGGGCGCCGTTCAGGCGGCGCCCGCCGTCAGCGTCAGACTTTCGAATACTGGAGCCATCGTCATGACCGAACGCGTCGTACTCGCGTATTCCGGAGGTCTCGATACCTCCGTCGCCATCCCGTACCTCGCCGAGCAGACCGGCGGTGAGGTCGTCGCCGTCGCCGTGGACCTCGGGCAGGGCGGAGAGGACCTCGAGGTCATCCGGGAGCGCGCTCTCGCCTGCGGCGCCGCCGAAGCGGTCGTCGTCGACGCCAAGGAGGAGTTCGCGGCGGACTTCTGCTTCCCCGCCCTCAAGGCCAACGCCCTCTACATGGACCGGTACCCGCTGGTTTCCGCGCTGTCCCGCCCGCTGATCGTCAAGCACCTCGTCGCCGCCGCGAAGGAGTACGGCGGGACGACGGTGTCACACGGCTGCACCGGCAAGGGCAACGACCAGGTCCGCTTCGAAGCCGGCCTGTCGGCCCTCGCTCCCGAGCTCAAGGTGATCGCGCCCGCCCGTGACTTCGCCTGGACGCGGGACAAGGCCATTGCCTTCGCCGAGGAGAAGAGCCTGCCGATCGACGTCACGTCCAAGTCGCCGTACTCCATCGATCAGAACCTCTGGGGCCGCGCCATCGAGACCGGCTTCCTCGAGGACATCTGGAACGCTCCGATCGAGGACGTCTACGCCTACACGTCGGACCCGGCGCAGCCGCGCGAGGCCGACGAGGTGATCATCACCTTCGAGGAAGGCGTCCCCATCGCGCTGGACGGCCGGGCGCTCAGCCCGTACCGGCTCGTCGCCGAGCTCAACAAGCGGGCCGGCGCCCAGGGCGTCGGCCGCCTCGACATGGTCGAGGACCGCCTGGTCGGCATCAAGAGCCGCGAGGTCTACGAGGCACCGGCCGCGATCACGCTGATCACCGCCCATCAGGAGCTGGAGAACGTCACGGTCGAACGCGACCTCGCCCGCTTCAAGCGCGGCGTGGACCAGCGCTGGAGCGAGCTGGCCTACGACGGCCTGTGGTTCTCGCCGCTGATGGAGGCGCTCGACGTCTTCATCAGCGAGGCCCAGAAGCACGTGTCCGGCGACGTCCGGATGACCCTGCACGGCGGCCGGGCGGTCGTCACGGGACGGCGCAGCGCCGCGTCCCTGTACGACTACGACCTCGCCACGTACGACACCGGTGACACGTTCGACCAGAGCCTCGCCAAGGGCTTCGTCGAGCTGTGGAGCCTGCCGAGCAAGATCGCGGCCAAGCGGGACCGCCGACTCGGCTGAACCACCTCGGCCGGTCGGTCTCCCGGCCGCCGTCGGCCACGCGGGACCGGCCGGCACATGTCCATCATCAATGCTCCGGGCCCGACGGCCCGGGCGGCACCCGCCGACACGGCCGGGCCGCCATGCAGTAGTTTCGCATCGGCGGCCGGTCAGGTCGCGGACGCCTGCCGACAGTTTCCAGGGGAGAAGAACAGCGTGACGGACGACCAGCAGCACAAGACGCCGACCAGGCTGTGGGGCGCCCGGTTCGAGGGCGGTCCGTCCGAGGCCCTCGCCCGCCTGTCGGTCAGCGTGCAGTTCGACTGGCGGCTCGCCCCGTACGACCTGCTGGGGTCGCGAGCCCACGCCCGGGTCCTGCACCGCGCGGGCCTGCTCACCGACGACGAGTTGCGCCGCATGCTCGACGCGCTCGACGACCTGGACAACGCCTGCCGCGCCGGCGAGTTCCGACCGACGGTCGCCGACGAGGACGTCCACACCGCGCTGGAGCGCGGCCTGCTCGAACGGCTCGGCGCCCTCGGCGGCAAGCTGCGCGCCGGCCGCAGCCGTAACGACCAGGTCGCCACGGACATGCGGCTCTACCTGCGGGACCACGTCCGGCAGGTCGTGTCCCGGCTCGTGGAGCTGGAGACCGCGCTGATCGCCCAGGCCGACCACAACCTCGGTGTCGCGGCTCCGGGCATGACCCACCTGCAGCACGCCCAGCCGGTGCTGTTCTCGCACCAGCTGCTGGCGCACGTGCACGCATTCGCCCGCGACGTCGACCGGCTGCGCGACTGGGACAAGCGCGCCGCGATCAGCCCGCTGGGCTCCGGCGCGCTCGCCGGGTCCTCGCTGCCGCTGGACCCGGAGGCGGTCGCGGAGGAGCTGGGCTTCACCGCCGCCGCGCCCAACTCGATGGACGCCGTGAGCGACCGCGACTTCGCCGTCGAGTTCCTCGCCGCGGCCGCGCTGATCGGCGTCCACCTGTCGCGGCTGGGCGAGGAGGTCGTGCTCTGGGCGTCCCAGGAGTTCCGCTGGATCGAGATGGACGACACCTACGCGACCGGGTCGTCGATCATGCCGCAGAAGAAGAACCCGGACGTCGCCGAGCTGGCCCGCGGCAAGTCCGGCCGGCTCATCGGGCACCTCACCGCGCTGCTGACCACCCTGAAGGGCCTGCCGCTCACCTACAACCGCGACCTGCAGGAGGACAAGGAGGGCGTGTTCGACGCCGTCGACACCCTGCTGCTCGTCCTGCCCGCGGTGTCCGGCCTGATCGCCACCATGCGCGTCAACACCGAACGCCTGGAGTCCCTCGCGCCCGAGGGCTTCGCCCTCGCCACCGACGTCGCCGAGCTGCTGGTCCGCAAGGGCGTGGCGTTCCGTGACGCGCACGAGGTCGTCGGCCACCTCGTCGTGTGGTGCCAGGTCAACGACAAGGACTTCGGCGACCTCACCGACGACGAGCTGGCCAAGGTCTCCCCGCACCTGACCCCGGACGTACGCGACGTCTTCTCCGTCCAGGGCGCGCTCGCCGCTCGCAAGGCGTACGGCGGCACCTCTCCGGAGCGCGTCACCGAGCAGCTGACGACGCTGCGCTCGCTCGTCGACGGCCACGCCGCCTGGGCGGCCTCGGGAATCTGATGAGCGCTCCGCTCCCGCGCGCGTTCTTCGACCGCTTGCCCGAGGAGGTCGCACCGGACCTGCTCGGCTGCGTCCTCGAACGCTCGTCGCCGGAGGGGACGGTCGCGGTGCGCCTGACGGAGGTGGAGGCGTACGCCGGCCCCCTCGATCCGGCCTCGCACGCCTTCCGGGGCCGGACGGACCGCAACGCCGTGATGTTCGGTCCGCCCGGCCACGCGTACGTGTACTTCACGTACGGCATGCACTACTGCGTGAACCTCGTGTGCCTGGGGGAGGGCACCGCGGCGGCCGTCCTGATCCGCGCCGGTGAGATCATCGAGGGCCGGGAGCTGGCCATGGTCCGCCGTCCGCGCTCTTCGGTCCGCGATCTAGCGCGGGGCCCCGCCCGGCTCTGCGAGGCCCTGGCGATCGACCGGGCTCTCTACGGCGCCGACGTCTGTGACCCGGAGAGCCCTCTGCGCGTGCTGCCCGGGACGTCGTCGGCGGAGGTGCGCACCGGGCCCCGTACGGGGGTGACCAGCGCCAAGGACGTGCCCTGGCGGTTCTGGATCGACGGGGATCCGAGCGTCTCCGCGTACCGCTTGCACACGGCCCGCCGGCGGCCGACGCCGGAGACGCGCCGCTAGGCCGTCCGCGGCCCGCCGCGACGGGTCGATCGCCCAGCGGACTGCGACGCGAGCGCCGGATCGCGACGCGGGTTGCGGATCCCACGCGGGTGGCGGATCGCTACGTGAGCGACGGATCGCGACGCGGGTGGCGGATCGCTATGTGAGTGCCGGTGGGTGGCGGATCGCTACGTGAGTCCCGGATCGCGACGCGGGTGGCGGGCCGCTGCGCGATCGGCGCGCAGCTACGGTGGTCGGGGCCGCAGGAGCATGCTCCCGGCCCGGGTCAGCGCCGCGTCGGTGACGAGAGAGACCGCCGCGCTCGACGCCGGACAGCGCGCCACGCTCGAAGGTCTGCTCGCCGCCGTCGCGGACGCCGAGGGCCTCCCGGCCTGAGAGGTCGGCCAGGCGCGGCGGTGCCTGGCGGCAAATCGGTGGGAGACCCACCGGACGACCCGTTACCTTGATGCCGAACCGGTCCGGCATCCTTGGAAGGGACCGGACGTACGTACGAGACGAGGAAGAACGTGACCGACATACTGGACGATCTCGCCTGGCGAGGCCTGATCACACAGTCCACCGACCTGGACGAACTGCGGGCCATGCTCGCCTCGGGGCCGGTCACGCTCTATTGCGGTTTCGATCCGACCGCGCCTTCACTGCACGTCGGGAGCCTGATGCAACTCCTGACGCTCCGCCGGTTCCAGCAGGCGGGCCACCGCACGATCGGGCTGGTCGGCGGCGCCACCGGACTCATCGGCGACCCCAGCGGCAAGAGCGCCGAGCGTACGCTCAACTCCGAGGAGGTCGTCGCCGGCTGGGTCGAGCGCATCCGGAGGCAGGTCTCCCGCTTCGTCGACCTGGCCGACGACCGCGGCCTCATCGTCAGCAACCTCGACTGGACCGGGCCCATGTCGGCCATCGAGTTCCTGCGCGACATCGGCAAGCACTTCCCCGTCAACCGCATGCTCGCGCGGGAGACGGTCAAGTCGCGGCTGGACACCACCGGAATGAGCTACACCGAGTTCAGCTACGTGCTGCTGCAGTCCCTGGACTTCCTCGAGCTGTACCGCAGGTACGGCTGCCGCCTGCAGACCGGCGGCAGCGACCAGTGGGGCAACCTCACCGCCGGCGTCGACCTCATCCGCCGGGTGGAGGGCGGAAGCGCCCACGCGCTCACGACCCCGCTCGTGACACGGGCCGACGGCACGAAGTTCGGCAAGACGGCCGGAGGCGAGACCTACTGGCTCGATCCCGAGCTGACCTCGCCGTACGCCTTCTACCAGTTCTGGCTGAACGCCGACGACCGTGACGTCGTGACGTACCTGAAGTACTTCAGCTTCCGGAGCCACGAGGAGATCGAGGAGCTGGAGAAGGCGACCAGCGAACGCCCTGCCGCTCGCGCCGCACAGCGAGCCCTCGCCGAGGAGCTCACCACGCTCGTCCACGGGGCGGAGGAGACACAGCGGGTGATCGCCGCGTCCCGTGCGCTGTTCGGCCAGGGCGACCTCGGCGAGCTGGACGAGCGCACGCTGGCCAGCGCGCTGGCCGAGGTGCCGTCCACAACGGCCTCCGGACCGCTGCCGCCGGTCGTGGACCTCCTCGCGGCGACGGGCCTGGTGGGCAGCAAGTCCGAGGCACGCCGTACGGTCGCGCAGGGCGGGGCCTACGTCAACAACGTCAAGGTCACCGACGAGGCGGCAGTGCCCGACCAGAGCGACCTGCTCCACGGCCGCTTCCTCGTCCTGCGGCGCGGCAAGCGCAACATCGGCGGAGTGACGGTCGACTCGTAACCAACGCACGTGGGCGGCACCCGGGTTGGCCGGGCGCCGCCCACGCCGCTCTCCGCGACCTGACGTGGCTTGGTGTGGCTTGGCGTGGGGTCGGCGCGATCGTCGGCGGACCCTGTCGTTCGGAGGCCTGCCGGAGCTATGGGACCGGCCGTCCGCGGTGCCGGGGGCAGGGCGCTTCCGGCGCGATCGTGCCGGGCCGCCCCTTCCTGACGACACCGGGGAGCGGACAGCTCGGGATGTGAACCGGTCCGCTCGGACCGCCGAGAAGCACTGGCCTCGTGGCCGCTCCCACACGGACGGGGAACCTGGGCACCAGCGCCCGATCGAGCCGCCGGGAATATCCCCGGAACGCTCGTCGGTTGACCACGAACGCGGGCGAGGTGGGCGATCCCGGCGATGCCTGCGACTGTTGGGGCGATCGCCTCGGCGATCGACAGCAGTTCCGAGCAGAGATCCCGGTGATCCGGGAGCACGCTTTTTGCGAATCGTCGAATCCTCTGAGTCGATGACGAAGAGATCGACTCGGATTGCGATCTGCGCCTACGCGATCGAGCCCGCCGATTTGACGGTGTTTCCCGGTGGCCGTAATGTTCTCTTCGCCCCCAGGGGAGCGGGACGCCGGAAGGTGGCCGGCCCAGGGGGAACCCACACTGAGTGCTTCTGGTTCGGACCACGGTCCGAGCGAGGTAGCATGGTGTGGTCGCCCTGAGACGGGATGCGGAACATTGCTGAGAGCGGTGGTCGGCCCGTAGGGGAACTTCTGGATGTGGCTGCTGCGGCCGGTTCGCCGGTCGGGGTGACTGTTGTCTGGAGGGGCCTGTTCTGGCTTTTTGCTTGTCGGTTTCAAGATCTTCGGATCTGGGGGTTGACAAACGGAGCGGGAACGGTAAGATAGAAGGGTTGCCCCAGACGGGGTCCGGCGAGAGTCGGGTTCCGGACGGTGTGTGTCCGTTTCTTGAGAACTCAACAGTGTGCTAAAAGCCAGTGCCTTTTGGTCCTCGCTTGGCTGGGCTGATCTTTCGGGGTTGGTC
>NZ_JBFAJC010000012.1:0-232893 GCF_040655075.1 Actinoallomurus sp. NPDC050550 | reverse complement strand
CACCGGGGGGGCATAGGGTTTAAACCGGCGGCGTCTCGACCCCATCTTACCCCGGGGACGGTCGGGGGGGGGGCGCCTCGGGCGCCCGCCGCTTCGTCATTCACCGGGACGGAGAGCGGTCAGGGTGAACGCGCGGTCGATCAGGACGGGCGCGGCGCGGACAGCCGGCTGCTCAGCCAGGCGTACGCCTTCGGCAGCATCGAGTTCCAGACCGAGGCGTTGTGGCCGCCCTTGGGCAGGACGTACAGGAAGGCCGTCGTCGGCGGGCGGATGAGCGGCATGATCTGGTCGATCGCCTCGTCGGAGTGGCGGTCCTGCCGGGTGCCCGCCAGCAGGAGGCTGATCGGCGGGCGGCGCGTGCGGAGCAGGTCGAGCACGGAGTTCTGCGCGTTCAGGGCGTGGTCGTGCTGGACCTCCGGCGTCTGTGGAACGGCGTCCCCCTGCATGGTGACGGCCGCGCCGAACAGGTCGGGCCGGCGGACCGCCATCTTCGCCGCGCAGTAGCCGCCCGTGGAGAACCCCATGAGACCCCAGGCGCTGCGGTCCGGCTGGGCGCGGAACGCCTTCGTGACCGCCTGGCGAACGTCGTCGGTGAGCCAGGTCTCGACGCGCGGCCCCTTGGGGAAGTCGACGCACTCGGTGTCGCGGCCGTGGATGACCGTCGTCACCGGTGCGACGAGGATGAACGGATGGGCGTGTCCCGCCGCCACCTCCTGCTTGAGGACGCTCGCGCCGTGGACGGCGTGGAACCAGGTCGAGGGGGTGCCGGGATAACCCGGCAGCAGCTCCACCACGGGGTAGGTCTGGTGGGCGTTCGCGGGCGAGTTGTAGCCCGGCGGCACCCAGACCAGGATGCGGGAGCGGATCCGGGAGCGTTCGCCGTTCACCGTCGCCATGTAGACGTCCGGATCGAGCTTGGGAGTGCGCTGGAAACGCACCGCGCCGCTGCCGATCGCGCCGGGGCCGAGCGCCTCGATCGGCGTGTCCCCGCCCTGGCCCCCGCCGAACAGGTCGCTCCAGGAGGCGTAGAACTCGAAATAGTGGTTGACGCTGACGCCACCGACGAGCAGTGCGAACGTCTGGCACATGACGATCATGAAGAGCCGGACGACGACGGCGAGGCGTCCCTTCACGCGGTTCCACAGGTACAGACAGGCCACCGGCCCCCCGATGGCGAGAAGGACGGCCACGACGAGAAGCGGCCAGCCCATTAGTCCCATGTAGTCCCCCGAAGAACCCGTTCAAGTGAGCAGGCCGAGGTTAAGTCGCACATCACAGCATCGGCTCCTGCTTCATCCCGATTTCGGGCGTTGTTCACGACAGGATCTGCTTCATCAACCTTGCCCTAAGCTTCATAAACCTTTCACTAACCTTTTCCGGGCGTCACGACCTCTCTCGGCCGAAGCGGCCGGGGGCACTGCCGTCCGCCGAACGCGTCCGGCGTCCCGAGTCCACCATCCTCCCCGAGGGATGCCGCAGGGACCGGTCGAATGAACGATCCGGCCCCTCACGACGTCGCGGACGGTCAGCCACCGAGGAACGCGATCACCGCGTCCCGTCCGGCGTGCCCGCGCTCACGGTTCTGGATCGAGTGCGAGGCGCCCTTGACGACGACGACCCTGCCGTTCGGCGCGTGCGTCGCCTCCTCGTACGCCCACTCCAGCGGGGTGGACAGGTCGTGGTCGCCGTTCACCAGCAGTACGGGCACGTCGGGCAGCCGGGCCGGCGGCTCCGCGGCCGGACGCGACCGCCAGCGCAGGCACTCCTGAGTGAAGCCGCTCCCCGCCGAGGTCGCCCGCGTGTACGGCCAGACGCTGCGCGGGTCGGTGTGCCGCAGGAACCGGTCGAGCGCGGTCTGCCGGATGGCCAGGGGCGCGTCGGACCGGCCCCACGGGAAGACGCTGTCGGAGCAGAACGTGTCGATGTGCAGCCCTGAACTGTACGAGGCCACCGGGTCCCCGCCGGGCGCCATGTCGGTGATGATCGTGTTGAGCCGCGCCGGGTCGCCCTGCCGGGCCGCCCGCAGCGCGCCGACCAGGTCGCCGTGGCCGGCGGGCAGGCCCGGTGGGTTCGGGTCGCGGTACGTCGGATCCAGGAACTCGTACGACACGATGGCGTCGAAGATCTTCACGCTGTCCGCGGCCGGGCGGTGCCGGACCACCCACGCCAGGTCCTCGGCCGGGTCCGACGGGCAGGCGGGCGCGGTCGCGCAGGCGTCGCGCAGCACGCGCGCCTGCGCGTGCAGACCGACGAAGTACAGACCGTCGTCGGCCTGCGGGTCGACGTGCGGCAGCACCGAGTCGAGGACGACCTTGCCGACGTGCGACGGGTGGACGGCGGCGTAGCGGGCGGCGGTGAACGACCCGTACGAGACGCCGTCGACGACCATCTTGTCGACACCGAGCGCCCGCCGGAGCGCCTCATAGTCCGCGACGGTCTGCTCGGTGCTGTAGAGGCCGCGCCGGTCGCCGAGGATGTCGGAGCACTCCTTGATCGCGGCGGGCGTGGGCGCGGCGATGTCGGAGCTGCCGACCTGGGCCTGGAGCTGCGGGCAGTTGATCGCGCCGAACTCCCCCGTGCCCCGCTGGTCCAGCATCACGAACCGGTAGTCCTTGGCGAGCTCCGGCAGGCGCTGCGTGGCGATCCGGGTGATGAACGGCACGCCGGGCTGGCCGGGGCCGCCGGTGAGGAACAGGAGGACGCCCTTCGGCGCCGTGGCGTTGTCGGCGGTGGCGACCTGGAGGTCGAACGTGCCGGGCACCCTGCCACGGTGGTCGAGCGGCACCCGGAGGGTGGAGCACGTGAATCCGGGCTGGTCCTTGCACGGGTGCGGATCGGTGAGCCTCGGCCGGGCGGCCACGGCCGAGGCGGTCGCCGCCCCAGCGGGCCGCGCGGAGGCCTGCGCGGCGGGACGTGCGGCGTCGGCGGAGGGCGGGGGCGTGCTGCCGGCGGCGGCCGGGCCGCCGAGGGCGGCCACGGCGGCGGCGCCGACCGCGGTGACGAGTAGTCGTGATCGCATGAGCGGATTCTGACGACCCGGAGCGCGAAGGAACATCCTCCACGCGCCGGTTGACGCTTCTCTGACCTCTCGTGGCCACCGGGTGCGCCGCGCCGCCGTCCCCGGCGTCTCCACCGCGGTCCGCCGACCCGACACGCACCGCGACCGGTCCATCGCGATCCTCTTACGGGACAGGCGTCGCGGCCGGTCCGCCGCCGTCCACCTATCGCGGCCGGTCTCCACCGCCCGTGTCAACCGACCATCGTGACCGCGCCATGACTGGCCCAAGTCGCGCGCGGCCACGAGGTGGGCCCCGGAGCGCACGGCTAGCGTCTGACGCCATCACCATCAGGGGGGACGTCATGCGCTCTTTCGCGATCACCGCACTCTTCGGAACCGGCCTGCTCTGCCTCGCGCCGCAGGCCCAGGCCGCGTCGCACGCCCGGCCGGGGGATCCGCGGCCGCTACCGGCCCAGAACACCGCCGACGTACGGCCGGGCGAACCGCCGATCCGGTCGACCGCGCAGAACGCCGTGCACTCGCGACCGGCCGAAGCGCAGCCGATCCGGTCGACCGCGCAGAACGCCGTGCACTCGCCGCCGGTGGACGCGCAGACCGGCAAGCCGGACGTGCGGAACATCGTCCACGTCCAGGCCGAGGACCAGCAGGCCGGCCGGCCCGGCGCGCAGCATGTCATCCACGTCCGGCCGGTGCACGCGCAGCCCGCCCGGCCCCAGAGCCCCTTCCACAGCCGGCCGGGCGACCCGCAGCCGCCGCAGCAGCAGCCGCAGCCGGACCGCCCGTCGTACGCGATGCACATGACGGGTCAGGCCGAGCATTGGGAGGTCTCGCCGGGTCAGCTGGAGACCGTGCGCTGGACCCTCACCAACACCGGCAACCGGCCGCTGGACCACGTGATGCTGGTGGCCGCGATACCGGAAGGGTGGGGCGTCCGTGAGGGACAGGGCTGCGCGCGTCACGGCGAGTACCTGGGGTGCGACCTCGGGTCGCTGGCGCCGGGACGGAGCGCCGCCATCCTCGTGCCGCTGGTCGCGCAGGGACGGCCGGGCGCCGTGCGGCTGGCCGCCTGGTCGCGGGCGACGGCGGGTTCGCTGAGCATTCCGGGACCGACGACGTCGTTCCGCGTCGAGGTCGTCGGGCGCAAGTAGGTTCTGGCCAAGACGGACCTCCTGGGGCCAGACTGAACGCTATTCGGTTTGACGTCCCCAGGAGGTACCGTGCCCGACTTCACGATGACCATCGGCGGCGCGGCCGTGGAGACCACGGCCACGTTCGACGTGATCGATCCGGCGACCGGATCGCCGCACGCCGCCGCGCCGGACTGCTCGCGGGCCCAGCTCGACGCGGCGTTCGACGCGGCGGCGTCGGCGTATCCGGCGTGGCGGTCCGATGAGGCCGCCCGGCGCACGGCGCTGAAGGCCGCGGCCGACGTCCTGATGGCGGCGGCCGGCGGCGACCTGGCCGAAACCCTGACGGCCGAGCAGGGCAAACCTCTCCAGGACGCCCGGATCGAGCTCATGGGCGCCGCCGTCTGGCTCCAGTACTTCGCCGACCTGGAGATCCCGCGCGAGGTCATCCAGGACGACGACCGGGCAAAGGTGGAGGTCGTACGCCGCCCGCTCGGCGTCGTCGCGGCGATCACCCCCTGGAACTTCCCCCTCGTCCTCGCCGCCTGGAAGATCGCCCCGGCGCTTCTGGCCGGGAACACGCTCGTCCTCAAGCCGTCCCCGTACACGCCGCTGGCCACGCTCAAGGTCGGCGAACTGCTCCGCGACGTCCTGCCGCCGGGCGTGCTGAACGTCGTCAGCGGCGGCGACGACCTCGGCGCGTGGATAACCTCCCACCCCGTACCGCGCAAGATCAGCTTCACCGGGTCGATCGAGACGGGCAAGAAGGTCGCCGCCGCGGCGGCCCCCGATCTCAAGCGGACCACCCTCGAACTCGGCGGCAACGACCCGGCCATCGTGCTCGACGACGCCGACCCCGCGACGGTGGCCGCGAAGGTCTTCGACCAGGCCTTCGCCAACAACGGCCAGGTCTGCTCGGCCATCAAGCGGGTGTACGTCCCGGACCGGCTGTACGACGACGTCGTCGAGGCGCTCGCCGCCAAGGCGCGTTCGGTCAAGGTCGGCAACGGCCTTGAGGAGGGCGTGCAGTACGGCCCGATCAACAACCGGCCGCAGTACGAGCGGGTCAGCGCGCTGGTCGCCGACGCGCTCGCCAAGGGGGCGAAGGCGGCCGCCGGCGGCGGCCCGATCGACGGCCCCGGCTACTTCTTCGCGCCGACGATCCTGACGGACGTCGCCGAGGGCGTCCGGATCGTCGACGAGGAGCAGTTCGGACCCGCGCTCCCGGTGCTCCGCTACACCGACGTCGACGACGCGGTGGCCCGCGCGAACGCCACGAACTTCGGCCTGTCCGGCTCCGTCTGGGGGACCGACGCCGACCGCGCAGCCGAGGTCGCCGAGCGCCTGGAGTGCGGCACCGCGTGGGTGAACACCCACCTCGCGCTCGCGCCGCACCAGCCGTTCGGCGGGTTCAAGTGGAGCGGCATCGGGGTCGAGAACGGCACCTGGGGCCTCACCGGCTTCACCGAGATCCAGGTCGTGCACCGTTCCAAGCGCTGACGCTCTCCGGTGACCGGGTCATGCGGCGTTCGTCACCTTCACCACGAAGACCGGGAAAGTGCCGAACTGAGCATGACCCGACCACCTACGATGAACCGGTGCCCGAACTGTTGTTCCCCTTCCTGGGGGTCGTCGCGCTCCTCACCGTGACTCCCGGCCCGGACATGCTCCTGGTCGTTCGCAACGGCCTGAGCGCCGGCAGTCGCGCGGCCTGGCTGACCGGCCTCGGCTGCTGCCTGGGCATCTCGATCCACGCCACGGCCGCGGTGCTCGGGCTGTCGGCGATCCTCGCGGCGTCCGCGACCGCGTACACGGTGGTGAAGCTGGCCGGCGCGGCGTATCTCGCGTACCTGGGCATCCGCATGCTCATCTCGGCCCTCATGTCCGTCGACGGCGAGGAGGACGCCGACGCCGGATCCGGGACACCGTCGATCCCGGTGGCCACGGCCGTGACGCGCGGCGACGGGGAGGGCCCGACCGCGCCGGCGGTCGACACGAGGGTCGCGTCACACACCAGCGCGGCGGTGTTCCGGCAGGGACTGATCACCAACCTGCTCAACCCGAAGATCGCGCTGCTGTTCCTCACCCTGCTGCCGCAGTTCGTGGCGCACGACGAGCCGCGCCTGCGCACGACCGTCGTCCTCGCGGCCATCTTCCTCTGCGTCGCGGTGGTGTGGTGGCGGACCTTCTCCCTCGCGATCGGACCGATCTCGCGGGTGCTGCACGGTGGCCGCGCCCGTCGCCTCCTCGACGGCCTCGCCGGCTCGGCCCTGCTCGCCATCAGCGCCGTGGTCGCCCTCGACGGCAACCGTTAATCCCCGATCGCCGACGTCGAGAACGGTTGAGACCCTACGGCCTTCCCGGCAGCACCTGGGCTCCGCCGTCCACCACGATGTGCGCGGCGGCGACGGCCTGGAACGCCCCGTCGGTGACCGATGCGATGACCTTGGCGACGTCCTCGGGGAGGAGCACGCGTCCGAGGACCGATCTTTCGCCCAGCGCCGCCGCGGCCTCGGGTGTCAGGACGTCCCTGGTGGCGTCCGTACGCACCGCGCCGGGTGCGACGATGTTGACGGCGATCCCGCTGTCACGGGCTTCGGCGGCGACATGACGGGCGAAGACGTTGAGCGCCGCCTTCGCCGTCGCATGCGCGATGGAGCCCCTCCGGACGTGGTCGGCGCTGACACTGGAGACGTACACGATCCGGCCGCCGTCCTGCCCCCGCATGACGTCGAGCGCCATCTTGGTGACGTGGAAGACGGCGGCGAGCTCGGCCGTCACCTTGCCCGAGAACGCGTCCCACGACATGCGGCTGAGTGGGGCGAAGGGCGGCTGGATGTTCGCGTTGCACACGAGGACGTCGAGCCGCGCGCACTCGTCGACCAATCGGGCCGCCTGGGCCGGGTCGCACACATCGGCCTGGACGGCGTGCGCCGTGCCACCGGCCGCCTCGACATCCTTCACCACCCGCTGGGCGGCCGCCTCGTCGCTCCGGTAATTGACGATCACGTGATGGCCGCGCTTCCCGAACTCCCGGGCCGTGGCGGCGCCGATGCCCCGGCTCGCACCGGTGATGAGAGCGACCTGTCGCATGTCGGGCCTCCAAGGTGGTACGCAGGCGTCCGCCACGCCTCACCCTAGAGAGGACGGCCATTGATCGATCCGAGCGACGCGCCCCGGGGTCAATCGGTCACCGGAGGACGCTGACGCCGGTTGCAATTTACTGTCAGGTCGAACGCCCTTTCCGGTCGGTTCCGTTGGCGCTAGGTTCACTCTGCCCTCGGTCGCACGGCCGGTGTCCTTCCAGTGATCCCCTTGCGATCCGGCTTCGCGGCCGCGGCGCGCCGGGGAGGGACGGCGAGGCACTGCGTCGCCGTCCCTCCCGACGGCGCGGCCGGGAGCGCCTCACTGATGGCCCGGCTCACCAGGCCGCGCATCGCAGCGTCCCATACTCCCCGGTCCGGAATATCCGCGCGGGCGAGCCGTTCTGCTCGAAGAGGCCACACGACAGTGAGGGTGTGATCCAAGGATGCTCTTCGGAGAAGAACACGTGCGGCGCTACGTCGAGACCGACGGCGCGGAGGGCCATGACTGGCAGGGCACCGTGACCCTGCTCCTGACCACCACGGGCCGTAAGTCGGGCGAGCCACGCACCACGCCGCTGATCTATCAGAAGAACGGCGACGACTACCTCGTCGTCGCGTCGAAGGGCGGTGCGGACGAGCCACCGCTCTGGTACCTCAACCTGGAGGCCCACCCCGAGGTGGGCGTGCAGGTGCACGGTGACAAGTTCACCGCGCGCGCCCGCACGGCCACCCCGGAGGAGAAGCCGGCCCTGTGGCGGCGGATGGCCGCCACCTGGCCCGCCTACGACGACTATCAGAAGAAGACGTCACGGGAGATCCCCGTCGTCGTCCTCGAACGCGTCTGAGGTCACGGCAGCAGTTCGTTCCAGTGTGGGATACGCGGCTCGACCAGCAGCCGCATCCCCGCCTCGTCGGGCGTGCGGTCCCGTTTGCGGTTGTTGCAGAGACCGCACGCCAGGACGGTGTTCTCCCACGTCGACCCGCCGCCGCGGGACTGCGGCAGGATGTGGTCGACCGTGTTCCCCCGCCCACCGCAGTAGGCGCACAGCCCGCGGTCGCGGCGCCGGAGCCCCCGTTTGCCCCACGCCGGACGGTGCCCGTGACGCCACCGCATGGCGACGTAGCGGACCAGCCGCAGCACCCGCGGTAACGGGAAGTGCCCGATCCGCCGGCCTTCGACGGCCTCCTCCACCACCGCGACGCCACGCACGAGCATCCGGACCGCGTGCCGCACGTCAACGTTCTGGAGGGGCTCGTAGGACGCGTTCAGAACGAGTACGCTCACCGAAATCCCCTATCGAACAAAAAGGCCGCTCCCGGAATCCGGAGGCGGCCGAAGGTGAGCCAGGGCGTCATTCGCCCTGGCGGCGGTCTCCGTCCGCTATTCGATCGCGCCCCCGGTGTTCGGCCGGACCGTACTCCACCGGGTCACCGCAGGCCTGGACCTGGGTGGACACGCGTGAGCGGTGCTCCGGCGGCGTGAGCGCGGCCGGCGCGTCGCTCGGCGTCTCGTCCGCCGGCTCGATCGGGTGTAGCACGTCTCCTCCTTTCTTCCCCGAAATCGGGAATAGAATGAATCAACCGTCGCACCGTAGGCAACGCTTTTTTCGGAATATCCCACGGGACGCGGCTCGCGACAATGGCCGGTGCCGGGCCTGGGCGGCCGGAGCCCCCTGACGCCGACACTGCGGCCGATGCCGGGTCGGCCCTCCCGACGGCCGCCACCAGGCCGCCGACATCGCGATCTACGTCGATCCCCAGCGGCCCGTGCCGTCCAGCCGGCGGTTCGGCGGTTACCCGATGAGCTCCCTGATCGCCGTGAGCGTGCGCTCGCCCCCGGGGTCGCCGCCCGTCGCGGGCGCCACCGCCACCTCGTCCACGCCCGCGTCGGCGTACTCCCGCAGCCGCGACCGCACCTCGTCGGCGCCGCCGACCAGGCCGACCCGGCCCGCGACGTCGAACGGCAGCGCGGTCAGCAGTTCCTTCGGCTCGGCTCCCCCTCGCGCGAGGGCGACCGCGTCGCCCAGGCCCGCGCCCTCGAACGCCTCGGCGTAACCGGGCAGCCCGAGATAGGGGACGATGCTCCACATCAGCTGCGCGTACGACTCGGGCGTCGGATCCATGGCGGCGGGCAGCCACGCCACCAGCCGGGGTGCCGGGCGGCCGGCCTTCTCGGCCGCCGCGTCCAGTCTCGCCCGCAGGTCGCCGGCGACGCTCGGCGCGACCATGTCGATCAGCATCCGGTCCGCGTGCTCCGCGGCCGTCCGTACGGCCCGGTCGCCGAAGGCCGCCACGCTGAGCGGCCCCTGGGGCGGCGCCAGCCTGAGCCGGAAGCCGTGGGTGTGCACGGCCTTGCCGTCCAGGTCGGCCCGCTCGCCCGCCAGCAGCCCGCGGAGCGCCTGGGCGCTCTCGTCGAGGACGGTGGCGGACCGCTCGCGCGACCGGCCGTGCCACTGCTCGACCACGCGAGGGCTCGACGTACCGAGCGCCACCCCGATCCGCCTGCGGGTGAGCGCGGCGACCGAAGAGGCCCCCATCGCGATCATGACCGGGTCCCGGACCGCGACGGGGAGCGGGCCGACCGTCATCGCGATCTGGTCGGTGGCCAGGCCGATCGCCGACGCCAGGGCGAAGGCGTCCCAGGTGTCGGTCTCGCCGATCCACAGCTCCCGGAACCGCAGCCGGTCCGCGATCGCCGCGGTGTGCAGGGCCTCCTCCGGCGGGCGGTCGGGCCAGTTTCCAATGACGACGCTGAAATCCATACCGTCATCGAAGCAGACCCGACCGCCTCACTCTCGCTGCGGGCCTGACCGGCTGGTTCGCGCGCTCGACCGGCTACGCGCCCGCGGCCTCGTCAGCCGACTGTCCGGCCGCCCCCGGCGCTACGCCGCGGCCGAGCCGGACATCGCGCTCGACGCCCTCATCCGCGAGCGCGAGCAGGACCTGACCCGGCTCCGTACGGCGGCGGCCGAGATGGCCGTGCTGTACCGCCGCGAGCGCGTCGGGCAGGGCGGCGCCGTCGAGCTCGTCACCCGGCGGGACGAGGTGGCCCGCCGGTTCCTGCGGTTGCAGCACACGGTCCGGCGGGACATGCGCATGCTCGACCGGCGGCCGTACGCTCTCGCCGCTACCAACCCGGTCGAGCCGGGCGCGCTGCAGCGCGGCGTGCGCTGGCGGGCCGTGTACGCCCCGGAGGCGCTCGAACAGCCCGGAGCGCTCGAGGAGATCCACGCGCTCGTCGCGCAGGGCGAGCAGGCGCGGGTGGCGAGCGGCATCCCCGTCAAGCTGGCCATCGCCGACGCCGACGCCGCCCTGGTGTCCGTACAGCTGGAGCAGGCGACCACCGAGGCCGCGCTCGTCCACCCGTCCGCGCTGCTGGACGCCCTGGTCCAGCTGTTCGAGTTCATCTGTGGCGGCTGCCGCGCCCCTCGCCGCGACGACGCGGACGTCGCCGCTGACGGAGGACGATCGCCGGCTCCTCGACCTGCTGCTCGCCGGGATGAAGGACGACGCGATCGCCCGCCAGCTCGGGCTGAGCACCCGGACCATGCGCCGCCGCATGAAGAATCTGCTGGACCTGCTGGGCGCGGACAACCGTTTCCAGGCGGGCACGCAGGCCGTGCGCCGCGGCTGGCTGTGACCTGTCGCGGGCCTGTCCGGCGCCGGATGGGCGGGCGTCCCTCGAGCTCCGGCGGATGGGTCACCTCGCCGGGCCACGGCGTGCGCCGTCGATGGTGGCGCGTTCCACCCGTACAGTGGTCCGCGTGGCTGAAGAGGTATGGAAGGTAGAACCGTCCGGTCCGCTCCGTGGTGACATCCACGTGCGCGGCTCGAAGAACGGTGTCACGAAGCATATGGTCGCGGCCATGCTCGGCCAGGGCGAGAGCACGATCCGCAACGCCCCCGAGGTGGGCGACGTGGAGATCACCGGCGCGATGCTGGAGGCCCTGGGGCACACGGTCGAACGCAACGGGCCCGACATCACGGTCTCCCCGGGGGCGGTGACCGAGCCCCGCGTCCCCAGGGCGTTCACCGGGCTGAACCGCATTCCGATCCTCATGGTCGGCCCGCTGCTCCACCTCGCCGGCGAGGCGTTCGTCCCCCTCGTGGGCGGTGACCCCATCGGCCGTCGCCCCGTCGACTTCCACGTCGACGCGCTGCGTGCCATGGGTGCGGAGGTGGAGGTCGGCGACACCGGCATCTCCGCCCGCGCGAGCCGTCTGTACGGCGCCCGCATCGACCTGCCCTACCCCAGCGTCGGCGCCACCGAGACGGTGCTGATGACCGCGGTGCTCGCCGAGGGCAAGACGGTGCTGCGCGGCGCCGCCATGGAGCCCGAGGTGGTCGAGCTCGCGCTGTTCCTGCAGCGGATGGGCGCGCACATCGAGCTCAGCCCCGACCGCCGCATCGTCATCGAGGGCGTCGACCGGCTGAAGGGCGCGTCGACGCGGCTCTCCGGGGACCGCCTCGAGGCCTTCTCCTACCTCGTCGCCGGGCTCATCACCCGCGGCGAGGTCCGTGTGCACGGCTGCACGCAGGACCGCCTCGTCACCGCGATCACGACGCTGGCCCGGATGGGCGCCCGCTTCGAGATCACGGACGAGTGGATCACCGCGTCGGCGCCGGACGGGCTGCGCCCGGCCGCCGTGCACACCGACACGCACCCGGGCTATATGACCGACTGGCAGCAGCCGCTCATGGTGCTGTTCACCCAAGCCGAGGGCATGTCGGTGCTGCACGAGACGGTGTTCGAGAACCGCCTGGTGTACGTCCCGGCGCTGAAGAAGATGGGCTGCGAGATCGAGGTGTTCAGCGCGTGCCTCGGCGGTCCGGCCTGCCGCTTCCACGACAGCAACTCGGTGCACTCGGCGGTGGTCCGCGGCGTCTCGAAGCTGACCGGCGCCGACGTCACCATGCCCGACGTACGGGCCGGGTTCTCGGCCGTCCTGGCCGCGTCGGTGGCGGACGGCCCGTCGACACTGCGCGGCGTGCACCACATCGAGCGGGGCTACCACCACCCGGCCGAGCAGTTCGCCTCTCTCGGCCTGAAGCTGCAGCCCGTCACCGTCTGACCGGACGACCTCACGAGCTCGGTGACGCCCGCTGCCGGTCGAGCGGCGGCGGGCGTCCGCTCAGGGGTGGTAGACCTCGGCGACCTTGGTGACGGTGCGGCCCTTCATGGTCAGGTAGGCGTCGACCTGGTCGCCGCCCTTGACGGCGGCCTCGAGCTGCTGCAGCGTGCAGGACTTCGTCCCGATGCCGGTCTTCTCGTCCACGGTCGCGTCCTCGCCGGAGCAGATGTTCACCGCGCTGAGCACGGTGGCGTCCTTGGCGACGGTGGCGTTCTGCACGGGCCCGGTCGGCTCGATGGCGTCATCGGGCTCCTGGACCTTCTTGGTGCCCTGGTACTGCAGGGCACCCGACGCGGCGTCGTACGTCTTCAGCACGACGACCTGCGTCGTGCTGACCTTCCCCGATTCGGCCGCGGCGGTCTTGGACTTGCCGCCACTGCAGGCACCGCTCAGCAGCAGGGCGGCCATCGCCCCGGCCACTCCGAACAAATGCACCGATCTCGTCATGATCACCTCCGGCCCGGAGACGATACAACAGCGCGCCGTGCCGTGTACGCGGAGCGTCGGAATCGCGGCAGATCACGCGCGCAGTCGGCGTACGGCGCGGCGGGCGCCGGGGATCTTCTTGAGCGCCCGCCGCAGCAGCGGTCCCTCCGCCCAGGCCCGTTCGTCCTCGGAGGCGAGGACGCGGACGCTGAGTCTCCCGTTCTCGGTGCGGTACGGCATCAGGCGGCCCCGGCGCGTGATCCTCTCGCCGCCCTCCAGCCGGCGCTCGCAGATCCAGCCGCCGGTGTCCATCCGGGCGACGAAGTCCCAGACGCCGGGCGTCAGCGCCGGATCGGCGGCGGGGTCGAGCACGGCCTCGCCGGACATGGCGAACACCTCGGACGAGATGACCGTCACCGGAAGGAGATGGTCGGCCGCGTCCTCCCGGCGCCGGATGTACAGGTCGAGCCGGCGGCGCTCACCGGTCGCGTCGAGCAGGCCGCCGGAGATCGGCAGCGGCACGGGCGGCTCCCATCGGCCGTCCCGGACGACGAAGGGCGTGCCGTCCGCGTCGACGAGACGCGCGGTGAACCGCAGGACGAGCCGGGCGTCGTCCCAGCGCATCCCGTCCAGCGCCGTCTCGATCGCCACGTCGCGCTCGGCCTCGACCAGCCGGAACAGGTCGTCGTACGCGTCGGCGCGCAGAAGCGCGGCACGCACGCGCATCCGGAACGGCAGCCGCCGGTCGACGCTCTCGCCGAACCGCTCGACCACCACCCGGCGGGCCTCGTCGTACACGGCGCGGCGGTACTCCGGCGGGGCCTCCAGGAAGCTCTTCTCCCCCAGCCGTTTGAGGATCTTCCCGCGGTACCAGTGCACGTAGTAGCGCTCCCGGTCGGGACCGGGCTCGACGTGCTCGTCGACGATGTCGAGGACCTCCCGCAGCGCGCCGTAGTAGTGCGCGGGGTCCGGCCGGCTTCGGGAGTAGCTATCGGGGCGCCGCACCCAGTGGCAGCACGGGTAGTCGGCGAGCACCGAGATGGTGCGGGCCCGGAAGTACGCCGTGAGGACGAAGCGGTGGTCCTCCAGCCGCACCGGCCCTTCGGGGAATCGGATCCGGTGCTCGTCGAGGAAGGATCGGCGGAACAGCTTGTGCGGCGTGAGGATGCCGTACAGCGCGTCCTTCAGCACGTCGGCGCGGTCGCGGGACTTCCGGAACATGGCTCGGGGCACCGCACGGCCGTGCCCCACCATCTTGCCGATCACGATGTCGGCGTCGTTGCGCACCGCCATGGCGTGCATGCGCTCGAGTGCTTCGGGACCGAGCCAGTCGTCATCGTCGAGGAAGTAGACGTAATCGCCGTGGGCCTCGTCGATCCCGGTGTTGCGCGGCCCGCCGGGGCCGCCGCTGGGCGGCAGGTGGACGACCCGGACGCGGTCGTGCTCGGCGGCCAGTGCGTCGAGGAGCTTCTCGGTGCCGTCGTCCGACCCGTCGTCGGCGAAGATCACCTCATAGTCGTCGAGCGTCTGGCCGAGGACGGACTCGACGCACTTGGTCAGGTGTTCGCCGGTGTTGAACACCGGCACGACCACGCTGACCTTCACCGTCTCAGCTCCAGCGCGGCCCGTACCGCGGGGGCGAGCAGGTGGTGGTCCGCGGGGTCGACGAAGAGCCACTCGTCGACCTCACCGGTCGCCGACAGCTCTCCCTCGTAGCCGGCGGTGTAGCAGGCCATCCGCACCCGGGTGCCCGGCGGCTGGTCGTGCGCCGGCGCCTCGACGACGCCGATCGCCCGGAACGTGCTCCGGTCGAGCCGGACCCCGAGCTCCTCGCGCACCTCGCGGGACAGCGCCGTCCAGTCGTCCTCTCCCGGCTCGCGCTTGCCGCCGGGCAGGTAGAGCCGGTCACGCGCCCGCGCGCGTACGGCCAGCAGCCGCCCCTCCGACACGTGAACCCATCCCACGACGTCCAGCACGGGCCCATCCTGCCAGGCCCGTGTCCGTCGCGCGTCAGACGCGGGCCGGAGCCGCAGGTCACCCCTCGGTTCTGGGCGACCAGCCGGTCGGCCCGCGCACCGGGATCCGGCCCGCTGTCAGTGGAGGACGCTGCCCTTCTGCCAGTCGGACCACGGCAGCTGCCAGTAGCCGTAGCCGTTGTCCGGCTCCAGCTCGCGGTCAGTGCCGGTGACCTTGCCATCCAGGCCGGACGTCATCGTGACCGGACTCTAGTTGCCCATGAGGGCGTGGACAGCGGCAGCGTCGTTCCGGTGACCGTGAGCATCGCTCGACGCTTCACGCGGATCTCTCCCTCGACGTGCGATGGCGATCAGGTCTCGGGGGCCAGATGCCCTCATAAGGAGAGATGTCACCTACGGCGCGTTGGTTCGCCGCAATGGGCGAGGTCAGCTCGCCGTCACCGCAGGGCCAGGTCGGCGGACCGGGCCGGGCCGGGCAGCGCGGGGACCTCGGCGGACCGGGCCGGAGCGGGCAGCGCGGGGACCGCCGTGACGCGGTTCACGCAGCGCTTGAACCCCCAGACCGAGATCAGCACGGCGGTCGCGCCCAGGACCGCGACCGCCGTGGTCCGGACCCACAGGTACGTGCCGATCGACTGGTGGAACAGCAGCCAGAGGCTGAGGGCGGTGTTGAGCATGAAGGTGAGGGACCACAGCAGCGAGATCCGCAGGAAGAACCGGCGGACGCGGTGGTGCGCGAGGAACGCCTCCGGCAGCCGCACCAGGTCGGTGGCGACCTTCGCGGCGAGAGGACGGCCGAGCGGCACCGAGGCGAGGAACGACAGGGCGACCAGCATCGTGCCCAGGGTGGGCTGGAGGAAGTAGACGACGGCGCTTCCCGTGACCGCGGCGAGAGCGGCGCGGGCGGTCACGCCGAGTGCCGCGAGCAGGAGGGTGCCGGGCACGGGGCGGCGCCGTACGACGCGGACGAGGATCCCGCCGTAGACCCAGGCGACGGCGGTCACCAGCGCGCCGTTCAGCCCGAGCAGGATGAGTCCCGCGTAGAACACCACCACGGGGGCGATCATGCCTTCGACGACCCGGGGCAGCGCGTGCAGGAGAAGAGCGGTCAGGCGGGGAATCTCGAACCGATGGGGGGACTCCATGGGCCGGGCGACTCCGGATCGATCGACTTCAGGAGGACCCGGACCACGGTACGCGAAGATCCCCGTTGCATAGGCCCGCTTCGCGGCATTTCGTCCGGTACGCGTGGCCGCACCGCGATGAGGGACCTTCGCCCCTGCCTTCGCCTGCCCGCCGGCGGAAGCCTCGTAGTAGTGAGGCCCGGCGTCCAAGGAGGGTGGAGATGAAAATGCAGGATCGCTGGTCCGTCGAGATCTACCTCGACGAACAGGAAGGCCAGACACACGCCGAGGCGCGGCTCCTCGCCCGTGACACCGAGAAGGCGCGCGGCCGTGGAAAGGCGCGGTGCAACCCGGCCGACTGGGACGTTCCGGAGATCGGTGCGGAGCTCGCGGCGTCGCGGGCGCTGTCCGACCTGGCGCACCGGCTGCTCGACCTCGCCGCCTCCGACATCGAGGCGGTGACCCACGAACACATCACACTCCCCCGCTGACCGGAAGGACACGCACTGACGGAATTGGGGCAGTTCAGTTACGTAAGAGTTAAGGCTCCGAGAAACGGGCTAGATGACCGATAGGCTCCTAACCCTCATTACCGGTTGCCCGAAATTAGGTCGGGTCAGCAAGGAGCTAAGGCATGCCCCTCATGGAGCCGTACCGCATCAAGGTCGTCGAACCGATTCCGGTGACCACCCGCGCGGTCCGCGAGAAGGCACTGGAACGCGCGGGACACAACCTGTTCAACCTGAGCGCGGACGAGGTCACGATCGATCTGCTCACCGACTCCGGCACCGGGGCCCTGTCCGCCGCCCAGCAGGCGGCCGCCGCGCTCGGCGACGAGACCTACGCGGGCGCGCGCTCGTTCCACCGCTTCCGTGAGGTCGTCGACGAACTGACGTCTTATCCGCACATCTTCCCCGTCCACCAAGGGCGGGCCGCGGAACGCATTCTGTTCTCCGCGCTGCTCGAGCCGGGCCAGATCACCATCAGCAACACGCATTTCGACACCACGCGCGCCAACTCCGAGCTGGCCGGTTGCGAGGCGCGCGATCTGCCCTGCCCCGAGATGAAAGACCTCGACAGCGACGAGCCGTTCAAGGGGAACATCGATCTGGCCGCGCTGGAAGCCGCTCTGACCGGCCCGGACGCCGACCGCATCGGCATCGTGATCATGACGATCACCAACAACGGAGGCGGCGGGCAACCGGTCTCCATGGCCAACCTCGAGGCCGCGTCGCGGCTCTGCCGCCGGCACGCCGTGCCGTTCTTCCTGGACGCGGGACGGTTCGCCGAGAACGCGTGGCTGGTGACCCAGCGCGAGCCCGGCTATCAGGACTCCTCTCCCCGCGAGGTGGCGAAAGCGGCGTTCCGGCTGGCCGACGGCTGCCTGGCGAGCCTGAAGAAGGACGGGATCGCCAACATCGGGGGCCTGCTCGCGCTCCGCGACGACGACCTGGCCAAGCGCTGCGAGCTCGTCCTGACCGCCACGGAGGGCTTCCGCACGTACGGCGGCCTGGCGGGCCGGGATCTGGAGATGCTCGCCCAGGGGATGACCGAGGTCACGGATCCGCACTACCTGCGCGCCCGGGCCGACGCGACCGCGCACCTCGCCGAACTCGTCAACACGGCCGGCGTCGGCACCGTACGGCCGCCGGGGGTCCACGGGGTCTACCTGAACGCCGGCCGCCTGCTGCCGCACATTCCGCCGGAGCGGTTCCCGGGCCACGCACTGGCGTGCGCGCTGTACCTCGAGGGCGGCATCCGCTCGGTGGAGCTGGGCTCGCTCTTCCTCGGCGAGGTCGACGAGGACGGGCGGCTCCGGACGCCGGCCCCGTACGAACTGCTCCGCCTCGCCCTGCCGCGCCGGGTCTACACCCAGAGCCACCTGGAGTACGTCGCCGAGGTGGTCGCCGCCGTGGCCAAGCGGGCCGAGAGCGTCCCCGGCTACCGCCTCGTCACCGTCCCTCCCATCCTCCGTCACTTCAACGCGACGCTGGAGCCCGTCACCCATTGACCAGGCACCACGGAAACTCCCTATTATCCCAGCGGGTAAACATGGAGAAAGCGGGAGAGTAAATGCGCAGCAGACGACTGACCGCCGCGGTCGCGGCCGCCGCCGGAGTCCTCCTGGCGGCCACGGCCGCCCATGCCGACGCCGGGCCGGGCGCGCCGGGGATCGGCGACCCGTACTATCCCGACTACGGCAATGGCGGTTACGACGTCGCCCACTACGGCCTCGACCTGAGGTACCGGCCGTCCGACGACCGTCTCGACGGCACGGCGACCATCACCGCCCGGGCGACGCAGGACCTCACCCGCTTCGACCTGGACTTCCTGCTCGACGTCTCCTCGGTGACGGTGAACGGGCGGCCGGCACGGTTCACGACGTCCGGCGCCCACGAGCTGGTGATCACCCCGGCCGCCGTCCTCCACAGGGGGCGGCCGCTCACCGTCGTCGTCCGCTACTCCGGCGTCCCGTCGACAAAGAAGTACAACGACTACGTCGGCTGGGCCCGGACCCCGGACGGCGCGATCGCCGCGCAGGAGCCGGAGAGCGCCTGGTGGTGGTTCCCCAGCAACGACCATCCGCTCGACAAGGCGACGTACGACATCCAGATCACCGTGCCGGAGGGCCTGCAGACGATCAGTAACGGCGAGCCGACCGGCACGCGCACCGCGGGCGGCTGGACGCGGTACGGCTGGCGCGAGACCCGCCAGCAGGCGACGTACCTCGCGACGCTCGCGATCGGCAAGTTCGACGTCCATCGTTCCCGGACGAAGAACGGTCTCCCGGTCATCACCGCCTACAGCCCCGACCTGCCCGCCGACCGCGCGGCGGCGGCCAAGGCGAGTGTCGAGAAGACCGCCGAGGTCGTCGACTGGGAGAGCCGGATCTTCGGCCCCTACCCGTTCACCTCGGTCGGCGGGTACGTGCCGAACGTGACCTCCCACTTCGCGCTGGAGACCCAGACCCGGCCGTTCTACAGCCCGTACGGCTTCCGCAACGGGCCCCGGCCGTACCTCGTCGTGCACGAGAACGCCCATCAGTGGTTCGGTGACAGCGTGTCGCTCGCCCGGTGGAGCGACATCTGGCTGAACGAGGGGTTCGCGACGTACGCCGAGTGGCTGTGGTCGGAGCAGCACGGCGAGGGCACGGCCGCCGAACTGGCCAAGAAGACCTACGACGCCTACCCGGTGAACGATGCGTTCTGGCAGGTGAAGCCGGGCGACCCGGGGCCGGGTGAGAACCAGTTCGCCGACGCCGTCTACGACCGTGGCGCGATGGCCCTGCAGGCGCTGCGGGCGAAGGTCGGCGACCGGGCCTTCTTCACGATCCTGCGCACGTGGGCGACGCAGAAGCGGTACGGCAACGCGACGATCCCGGAGTTCGTCGCGCACGCCGAGCGGGTGTCCGGTCAGCGGCTCGGGGATCTGTTCCAGACCTGGCTGCTCACGCCGGGACGTCCGGCCGCGCCGCCGCAGCCGGTCGCCGCGACGGCTCAGCCGAAGTCGTGGCCGCAGATCCGACAGGCACACGCCGCCCTGCATACGCCCGCGCTTCATCCCTGATTTAAAGGCTGTCCGGAACCGGCCGCGTGCCCTGTGGGCACGCGGCCGGACGCGTCTCTTCGAGCTTCTTTGAAGTTGTTGCCAGGACCATCACTGGTCTGTCACGGTATGCGAGCACACGTACCATGAGTGGTCATCCGGCTACTGATGTCACATCAGTCCCATACTGCCTCCGCCGTCCTGGAAGCCGGAAACCTAACCGAACGAGTGGAACCGGCGATTCGCCGCGCTCGTCTGAGCGCTCACGCACGGTCCGCCCGTGCGTGCTCGAGAAATTTCATAGACGACGAAACGGGGTAGATCCGTGCGCAAGCGCCGGACCGCATGTCTCAGCATGCTGCTCGCACTGACTGTGCTGAGCGGCTGCGGGAGTTCGGGGCACTCCAGCAAGCCGTCGGCCACGCCGACCACCGCCGTGTCGTGGAAGTTCACGACCCTTGATCTCGGGATCCCGGACAAGGTGCTCAAGGCACCGGTCACCGGCAAGGTCCCGGACACCAAGACGCTGCACGTCGGCGTCACCCTGAAGGTCAGCGACCAGGCCTGGAAGAAGTTCGGGCACGGCAAGAGCCCGGCCCAGCGGGCCGGGGACGTCGGCAAGGACCTCGGCATCACCGACGAGCAGCTCCAGAAGGTCCAGGCCTACCTCAACCAGGCCCACATCCAGGCCAAGACCAGCAAGACGCGCACCAGCGTGACCTTCGACGTCAAGGCCGGCCAGGCCGCCAAGCTGCTGCGCACCTCCTTCGTCACGCACCGGCTGAACGGCCGCACCTACTTCACGCCCGACCCGAACCACCCGCCGCAGATCCCCGAGCAGATCAAGCCGTACATCCTGGCCGTCACGGGCCTGGAGAGCTACAGCCTCGCCCCCAAGGCCCGTGCGCTGGGCGCATCGGCGCCCGGACGCGCGCTCCCGACTCGCGCGGGACGCTGCATCCAGCGGTTCCCCCAGAAGTTCGCGTCGAGTCAGCGGGTCGCCGCCGCGTACGGGTTCAACCAGCTGTGGGGGCAGGGCTGGCGCGGGGAGAACATGACGGTCAACCTCGTCGAGATGGACGGGTACGACCGGAACGACGTCGCCAACTACGTCGCGTGCACCGGCGCCCACATCCAGCTCGGCAACGTCAACATGGGGGCGACCGAGCCCGCGGTCGGCGCGGAGGCCACCCTCGACATCCAGATGCTGGCGGGCCTGGCCCCGAACCTGCGCATCGTCGACTACCAGGAGGATCCCGAGCTGCTGAACAGCGGCAACGGCTCTGACTCCTGGGCCGCGCTCAACAACGCGCTGCAGCGGATCATCGACGACAACGCCAGCAAGTCGCGGCCGGGCAGCATCGTCAGCATCAGCATGGGCGGCCCGGAGGGCTTCCTGTCGCAGCCCATCATGCAGGCGATCGACCAGAGCCTCCACATCCTCACCGCCACCGAGCAGATGACGGTGTTCATCTCGAGCGGTGACTGCGGCGCGTACGCCGACCGGCAGTACGGCTCGCTCGACGTCTCCTTCCCCGCGAGCTCGCCCAACGCCGTCTCGGTGGGCGGCACCCGCCTCGACCTGGCGCCGAACGGGGCCCGTACCGGGGAGGTCGTGTGGTCCGACCGGTCGAACCTGTCCAAGTGCGAGAACCAGTGGGGCAGCGGCGGCGGAGTGAGCAAGGTGTTCCAGCGGCCGCCGTACCAGCAGGCGCCGGGCACGGACAACCGGTACGCCGGCAGTGGCGGCCGGCAGGTGCCGGACATCTCCGCGGCCGCGATCAACCTGCCGATCTACTTCCGGGGCCGTTGGGTGTCGTCCGGCGGCACGAGCGCGGCGGCGCCCATCTGGGCGGCCGGAATGGCGCTGGTGAACCAGGGTCTGCTCGCGAAATCCCACATCTTCTGCTTCGGCCCGGACACCTTCTACCACGCGCTGAGCGCGGGGGGTGCCAACAAGCCGTACACCGACGTGGTCGCGGGCAACAACCTGTACTACCCGGCGACGGCCGGCTTCGACCTGTCGACGGGTCTGGGCAGCCCGAACCTGCCGGCGTTCTTCAACACGCTGGCAGCCAACCCGGGCTGACCGGACGCCACCGCCCGGCCCGGCGCGCTGCGATGCGATGCGCGCCGGGTCTCCGGCGGTTACAGGTCCGGGTCGGTGTCCTTGGCGGACGCGACCGGTCGCAGCGGCTTGCGCAGCGGCACGATCATCATGCTGAAGTCGGCCGCGGCGATGACGCGGTCCTCCACGTCGGTGACCCGGCACTCCACGACGATGAGCTGGCGGCCGGCCTTCAGCACCTGGGCCCGCGCGTAGACCACGTCGCCGTGCGGGCGGCCGAGGTACCGGACGTGCAGGTCGGCGGTGACGAGGCTCTGCCGGCCCGGCTCGAACCCGCTCCCCCGGGCCGCGGCCGTGCCGGCCGCCACGTCGATGAGCGTGGCGATGGCGCCGCCGTGCAGGTTGCCGGTGCTGTTGAACGCCTGCGGCCGGATCGGCATGGACAGCACCGCGTGATCCTCACCGATCTCGACCATCTCCAGACCGAGCAGGTCGTGCAGTGGCGTGTCGTGACGCAGGGCGCTACGCAGCGACTTCTGGTCCGACTCCGGCAGGTCGACGATGCGTACGGTGGCACCCGGTCCCTGCGGGCGGCCCGGCGCCGGTCCATTCGTCATCGAAGGCCCGGCCGGGTCGGCTCGGCCGATCTTCTGGGGTTCATCCGTCGTGGCCCGATCCTGCGACATCTCCACTTGCTCGGACATGTGACTCCTTCGGCTCGCACCTGATCCGCCGTATCACAGTTTACGGACAGCACCTCGCTTCCGCCGTGATCGCCGCCCCGCCCGCCGACTTTATGGGCAATAGGGCGAATCATCCAAAAAGACGGATACCAGAAGATCAATTAAGCCGGCACCGGGGGTCCGCGCGTCCCACCAGGCCCCCACCTGGATAATCTCCCGGTGGGGGATGTCCGACCCAGACCGTCGGATTCCCCTTAAAGCGCCCTATGACTACATAAATCGACTGGTACCTTGGCCGACCCGCCCGATGGAATCCGAACTTCGCCATAAGAGAAGGCCACCGGACCGGGAAGATAGGCGTCTTATGACGTACCGCGAATAGCCCGAAAGAAAGGGACTCGGATGAGACACGCGCGCGATGGCGCGGTAACGGTGGCGGATACCGCGAACCAGATTCTCCTGCTCCGCGGCTGGACGGAGCCACCCGAAGCGGTCAATCAGGACGTCATCTGGGGCCCGCGGGCCCTCGACGGCGTCTCCGTGCCGACCCGGAACGGACAGCACATCCAGATCGGGCTGCCCGGCCCCGCCGACGACCGAGCGGTCACCGCCGTCCGCCCGAGTCTCCGGGTCTTCCCCGGTGTCGACACCGACACCGACCTGATCGCCCAGACCACCACCACGGGCGTGCGCCTCATCACGGTGCTGCACGGGCCGGACGCGCCCACGGAGTTCCGCTTCGCCCTGGGACTCGACGAAGGCCTCTCCCTCGACGCGGCGCCGTCCGGAGGCTACGACGTCGTCCACGACCGGTACGGCGCGACCGTGGGCCGGTTCCACCGGCCGTGGGCGTGCGACGCGCTCTACCGCCCGATCACGGCGGCGTACGATCTCGACGGCCCGGTCCTCGTGATGACCGTCGGGCACCGGGAGGCCGACGCCCTCTATCCCGTCGTCGCCGACCCGTTCTACGCCCGGTGAGGTCCCCTGATTAGCCGACGTCGCGACGCAGGTCTGGGTCGAGCCGCCGGCGCACGGCCCGCAACGCGTCCGCGCCGATCACCAAAAGCGACATCGGACTCATGCCGCCCACTCCTCCCCAAATCGCCTGCGCCTCGCACCAGGGAGTCGTGGGGCAGGTCACAATGGGAAGCGAGAGGTCCGCGATTCGAAGTAAGCAGCGTATGCGCGTACGCTACTTACTTTGAAACCGTGTCGGCCGGACGGGAGTCGAAGTGCTTTTCAGCCATGACACCGAGCACGCCCTCCAGATCATCGTCGATCTGGTGAACACCGGGCCACCGGCCACCGCGACCGAGCACCTTCCCGACCTGGCCGCCCTGCAGGAGTTCGTCGACCGCAACCAGCTGAGCGACGCGCACGACCTCGACGCCGGCGACCTTACCGCCACCCACGGCCTGCGCGATCGGCTCCACGAGGTCTTCCGCGCGGCCGAGGACAAGGAGACCGCCGTACGCCGGGTCAACGCGGTCATCGCCGAGGCGCGCACCTCACCGCACCTGACCGACCACGACGAGTACGACTGGCACGTGCACTTCTTCGCGCCGGGCTCGCGGCTGGCCGAGCACCTCGCGGCCGAGGGCGGCATCGCCCTCGCGTACGTCATCGCCGCCGACGAGCTGGACCGGCTGCGCGTCTGCGAGGCCCCCGACTGCTCGCGGGTGCTCGTCGACCTGTCTCGCAACCGGTGCCGGCGGTACTGCGACAGCCGCACGTGCGGCAACCGCATGCACGTCGCCGCCTACCGCGCCCGTCAGCGCGAGTCGGCGACGCACTGACCCGCCGGTCCGACGGCGGCCGGGGTCATCGGCTCGGAACGCGTCTCTCCAGACGTGGCGGGTGCGTCACGGCGGGGCGGCGACGCCGGAACGCGCCCCTTCAGGCGTGGCGGCGGGACCGTGCCGCAGGGTGGCGATCGCGTCCAGCGCCCGCCGGGCGCCCGCGACGTCGTGCACCCGGAAGACCCGGGCGCCGAGCCAGGCCGAGACCCCCAGCACCGCCATCGTCCCGACGCCGCGCTTGTCCACCGGCCGGCCGAGGGTCTCCCCGATGAAGTCCTTGTTCGACACGGCCACGAGGACGGGCCACCCGGTGCGGGTCAGCTCGCCGAGGCGACGCGTGATCTCCAGCGACTGGCGGGTGTTCTTGCCGAAGTCGTGTGCCGGGTCGATGAGGATCGCGTCGCGGCGCACCCCCAGCGACACGGCGCGCTCGGCCTCGGCGGTCACGTGCCGGACGACGTCGGCCACCACGTCGTCGTAGGCCACCCGATGCGGGCGGGTCCTCGGGCGCAGACCGCCGGCGTGCGAGCACACCAGGCCGATATCGTACGCCGCCGCCACCTCGGCCAGCCGTGGGTCCGGACCGCCCCACGTGTCGTTGAGCAGGTCGGCCCCGGCCTCCGCGACCGCCTCTCCGACCTCCGCGCGCCAGGTGTCGACGCTGACGACCACGCCCGGATGGCGTTCGCGCACCGCCGCGACCAGGTCGACGACCCGCCGGAGCTCCTCGGCGACCCCGACCTCCTCGCCCGGCCCGGCCTTGACGCCGCCGATGTCGACGATGTCGGCGCCGGCCTCCACCGCCGTGTCGACGGCCGCGAGCGCCGCGGCGAAGGCGTACGTCGCGCCTTTGTCGAAGAACGAGTCGGGGGTCCGGTTGACCACGGCCATGACCGCGAAGTCGTCGAGGGCCCGCCCGCCGAGCCGCAGCCGAGCGGGGCCTCGGCTTGGCCTCGCATCGGCGCGATCCTTCGCCGCCTCCAGGCCCGGCTCAGCTCCCCCATCGCGCACCACGACATCCTAGTCCCGGCCCACGACACGAATCTGATTCGGGTCACGGTGAGCCGCTATCGCCATCGCCCGGCGGGGACGGCTAACCTCTGGGGTCACACGAAGCGGGCAAAGCCCCGTAAGCATGGAGGTTCCGCTGACCACGAGAGCGCTCATCACCGGGATCACCGGGCAGGACGGCTCATACCTCGCCGAGCATCTGCTCGAGCAGGGGTACGAGGTGTGGGGCCTGGTCCGCGGCCAGGCGAACCCGCACGTGTCGAGGCTGCGCAAGCACATCGGCGACGTGGGCCTGGTCTACGGCGACCTCCTGGACCAGGGCAGTCTCATCTCCGCCGTGGAGAAGGTGCGGCCCGACGAGGTGTACAACCTCGGCGCCATCTCCTTCGTGCCCATGTCCTGGCAGCAGGCGGAGATCACCGCCGAGGTCACCGGGATGGGCGTGCTGCGGGTGCTGGAGGCGATCCGGGTGGTCAGCGGGATCAGCGGCTCCCGCACGCCCGGCGGCGGTCAGATCCGCTTCTACCAGGCGTCGTCGTCGGAGATGTTCGGCCAGGTGCGTGAGACGCCGCAGAACGAGCGGACGCCCTTCCACCCGCGCAGCCCGTACGGCGTCGCCAAGACCTACGGGCACTTCATCACCCAGAACTACCGGGAGTCGTACGGGATGTTCGCCGTCAGCGGCATCCTGTTCAACCACGAGTCACCGCGCCGGGGAGCGGAGTTCGTCACCCGCAAGATCTCCCTCGGCGTGGCGCGCATCAAGCTCGGCCTGGCCACGGAGCTCCGGCTCGGGAACCTGGAGGCTCGGCGCGACTGGGGGTACGCCGGCGACTACGTCCGGGCGATGCGCCTGATGCTCGCGCAGGAGACCCCGGAGGACTACGTCATCGGCACCGGCCGCACCCAGTCGGTGCGCGATCTCGTCGAACTCGCCTTCAGCACCGCCGGTCTGGACTGGCGGGACCACGTGATCGCCGACCCGGGGCTCACCCGCCCCGCCGAGGTCGACCTGCTGTGCGGAGACCCGAAGAAGGCCCGCGACCAGCTCGGCTGGGAGCCCACCGTGTCGTTCGAGGAACTGGTCGCGAGGATGGTGGAGTCCGACCTGGCGCTGCTGTCACGCTCGGACCGGCCGGAGGACGAACCGCTGAGTTTCGACCACTGGTGACGGCGCGGCAGACCCCCGCGTGCGAGTATGCCGTGTATGACGACAATCACCTGTGAGCACGTTTCGACGCTGCCGGCGCCCACACCCGAGGCGCGCACTCCGGAGGGGTGTGAGGACTGCCTGCGTGTGGGCGGCCGGTGGGTCCATCTGCGACTTTGCCTGACCTGCGGGCACGTCGGCTGTTGCGACTCCTCCCCGGCCAAGCACGCGACGGCGCACCACCATGAGACCTCTCATCCGATCGTGCGGTCCTTCGAGCCCGGTGAGGACTGGCGCTGGTGCTATGCCGATGAAGTGATCGTTTGAACCTCCGACTGTCCGAGGCCCGTGGGCGCTGGGTGCTGGCCGCCACCGTCCTCGGCTCCAGCCTGGCGTTCCTCGACGCCACGATCGTCAACGTGGCGCTGCCGCGCATCGGCAAGGACTTCGGCGCCTCCGTCGCCGGCCTGCAGTGGACCATCAACGCCTACACCCTCACGCTGGCCGGGCTGATCCTGCTCGGCGGCTCGCTCGGCGACCGGTACGGCCGCCGAAAGCTGTTCACGATCGGCGTCGCGTGGTTCGCGATCGCGTCCGCCCTGTGCGGGCTCGCCCCGAACATGGAGGTCCTGGTGATCTCCCGTGGCCTGCAGGGCGTGGGCGGCGCGCTGCTGACACCCGGATCGCTGGCCATCATTCAGGCGTCGTTCGCGCCGGACGACCGACCGCGTGCCGTCGGCGCCTGGTCCGGGCTCGGCGGCGTCGCGGGCGCGATCGGGCCGTTCCTCGGCGGCTGGATCATCGCGGCGGCCGGGTGGCGCTGGGCGTTCCTGCTGAACCTCCCGCTCGCCGCCGTCGTCATCTTCGTCGCCGCCCGGCATGTCCCGGAGAGCCGGGACGAGGGCGAACACCGGGGCTTCGACGTGCTGGGCGCGGCGCTCGCCGCCCTCGCGCTCGCCGGGATCACGTACGCCCTCACCGAGGCACCCGCGAAGGGCACGTCGACGGCGGCCGTCGTCGTCACGGCCATGATCGGCATCGCGGCGGGCGCGGCGTTCGTCGTGGTCGAGCGGCGCAGGTCCAACGGGCACGGCCCGAGCGCCATGATGCCGGTCGGGATCTTCCGGTCCGGCCAGTTCACGGCCGTCAACATCGTGACGTTCCTCGTGTACGGCGGGATGGGCGTGCAGTTCTTCCTGCTCGTCGTAGAACTGCAGGTCGTGGCCGGCTACTCCCCCATCCTCGCGGGCACGGCCCTGCTCCCCGTGACCGTGCTGATGCTGCTCCTGTCCTCCCGGGCGGGCGCCCTGGCCCAGCGCATCGGCCCCCGCCTTCCCATGACCGTCGGGCTGGTCCTCGCCACCGCCGGGATGCTGCTGACCCTGCGCATCGGCCCGCACGCGTCGTACGTCCGGGACGTGCTGCCCGCCGCGGTGGTCTTCGGGCTGGGCCTGTCGGCGACCGTCGCGCCGCTCACCGCGACTGTGCTGGCCACCGCCGACGTCCGGCACGCCGGCGTCGCGAGCGGCGTCAACAACGCGGTCGCCCGCGCCGCGAGTCTCCTCGCGGTCGCGGGCGTCCCGCCCGCCGTCGGCCTCACCGGGAACGCCTACGCGAACCCGCACGTCTTCGACGACGGCTTCCACTCGGCCATGCTGTTCGCGGCGGCCCTGCTGGCCGTCGGCGCGGTGCTGACGTTCCTCACGGTCCGCGACGACGCCCTCAGTCCCGAACAGTGCACCACCCGCCCGGAGTGCCCGTTCAGCTGCCCCGTCGGCGCCCCGACGCTGGACCCCGGCACCGCTCGAGAACCGGCTTAGGGGGTGTCCGGTGGATCTCGCGGGCAGCCATCCACCGGGCACCCTTCAGCAGTTGCCGAAGGTCGGCGCGGCACGCGTGAGGGGTCGTGCCTCACCGACGAGGCACGACCCTCTCATGGTCCTCAGGACACCGGGATCAGCCGCCACTGCTGACTGGGCCCGCCGCTCGAGGTGTTCTGCTGGACGCCCGCGCCCGGATCCTTGCGCTGCTGCCAGATGTCGACGGCGAGGCCGCTGTGGCCGTTGGTCAGCGTGTACGCGCCGCCCGGGGCCGGGGTGAGCTGCCACTGCTGGTTCGAGCCGCCGTTGTCGGTCCACTGGTCCAGGTCGGTCGCCGGGTCGGTGGACGCCCCGGGGACGTCGAGCACCTTGCCGCTGTTGACGTTGACGAGGGCGTAGCGGGATCCGGCCGGCTTGAGCCGCCACTGCTGGTTGGAACCGCCGTTGTCGGTCCACTGCACGACCTTGCCGCCGTCGTCGCGCGACTGCCCGGCGACGTCCATCACCAGGCCGCTGCCGACGTTCTGCAGCCTGTACGTCGCACCCGCGGTCGGCACGGGCACCAGTTCCCAGCGCTGGCCCGCCGCATCCGACGCGGGGTTCTGCACGACCGTGTCGTCCTTGGACCGTACGTCGGCGGTCTTGCCGCTGTCCCGGTTCGTGATCGTGTAGTGGCCGTCGCCGGTCGGGACGAAGCGCCACTGCTCGCGGTCCGCGCGCGTGTCGGCGCGCTGTTCCAGCTGGGCTCCGGCCGCCCCGGACGGCGCGGCGAGGACCTTGCCGCCCGCTCCCACGATCTCCAGGTATCCGGTGCCGTGGCCCTCCAGCCGCCACTGCTGGGCGGCGGCACCGGTGTCGGCGGCCTGCACGATCTTCGTACCGTCGGCGGCGACGGACAGGGCCTTGCCGCTGCCGGCGTTCACCAGCTTGTAGGCCGTGCCGGCGGTGGCGTTCTGACCCGGGGTGACCTTGAGGTCGTCGAACTGGGCGTTCAGCCAGCCCGCGCCCGGGATCTGCTTGTAGATCGCCGCGTCGGAGGCCAGCAGGTCGACCGGACCGTCGCCGGCCGTGCGCACCTGGAACTGCAGCGGCCGGATGTCACCGCCGGGGATCGTCGTCTTGACCTCCACCGTCTGCGGCGTGTCGCTCAGCTGGACGGCCTGGCCGCCCACGTCGCTCTGGCCGTTGTAGAAGTTGAGGTAGACGTTGCCCTTGCCGCGCAGGGTGACGCTCGCCTTGTAGGACGTGCCCTGGGCGAGCCCGCTCGGCGTGTACTGGATCCAGGTGTTCTGCTTGGCGTCGTCCATCTTCCAGTGGACGGCGCTCTTGCCGTCCGGCGTGGTCGCCTTCTCCACCGTGCCGCTCACGTCGCCGTCGAGGGAGTACGGGCCGTTCCAGTCCAGGTCGCCGGTCGGGTCGGTGATGAGGTTGCCGCCGATGTTCCCGCCGTCGCCGACACCGACCGCCAGGCCGGCCGGTCCGGCGGCGTAGGCGGAGTCGTGCGCGGTGCCGAGCTGCTTCCCGTCGATCGCCGCCGTGATCGCGTCACCCTGGAAGGTGAGCGCCAGACGGTGCCAGCTGACGGGCCCGAGGGCGGCGACCTTTCCGGAGGTGAGCGTCGTCAGCCCGCCGCCGGTGTCGCCGCGCACGATCGACCAGTCACCCGCGTCGGTGACCCGCAGATAGTAGGCGTCGATGTGGCCGACCTCCCAGTAGTCGCGCCCGCCGTACCGGCCCAGCAGTTCCACAGAGCCGGTCTGCTCGAGCATGACGTCGGCGCTGACCGTGTAGTTCGTCCACGTGCCGTCGCCGATCAGGCTGTACGGCGTCGCCGCGTTGTCGTGCCAGACGATCGGCTTGACCTGCGACATCTGGCGGGCGCACTTGCCGGGCCGCCCGGCGCCGCAGGGGACGATCTCGAACGAGCCGTGCTGCGGAGCGAGGTAGTCGGGGATCGCGCCGGTCCGCGAGCCGTCGAACGTGTCGGAATACGGCAGCCCGAACGCCGCCGAAGGACCCGACGTCGCGGTGCCCTTGCCCTGGCCGGTCGTGGTGGTCAGCGTGTAGACGCGTCCGGGCTTCAGCGTCACCGTGTACGTCCCGCTCGCAGGGGTGACGTCGGTGACGTGGGCGAAGTCGTCCGCCGCGTTCTTGGACGCCAGATCGGTGGACCAGACGTGCACCGCACCGGTGGACAGCCCGCCCGTGACATTGAACGTGACGGTCTGGTCGGCGGTGGCGCGGGTCGTCTCGATCACGGTGCTGTAGTCGTGTCCCTTCGGCGACTTCAGCGTCACGTAGCTCCCGTTGGTGCGGTCGCCGCCGAGCAGGCCGCTCGCGCTGTCGACGTACGTCCAGCCGGGCCGGGTGAACTGGGTGGTGTGGGCGGTCACCCACGCCTGCTTGCCGATCGCGAAGCTGCCCGACCACGGCTGGTCGTCCACGGTCAGCGCGGTGGTCTGGAACGGCAGGCCGGGCGGCAGCGCGGCGACGAGCGGCCAGTTGATGAACGAGGTCATCCGGCCGTCGACGTAGCCGAGGTTGATCGCCCGCGCCATCGCCGGCGCGCCGTTGTCGTAGTCCTGCGAGCCGTTCTCGCTGGCCCAGATCGGCTTGCCGACGTTCTTGGCGGCGTCGGGGGTGTCGCAGGTGTTCGCGCTGCCGCCGTCGCCGCCCTCGCACGGGTAGTGCGCGCCGACGATGTCGACGGCGGCGCCGAACTTCGGGTCGGCGGCGATCGCGTCGGCGACGTCCCACCCGGAGTCGGCGGCCACGACCTTCGTCGCGTATCCGTTCGCCCGCAGTGCCGCGTGCAGGTTCTCGTACCAGGCCTTGTCGAAGCCGTTCTCGTTCCACCCGCCGAGGTAGTCGATCGGCAGGTGGTGCGTTGTGGCACAGCCGAGCCACTTCATCAGGTAGTCGACCATGTCCTGCGTCCAGAAGCTGCCCTTGCCGATCCAGCCGGGCGCGCCCCAGGACAGGGCGGCCAGCTTGATGTCCGGGTTGCGCTTCTTGGCCTGCTCCATCAGCCACCACTCGTAGCCACGGTCGCAGTTCAGATCGTCGGGCGAATGCATGTGGCTGGGCTCGGCGCCGTCGGTGGAGTTCATGTCCCCGCCGATCTCGACCTTCAGGATCTGCAGGGAGGCGCCGTAGCCGGGCTTGAACAGGTAGTCGAGGATCCGGCTCCGCTGCGGTTCGGGGTAGTCCATCAGCAGCCGCGAGTTGCCGCCGCCGCCGCTGATCGCACCGATCCCGTCGAACGTCCGGCCGCCTTTCGTCCCGTCGACGGTGACGGTCGTGCCCGCCGCCCGCGCCGAGGCCGCCGGCGCCACGACGGAGGTGAGGGAGACGAAGAGTGCCAGCAGCGCGAGGAGGACACCACTCCGGTGTTTCAACATGATCATCACCTTGAGAAGGCCGCGACGGCGGCGTTCCAGCCGAAGCCCTGGCGGTCGAGGCCGCTGGAGCCGAGGGGGTAGGGCCAGGCGGGGTCCGCGCCCGCGATGTCGGCGTTCTGCTGCGTGACCTTGAACTCCTTGGAGAGCGGGGTGACGGCGACCTCCGCCGCGATCGAGTCCCGCATCGCGCCCCGCGCGGCGGTCACGCCGTGCCGCGCCGCCGAGTACTCCGCGAGGTACTCCCACAGCAGCCAGCTCGCGCCGTTCTGGTACCAGCCGGCCGGTTCGCCGAGACCGATCACCTTGCCGGTCTTCGGGTCGTTGGTCAGCGTGAGGAACTCGCTCGGTGGCACGGCCGAGCCGTCCTGCTTCGCGAGGACCTTCATGCCGTACGGCGTGCGCTCCTGCGCGGCGAACGTCCGCCGCACCATCGTGTCGGTCAGCAGCGGTTTGCCGAACAGGTAGAGCGACAGTGCGTCCCCGACCAGGACGTCCGGGGACTTGAAGTCCTTGGTCGACAGCCACCGCACGTACCCCAGGTGATCGTCGTAGAGCCTGCGGTACACGCCCGTCGCCGCGTCGATCTCCGCGTCGCTCACGTCCGCACCGAGGCTCTTGGCGGCGCTCAGCGCCACGACGTACAGCCCCTGGTTGTACGCGTTGACCGCCCCCGCCGGGAACAGGTACCCGTCCAGCCAGGAGTCCGGGGTGATCTGGAAGCCGGCGTTGTCGACCGGCCCGGCGGTCACGAACGCCCCGCCGCTCACCTGATGGGCCCGGATGTAGGCCAGGACGAGGTTCGCCGTGGCGGTGTCCTTGACCGGCAGGCCCCACGTCGTCGCGTCGTGGTACATCCGGATCAGGTAGTACAGGCCGCTCTCGTCGCCGAAGAACGGGCCGCCGCCGGTCACGGGCACGTGCCCGGCCTCGCCGCCCGAGCGCGGGATCGCCCGGGTGAACTGCACGAGCAGTTCCTTCTCGGTGTCCTTCGCGTACGGTGTGCCGTCGAGGCCGAGCGTCGTCCAGAAGCTGTCCCGCATGTAGGTCGTCGCCCCGAAGTGGGCGTACTTCTGGTTCGGGGCGAGGGCCTTGACGCCGCTCGCGGTCGTCATCCGGGCCCAGTAGGCCGTGGTCTTGGCGATGGCGGCGAACTCGTCGGCGGCGGCACGGCGCAGCGTCGCGGTGGAGGACGCCTTCCCCCAGGCGGGCATGGACCGGTCCGGGGCGCTCAGCCCGAGCGTCTCGGCGGTCGCGAGCTGGGCGCCGAGCGCGAGCCCGTACGGCCCGGCGGCCGACCGGTAGAACACGCTGTGGAACGACCGCGTCTGCCCGTCGCCGAGCACGATCGGGTCGGCCTCCGTGCCGATCTGCGGGGCGGCCAGCCGGGAGCCGTCGATGACCAGGTGCGGGGCGGAGTAGCCGGGCAGCGGCTCGTCCCACGTCGCGGCGCCGGCGACGCCGTAGGTGTACGTCCCGTCGGACACGCCGAGGGCGGGCACCGGCGAGTCCAGCAGCGCGTTGGACGGGTTCGGGCTCTCGTACGAGGTCGTCTCCCCGCCGGTCCACAGTGGCTTGCCGACCTTGAAGTCGGTGTACGGCGTGTACCAGTAGACGGCCGGACCGCCGCTCGCCGCGGTGCTGACCTGCGCGTCGATCACGTTGGGGGCGACGAACCGGTAGGTCTCCGACCGGGTCACGGTGGTCGAGCCGATCGGGTCCGTGGCGCCGGAGAGGGTCAGCGTCGCCGCCGCCGGGTCGTAGCTCACCGAGGTGTACCGGTTGGCGACGCGATTGGCGTCGGTGACGGGCTGCCGGGTCACCGCGCGCACCGAGGTCTTCCAGGCGAGCAGGTCGACGTCCCCGGCGGCGGAGGTGCGGATCTGGAACTGCGGCGTCCGCGAGTGCTCGGGGATCGGCACGTCCAGGGTGAGCGTCTGCGGCTGCGACGTCAGCGTCACCGGCGTCCCGCCGACGTCGCGGGCGCCGTCGTAGATGTTGAGGTACACGGTGCCGGTGCCCTGCAGGGTCACCGTCCCCCGGTAGGTGGCGCCGACCTTGGCGTCGGCGATCGGGACCTCGATCCAGGTGTTGTTCTCCGCTCCCGGCAGCGTCCAGTGGACGGCCGATTCACCGTCCGGCGCGGTGGCCTTCGTGACCGCGCCTCCGCTGGAGCCGGGGCCGCCCCAGTCGAGGTCACCGGTCGGGTGGCCGAGCAGATCGTCGCCGGTCGGCTGGTTGAGGCTGGTGCCGGGCACGGCGGTCAGGTCGTACTTTCCGGTCATCCCGCGGGTCGTGATGAGCCGGGCGCCGTCGTGGATCTCGGCGCGGTATCCGCTCGACGCGTCGCCGGCGACCGTGACGTGCAGGGCGTCGGCGGGGCCGTACGACCGGGGAGCGGACTGGGCAGAGGAGGTCGTGGGAGAGGCGCCGGGGGAACGGCCGGGACCGTGGACCGCATGGGCCGCGCTTCCAGTGCCGAGGATGAGGATGATCCCCATGGCGATGGCCACGGGTGTCGCGCCGAGAAGGCGTGAGGGGCGGGGCATGCAACCCTCCAGGGCCGCAGGTGGTCTGGGGTGAAAAGACCGATGACAACGTTGTCGTGGCTGCCGTGAGTGTCGTGTCCCGTGTGACCTATGTCAAGGTCTGCGCGATTTTGTGCGAATACGTCGCACTCAGCGGGACTTGGCGAAGGCCAGGAAGTCCCGGGCGACAGGGGTGAGCGGGCGGCGCGCGTGGACCAGGCCGATCGTCGCGATGATCGGCGGCATGAGCGAGCGCACGACGACGCCCTCGGCGGCCTCCACCTGGTTGCGGTACCAGAGGAGCGAGCCACGGCCCGCGCGGACCGAGGGGAGCCACGACGCGCGGTCGTCGGACTCGACCGCGGCGACCGGGCGGACGCCGAGGCGGGCCAGCAGCGCGTCGAGCTCGGCCCGTCGCGGCCCGCCGCGGGCCGGCATGATCAGGCGCATGCCGTCGAGTGCGGAGACCGGGACGGGCTCCCGGACGTTCAGGGCGGGCGGGGAGATCAGCACGATCTCCCGTTGTTCGAGCGGGTGCGCGGCGAGGTCACCGGGGACCGGCAGGTCCGTCAGGGCGAGGTCGGCCCGGCCGTCGCGGACGACCGCGCCGACGGCGTCGCGGCCGTCACACCGGAGCACCCGGACGCGAACGGCCTGCTGGTCGCGGGCGAACGCGGGCAGGAGGCGCGCGGTCAGCTCCGGCTCCAGGGTGAGCGTGGAGGCGACCCGCAGCTCCCCCGCCCTCGCGCCCGGCCGGCCGCCGGGCGGCTTGGCGGAGACCGCCGTGATGGCGTCGACCGCGCGCAGCGCGTCGCGGGCGTACCGCACGATCTCCTCACCGGTGTCGGTGAGCGCGACGCCGCGGCCGGCGCGCGCGAACAGCTCGACGCCCAGCTCCCGCTCGAGTTCCCGGATCGCCCGCGACAGCGCGGGCTGCGCGACGAAGAGTGCGTGCGCCGCCGCGGTCATCGTCCCGTGGTCGGCGGTCGCGACGACATAGCGCAGCTGCCGCAGATTCATGCCACGACGGTATGACAACCCACTGGATTGGTCGTTGACATAGCCGGAATTGGCCTGGACATCCTGGGTTGCCGATGTTTTCTCCCGGCAGTCAGATGATCACTAAAAGACGGCCGGCCATTCTCGGCTCGGTCACGGCAGCTCCGCACCGTAGACCCGCTTGACGACGTCGAGATGCTGCCAGGTCTCCCCGACCCACGCCCCGGGAACCGCCCGTACCGCCTCCAGAGTGCTCAGGAGGACGTCGCGGGAGGTCGCGTCGATTCCGGCGAGCAGGTCGTGACGGCCGAAGCCGGTCACCACATAGTTGACGCCGGGCAGCGCCGCGATCCGGGACGCGGCCGTGGCGATGTCGGAGGACACCCGCACGCCCAGCCCGGCGAGCTCGCCAGAGCCGAGGGCCTGCGAGTCGACGATGCCGGTCACGTGGATGATCCCGGAGCGCATCAGGCGCACGGCACGCGCCCGCGTCGCCGCCTGGGAGAGCCCCACGACCTCGGCCAGCCTCGTGTACGGGGTCCGGCCGTCACGGGTCAGCTCACGGAGCAGCCGCCAGTCGATCTCGTCCAGGGACACGTCGGGCAGCTCGGTGACCACCGAATGCGCGTCCTTGACGACGGTCGTCACGCGGAACACCTCGATGCCGCGCACTCCGGGCAGCGAGCGGACCGCGTCCACTTCTTCGACAAGGGCCGCGTCGTCGCGTACGCGCAGCTCCGCGACGACTGGATGCGCACCGGCGGCGAGCGCCGCGAACCAGGCGGCGGCCCTGCGCGCGACGGCGTCGGCGACCTGTTTCGCCGGGCCGTCGACGTCGATCGCCAGGTGACCGATCGCTCCGGTCCCGACCACCGACGCGTGCACGATTCCCACCACACGCACAATCCCCGAATCGAGGAGGTGCTGTACGCGCGTGCGCACGGCCGTGCGGGACAGCCCTACACGGTCGGCGAGCGCCTGGAAGGTGGCCCTCCCATCCCGCTGCAGCTCGCGTACGAGCACGGCGTCGACCGCATCGAGCACGGGGTTCCTCCTCGGTATGTATGGTCCTGCAGTTGTTTGCATGATCATTTCATTAGTGGCGTGTTCGCCGCGAAAACGGAGCGTTGTTCGTGTTTCTTCGCTGAACGACCACGAATGTGTCGGTGAAGCGCGACGTCGCTGCCGAAATCGGCGCGGAACACGATCCATCGGCATCTCAACGTCCGAGATCACCACGTCAGTACTCGCGTACCAGTTCGACGAGTATTTGGCGACGCTCGTCACATGCAGTCCCTCGAAGAGCGCTCGAGGCCGCCCTTTTCCGCCCGTCCGCGCGGACCGCGAAGTCGCCCGCGGAACGGTGAACATCCGGCGGCGCCGGCGAGGGCAAGACCCTGAACTGCATGAATGCCTCTCAGCGAGGGGGTGCGGACCCGTGCACCCGGCCACCGGCCCGGGGAGGTGCCGGGTCCGCAAAGTGCGGTGGGACAGCTCAGAACTCAAGTGTTTCATGGGGAAATCACGGAAGGTCAATGACCCTGGCAGGAAACTTTCCTGCCGGGATCGTCGTGGAACCCGTACCGACACGCCAGACTCGGCGGATGAGACGGGGATCTCTCGTGGTCCTGCTCGTCCCGGCCACCGGCCGCACGTCGAGGGGCGGAGGCTGCGATGCCCGGCCGCCGCGACTCAGGGCGACGACGTGGCGACGCCCCCCGGGCGGCTCGATCGCCGGGCGGCCGCGGCCCTGCCTGTGCGCCTGAGGACCGCGCCCCTGAAGAGTGCGCCTCATCGAATCCGCCCGAACTCCGCGCAGCTCATTGAACGGGTCACATCTCATTGAACCGGGCACATCCGGGTATCCCCGACAATGGAAGGCGGCCTTCCTCGTGCCCATCACCCCAGAACTCCGGACGGTGTAGACGAACGTGCGCCTGCTGAACGGTGAGCAACCCGCTCACGACCTGACCTACAACGACGTCTTCATGGTGCCCCGCCGCTCCGACGTCGGGTCCCGCCTCGACGTCGACCTGTCGACCGCGGACGGCAGCGGCACGACGATCCCCATCGTCGTCGCCAATATGACGGCCGTCTCAGGCCGGCGCATGGCCGAGACGATCGCGCGGCGTGGCGGTCTCGCGGTCATCCCCCAGGACATCCCCGTCGACGTCGTCGCCGACGTCGTCCGCTGGGTGAAGACACGCCACCTGATCGTCGACACGGCGATCAAACTCGGCCCGACCGACACGATCGGCGCCGCGCTCGGCCTGCTGCACAAGCGGGCGCACGGTGCGGTGATCGTCGTCGAGGACGACCGCCCGACCGGTGTCGTCACCGAGGCCGACTGCATGGGCGTCGACCGGTTCACCCAGCTCCGGGAGGTCATGTCGCGCGACGTCCTCACGCTCCCGGACGACGTCGACCCGCAGAAGGCGTTCGACACGCTGCACGCCCGCGGGCACCGGCTCGCCCCGGTCGTCGACGGGCACGGCCGGCTCGTCGGCGTGCTGACCCGTACGGGCGCGCTGCGCGCCACGCTCTACCAGCCCGCCCGCGACGCGGACGGCCGGCTGCGCATCGCCGTCGCCATCGGCGTCAACGGCGACATCGAGGAGAAGGCCGAGGCGCTGCTGGACGCGGGCGCGGACCTGCTCGTCATCGACACGGCGCACGGGCACCAGGAGAAGATGCTCAGTGCGCTCCGGCGCGTGCGAGCCCTGAACCCCGGCGTGCCGCTGGTGGCGGGCAACGTCGTGACCGCCGAGGGCGTACGCGACCTCGTCGACGCGGGCGCCGACATCGTCAAGGTCGGCGTCGGCCCGGGCGCGATGTGCACGACGCGGATGATGACCGGCGTGGGCCGCCCGCAGTTCTCCGCGGTGCTGGAGTGCGCCGCCGAGGCCCGCCGGCTCGGCCGGCACATCTGGGCCGACGGCGGCGTACGCCACCCCCGCGACGTGGCGCTGGCCCTCGCCGCCGGAGCCGCCAACGTCATGATCGGCTCCTGGTTCGCCGGGACGTACGAGTCGCCGGGCGACGTCCAGCGCGCCGCCGACGGCCGGCTGTACAAGGAGAGCTTCGGCATGGCCTCGGCCCGCGCGGTCCGGCTCCGCACCGCCGACGACTCCCCGTTCGAGCGCGCCCGCAAGGCGCTGTTCGAGGAGGGCATCTCGGCGTCGCGGATGTACATCGATCCCCAGTCCCCCGGCGTGGAGGACCTGGTCGACTCGATCATCGCGGGCCTGCGCAGCGCCTGCACGTACGCGGGCGCGCGGACTCTGGAGGAACTGCACGAGCTCGCCGTAGTCGGGGTACAGAGCCCCTCGGGCTACGCGGAGGGCAAGCCGCTGCACGCCAGCTGGTGATCCACGGCTCCGGGGAGCCGCGGGCGGCGTGAGCGACCCGCGGCTTCAGCGGGGCCGCGGCGCCCGCGTACGCCCGGGATGGGTGGATCATAGAGATGATGTCGAGACAAGGACGGTGACATGCCCCGCATCGAGGGGTTCGAGGCCCACCGCATGACGATGCCCCACGGCCGGCGGCCGGAGAGCATCCTCGTCCGCGTCTGCGACCAGGACGGCGCCACCGGCTGGGGCGAGGTCGCGGGCTCCGACGCCTGCTGGGCCGACATCGAGGAGCGCGTCGGCCCGGCGCTGCTCGGCCTCGACTGGGAGCTGCCGGAGGAGGTCGTCGGCGTCGGCGGGCTCGGCGGCCACGCGGCCGCCTCCGCCATCGACATCGCCTGCTGGGATCTGTGGTGCCGCAAGCAGGGCACGCCGCTGTCCCACGCCCTCGGCGGCACCCGCACCTCGATCGTGGCGGGCGCGCGGCTGGACACGGAGCCGATGCTGGACGTGCTCCTCACCCGCGTGAACCGCCTTGTCAGCGCCGGCTACGCCCGCGTCACGCTGGCCGTACGGCCCGGCCTGGACGTCGAGCCCGTACGCGCCGTGCGCCAGGCCTTCCCCGCGCTGGCCCTTCAGGCCGACGCGGCCGAGTCCTACACGGAGGAGCCCGCGCACCTGGCCGCGCTCGAGGCCCTCGACGCGTACGGACTGATCGCGATCGAGCGGCCGTTCGCGGGCGGCGAGCTGGCCGCCCACGCCCGCCTGCAGCGCTTGATCGACACCGCCGTGTGCCTGGACCCCGCCGACCTCGACACGGTCGACACGGCGATCGCGATGGGCGCGGGCCGGATGCTCGGCCTGCGGATCGCCCGCCTGGGCGGCCTCACGGCCGCGCGCGGCGCACACGACCGCGCCCTCGCATCCGGCTGGGACAGCTGGTGCGGCGGCGCGGCGGGCTTCGGGATCGGCCAGGCGGCGGCCGTCGCCCTGGCCGGGCTGCCCGGCTGTGACCTGCCCAGCGACGTCAGCGAGACACCGGCCCAGACCGCCGTCGTGTCCCCACCCGTCCGCGCCAACGGCGGCGTCGTCGCCGTACCGCTCACCCAGCCGGGCCTCGGCCACGACATCGACCACGCCCTCGTGACCCGCCTGTCCCGCCGCACCCTCCGCATCCCCGCCTGAACAACGCCGGGTCCCGGCCTGGCCGGGACTTCACGCGCGACGACCCGCCGCAGCCTGATCGCGACCGTCAGAGCACGTCGGAAGGAAACGTCCGCGGCCCAGGCCGTCGGGAGCGTCGCAGATCATCTCGGGCGGCCCGCCCCTGCTGCCTACTGAGCCTCTTTGCCGCCGTGCTCGCCACTTTGGCGTCTCCCTGGACACCTTGACGCCGCCGTGGACGGAATGTCGCCCTGTTCGCACCTTTTGCGGCGGCAACACTGACGAAAAAGAAGACCCTCGAAGGCAGCAACCGCCAGTCGGTCCGTATCGCGACGGCTATTGAGCCAGTTCGCGCAGTTCGGGGCTCGGTGGGTTCTGCATGGTCATCAGGTCGGAGACGAGCTGGCGGACGAGGGGGTGTGCGCGGATCTGTTCGGGGGTGATGTCCTCGGCTTGGCGAAGCACGGCGACGGCTTCGTCGATCTGGCGGCGTTGGGCGTGGGCGCGGGCCACGTCGATGAGCATGCGCCCGCGGCGTTCGGCTGACAGGCCGGAGGTGTCGACCTGGTCGGCGGTCCGCAGGGCGCGGCCGGCGTCGCCGAGTTCGACCGCGACGGCGATCTCGTGCAGGGCGACGTTCGCGGGTCCGAACTCGGTGTTGTAGTCGTTGCGTCCCTCGCCAAGCCGTTCGGCCATGGCCCGTGCGCGCTCCAGATGAGCGTAGGCGGCCTCACCGTCGTTGACGCGCGAGGCGGTCACCGCACGCTGCAACGTCAGCCCGCCCCACAACGACATGGCCTCCGGCCGTTCTTCATTGGCCATCGGCCGTAGCGCGTCGGCCGCCGTACGGGCGATCTCCTCTGCCTGGTCGTAGTGCTTGGCGCCCAGGAAGACGAACCCGAGCCGGAAGGCACCGGCCGCGACGAGAAGGGGATCACCCGCGCGTTCGGCGGCGGCCATCGCCCGGTCGGCCGCTATCCAGGCCACCTCCGGCTGACCCAACTTGGCCAGTGTCGCCGAACAGGCCTGGTAGGCCGTGGCCAGCAGCTCGAACAGCTCGGCCCGTTGCGCCTCCGGTACGGCACGGGCTGCTGTTTCCAGCTGCGGGACCAGGTCCCGGAGAAGGCCGATCAGCTCGGTGTTGCGCCCGGCGTGCGTCAGCTCCCACGCCTTGTCGACCTTGCTACTAAGGGCCGAGAGATCGGGCGTCATCGGCTCGGTCAGCATCGCTCGCAGCACATGCGCACCGGCCAGCACCAGCCGAAAGTCCGTCGCTTCCGGCGGTTCGTCACTCACGGCGGCAACGACCGGGGCCTCGGCTGCCAGCTCCGACAACGGGATGTCCAGCGCCTCGGCGACGATCTCCAGGACCGACATCCGGTCGACCTTGCGCACCCCACGCTCGACCTGGGAGACCCAGGCCACCGAGCGGCCGATCAGCCGCGCGAGTTCGGGCTGAGACAGCCCGCGTCGCCTGCGGTGGTCGGCGATCTTGCGGCCTAGCGCCTCTTGGTAGTTGGTGCTCACCCGGTGGTTCCCTTGCCCGTCTGGAGCGTCAGCCAGTCGACCTCGGTGGCCGACAGGTACTGTTCGCGCTCGGCGAGGAACTTCTTCGTGTGCTCGTGCACTTCGTGCGCTTCGAAGGCGGCACGGTCACGGTAGAGCTCGTAGAACACACGCTGCAGCGGTTCGCCCTCGACCCGGTTCACCGCGTACACCAGCGTTCCCGGTTCGTTGTTGCGGATCTTGTCGACGGTGGCCGCCACGAGCCGATCGAATGCCTCGGCGCTGGCTTGATCCTTGCACGTGAAGCGGACGACGAGACCGAACACTCAGTACCTCCCGTGACAGATCACCTGGCTGCACGCACTAATTGTGCGGCACACGTACGCCAAAGCGGTTGTACTCGAAGTACTGTACCCGTACTTTAAGTACTAGCTCAGCGTAACCATCCCTGTGAGCTGCGTAAGCAGAGGCGGGACATGCCATGACGATCTCTACGCTTCCGGAAGAACCAGGCACCTGCATCTACCGGCGCGTCTTCCACGGACACCCCGACCAGATCGGCGAGGTCCGTCAGTTCCTCCGCACACACCTCGGCGGACATCCCAGCGCGTCGGACGTGACCCTCGTCGCCAGCGAACTGACGACCAACGCATGGGAGCACACCCGCACCGGCAGCTCTACCGGGACCTTCACTGTCGAGGCCTGACAACGCCCCGACAACACGATCCGCATGGAGGTCCACGACAACGGCGGACCGGCCGGGTTCGGCGAAACCAACATCCACAAGGAAGGCGGCCGCGGACTCCGCATCATCGCCGCACTCACCGCTACCTGGGGCGTGAACGGAGACGCCGCCGGCCGCACCGTATGGGCGGAGTTCAAGCCATGACCGACCCCTACGGCCTCCAACGTGCAGTGGACGACTACCACAGGACGCTGGACGCCCTACGAGTTCAGGGCATCAGCCAACTGGCCGACCTCGCACGCCTCAAGGTGCTCATCCAGACGTACCCCGACCACGCCCACCACATGATCAACGAGATCGACCAACCGCCCACCGGCCATGGCCGATAGAACCCGCAGTCGGCCGAGGTTCGGGAATTGATACCCCGAAGCCACTTCCTGTCATTGTGACAAAAAGCTAGCTTCTCCCCTATGACCGATGACCAGCGGGTGCACCCGGTCGTCATGCTCGCCGTCGACCTGGTGATCTTGACGTTGCGCGAGTCGCGCCTGCACGTCCTACTGGTTGAGCGTGGGCACCATCCACACAAAGGCGCCCTGGCTCTGCCGGGCGGCTTCCTTCGGCACGCCGAAGAGGACATCACCGCCGCCGCTCACCGGGAACTGTCGGAGGAGGCCGACCTTGACGTCGAGACGCTTCGCCTAGAACAGCTGGGCGTCTATGGCGACCCCGGCCGCGATCCGCGCGGCCGGGTGGTGTCCGTGGCCTACCTGGCGATCGCGCCTCGGCTGCCGGAGCCGACCGCCGGAACAGACGCGGCCGACGCGAGTTGGCAGCGGGCCGACCAGGCGCTCTCCGGAGAACTGGAGCTCGCGTTCGATCATCGGCGGATCGTCACGGATGGCGTCGACCGCGCACGCGCCAAGCTCGAGCACTCCGCGCTCGCAACGGCCTTCTGCGGGCCGACCTTCACGATCACCGAGCTCCAAGAGGTGTACGAGGCGGTGTGGGGGCTCTCCCTCGATCCCCGGAATTTCTACCGCAAGGTGCAGAAGACCGACGGATTCATCGTCCCAGTTGGGGCGGCACGGAAATCCGCTACCGGGCGACCCGCGCGGCTGTTCAAGGCCGGACCGCGTGAGGTCCTGTATCCACCGATGGTCCGGCCAGCCGAGTCGTCGAGTGTGAAAGGAATGCCGCAGTGAGCCGTCGCCCGATCGTGATCCTCACAGCGCTGGACGTGGAGTACCAGGCCATCCGAGAGAAGCTGGTCGACCCACGTCTGCACCGGCACCCGCAGGGCACCCTTTTTGAGATCGGCCGGCTTGCCGACGGCCGGTGCCAGGTGGCTCTGGCCCATGTCGGGAAGGGCAACCAGTCCGCGGCGGTGCTGGCCGAACGCGCCATCAACGAGTTCACGCCGGCCGCCCTGCTCTTCGTCGGCGTAGCGGGCGCCCTGCGCTCCCACCTCGCGCTCGGAGACGTGGTCGTGGCGACGCACGTCTACGCGTACCACGGGGGAACGAGCAAAGACGACGGGCTCAAAAGCCGTCCCCGCGTCTGGGAGACCTCGCACAGCGCTGACCAGGTCGCCCGGCATATCAAACGAACCGGCTCCTGGGCGCGTGGTCTTCCCTCTCACGGCCGGGCTCCTGCCCTCCACTTTGGTCCGATCGCCGCTGGGGAGGTGGTCCTGAACTCCCGGGTCTCCCCCCATGCGCGCTGGCTCGAATCGAACTACAACGACGCGCTGGCGATCGAGATGGAAGGCGCCGGTGTAGCGCAGGCCGGCCATCTCAACGGGAAGCTGCCGGTGGTCGTGATCCGAGGGATCAGCGACCGGGCCGACGGCACCAAGGAGGACACGGATCGCGAGCAGTGGCAGCCACGGGCAGCGGCAAACGCAGCCGCGTTCGCCGCAGCCCTGGCCGAGGAGCTTGCCGCCGAGGAACACGACGACACCCAGCCCGCGGTGCCCGACACGGAGAGGAGCCCGGCGATGCACAAGACCCGGAACATCGCACAGGACAACGCGCGCGTGATGGTGCAGGCTGGCACCGTACACGGCGGGATCCGGATCAGCCCCGAGCCAATCCCGCCGACCGATCTCGCAGAAGCGCTCTCCGGCCTTCGCGCCCGGCTCCAGCAGGCACGGGCGGCCGGCCACCTGGATGAAGACACCTATACGGCAGCGGAGGCGGAACTCACCGAAGCCGACGATGCGCTGAAGGCGAATACGCCGCAGAGCAGGGGAAGGCTGGTACTGGCACTCAAGAAACTGCGCGGGCTCATCGGCGACGTGGCCGATCTGGCCGCGGAAGTGGCCACCATCATCACCCTGGCCAAGGGCCTGTCGTGACCGGACCGGACGCCACCACCACGACGAACACCGCCGGCGGTTCCGCGTACGTCGGCATGCAGGCCGGAACCGTCCACGGCGACGTCAAGATGTACATGCTGCCTCCAGACGCATCGCCGGAGCAGAAGTTCGAGACGGGCGTTCGTTGCCTCAACGGCAACATGCCGGACCAGGCCCGAGAGCTCATCCACGAAGCCGCCATGGCCGAATACGTCAACGACAGAGTCTGTTTCTACCGGCTACTCGCCGTGATGAGCGGCAGAACCCGGCACGAGCTGTCCAAGGAAGAAGCAGCCATGCTGTGGGGGCCGCAGAAGATACGCCCGACTACTTGTGACGAATGGGCGGGCGGCATAAAGGTCATTCATGACCTTCTGGAGACTGCACAGGACCCCGAATCGGACATCAATATCCCGTTAACGGGGCTGGACAAGCTCGGCGACATTCAGCGCACGATGATCATCAAGCACATGGAGGCTTTCCTAGACGGACCGATCGAAGACAAGATATGGGCCCAGTCCCTAAGGCAGGCCGCGCAGGAGCAGATGGACGGCGATCGGATGGACCGGGTCTGGAAGTTCTTCCAGGCGAAGCCGCTCGAACCTCGGGAACATCATCCGGAGCCGATCACGATCCCGATCACCACCCGGGTACAGGCAGTAGTGGCGACAGCCCTCTTCGTCGTGGCGACAGCCCACCTCGGCTACCTGCTGGCGGAGGCAGGCCGGGTCTTTGCGCTCCTCGCCTACCTCCTGAGCATCGCCGGTGGCTACTTCGGCGCGCGCGACGGGGTGGAATGGCGCTTCCGCACCGTACGGCGCCACGCGAAGGATTTAAAGTACCGCACGGCCCACCATCGGAGGACCAACACATCACCCGACGGTTTCGCGAAGAAAGTAGACCAACGCTTCGAGTACTACTTCGCAAAGTTCGCACCACGCGGTGCGGAACGCCAGTTCTGGCTGGCCGACACCGCAGGGGTCCGGAGGACCATACGCGACGAGATCGTGGAGGAATACCGAGAGCAGAGGGTCGGCGTCGAGAGGATCAATTGGCTGATCCGACACCGATCGCGCGTTGTCCGAGAGCGCTGGGATAACGACACGTTGTGGGATTACCGGCGCGAACTCGCAACTCCTCTGCGCGCAAAGACGACGACGCTCCTCGGCCTCGCCACGCTCGTCGGCGCGGGGATCTGGGCGGTGGCCAGCGCAATCCAGGTCGGCCCATTGAGCACCGTCCGATCGACGATCCTCGCCCTGGCATGCGGATGGCTCGCCGCCCGCGCGTGGCTGCACATTCTTCTGGAGCGCCGGCGGCACGCCGCCGACAGGGCAGAAAGCAGACGGACATGGGATGACGACAAGGAGAAATTCGTCCGATGGCAGGCTACGCTCGCCGACAAACCGGATGACGGGGAGATGGCCGCCTGGCTGGACTGCGATCGAAAGGTGCTGCTGAACGAGGCATTGCAGCACTACCAGCTGACCATGAGCAACGTCATCGCCTACGCCTTCATCGAAGCGCCCACGGCATCGACCAAACGCGCACGAGTGCTGGGCGGCCCTTGGCGGTACACGAAGTACAAACTTCTCGTGTTCCTCCTGACCACGGACGGAGTACGTCAGCTCACCGTCAAGCTCGATTTCAAACGAGCCACGTTTCACGATCGTAAGAGGACCAACTACCGCTACGAGGCAGTAGCGGCCGTATGGGTGGATCACTCGGACGATGGTGAACGAACCTTCGAACTCGCCCTCATCAACGGCCAGGAGATCCGCGTCCAGGTCATAGGGCCGGGGATGGAGCAACTCGAGCAGGGAGAGGCTCCCGGAACGATATCCAAGGCGACGCTGGACGCCGCAGGCCTGCGACACACTCTGCACGTGCTGGAGGGCATCGCCGCAGAGGGAAAGGAATGGATCATCCACGAAGACCGACGCGGCGAGGCCCGTACGGGGAACCTCACGGCCGCTGTGCAAGGCGAAGCGTCCAGCTAAAGCGATGATCACTGGCGTTCGCTGTCATCGGAGAGGCAGCGAACGCCAGCGGATGCGTCTGGACCGTGACCCGTCAGAGGACGTCGCTGAGGAACTGGCGGAGGCGGGGGCTGTCCGGACTGTCGAAGAGCTTCTCGGGCGGGCCGGATTCGACGGCGACGCCCTGGTCGAGGAAGACCACGGTGTCGGAGGCCTCGCGGGCGAAGCCCATCTCGTGCGTGACGACGACCATGGTCATGCCCTGCTTGGACAGGTCGGCCATGAGGCTCAGGACGCCCTTGACCAGCTCTGGGTCGAGGGCGGAGGTGGCCTCGTCGAACAGCATGACCTGCGGCCGCATGGCGAGGGCGCGGGCGATCGCCACACGCTGCTGCTGGCCGCCGGACAGGTGGCCCGGCCGGGAGCCTGCCTTGTCGGCCAGCCCGACGAGCTCCAGCTGGTCGCGGGCGACCTGCTCGGCCTCGTCGGCGGAGAGCTTGCGGATCCGGCGCAGCGGCAGCATGAGGTTGCGCAGGACGTTCATGTGCGGGAACAGGTTGAACTGCTGGAACACCATGCCGACCTGCTGCCGCAGCCGGTCGGGGTCGCGGTCCAGGACGCTTTCGCCGTCGAGGAGGATGTCGCCCTTGTCGGGTTCGATCAGCCGGTTGATGGTCCGCAGGAACGTCGACTTGCCCGAGCCGGACGGGCCGATGACGCAGGCGGTCTGGCCCTTGCCGACGTCGAGGTCGACGCCGCGCAGCACCCGGTTGTGCCCGAACGCCAGGTGGATGTCGCGGGTGGCCAGGCTGACCGAGGAGAACGTCTCCTCCTCGACGCCGTGCCGCTGCTCTTCGGTCATCGGATACCTCCGAGGAGACCCCGCCCCTTCAGGGCGGGGAGGAATCGGAGCCCTACTGAGCAAGACGGGCAAAGCCGAATTGCCGGGGCGATTAGTCGTAGGCCTGCGGTTGCTCGCTGATCGCTGTTAGTTTGCGCGTCATGTCGACCAGCCGTGTGAAGCGGGCGTATAAGTACCGCTTCTACCCGACGCCCGAGCAGGCCGCCGAGCTTGCGCGGACGTTCGGGTGCGTGCGAAAGGTCTACAACATGGCGCTGACCGCCCGCACCGAGGCATGGTCCGCCCGCTGTGAGCGGATGGGCTACAACGCCACTTCTGCATTGCTGACGGCCTGGAAGAAGACCGAGGAGCTTGCCTTCCTCAACGAGGTGTCCTGCGTGCCGCTGCAGCAGGCACTGCGCCACCTGCAGACGGCTTTCAGCAACTTCTTCGCCAAGCGGGCGAACTACCCACGCTTCAAAGCGAAGAAGAAGTCGCGGGCATCTGCCGAATACACGCGCAGTGCGTTCAGGTACCGGGAGGGAGAGTTGACGCTGGCCAAGATGGCCGAGCCGCTGGCCATTGTGTGGTCGAGGCCACTGCCGGACGGTGCAGCCCCCTCGACAGTGACCGTCTCCCAAGATGCAGCGGGTCGCTGGTTCGTTTCGTTGTTGGTGGAAGACCCGGCCGTTACGCCGCTGGCGGCAGCTGGCGCGGTGGTCGGCGTGGATGCAGGCTTGGACCACTTGCTCACCCTGTCCACGGGAGAAAAGATCGCCAACCCCAGGCACGAACGGCGTGACCGTAAGCGCCTGGCCAGGGCGCAGCGGGAACTGTCCCGCAAGGCCCCCGGTGATGGCGCCAACCGGGACAATGCACGTCGGAAGGTCGCCCGCATTCACGCCGGGATCACCGACCGCAGGCGTGACCTATTGCACAAGCTGACCACTCGGCTCGTTCGTGAAAACCAAACGATCGTGATCGAGGACCTCACCGTCCGGAACATGCTCAAGAACCGCAGCCTGTCCCGGGCGATCTCCGACGCCGCATGGCGCGAGTTCCGCAGCATGCTGGAATACAAAGCCCGCTGGTACGGCCGGCAGGTGATTGTGGTGGACCGCTGGCTGCCCTCCTCCAAACTGTGCTCGGCCTGCGGCACCCTGCAACCAGCGATGCCCCTGCATGTCCGGGAGTGGACGTGCGCGTGCGGTGTCACCCATGACCGCGATGTGAACGCGGCGAAGAACATCCTGGCCGCCGGGCTGGCGGTGTCGGCCTGTGGAGCCGGTGTAAGACCTCGGGCGGGATCCCTCCCGGACGAGGCCGTCGGCGCTGAAGCAGGAAGCCCTACGGCGCAAGCCGCAGGAATCCCCCTCATCCGTGAAGGGGAGGAAGTCAATTGGTTCCCTCGCTGGTCGCGGGAAGCGGCGCCTCGCCGGCCACCATCAACGTCTCGTCCGGCGGCCCGGTCCTCGTACGGCGACCCTGGCGTAGCCGGTGGTCGACGAAGTTCACGAAGTGGGTCAGCGGCACGGTGAGGATCAGGTAGAAGATGCCGGCCAGCAGCAGCGCCGACTCGTTGCCGGTGTTCGCGGCGGCGTCCTGCCCGATCCGGAACAGCTCGCGCTGGCCGGCCGCGAGGCCGAGGAAGTACACGAGGCTGGAGTCCTTGATCAGTGCGATCAGCTGGTTCACCCAGGCGGGCAGCACCCGCCGTACGCCCTGCGGGATGATCACCAGCAGCATGGCGGCCGAGTAGGAGAATCCGAGCGCCCGGGACCCCTCGAGCTGCCCCGGGTCGACGCTCTGGATGCCCGAGCGGAAGATCTCCCCGATGTAGGCGGTCGCGATGAGCGACAGGGCGAGGATGCCGAGCGGGTACGGGTTGGGCCCCCACACCTTCATCCCGATCTGCGACAGGCCGACGCCGATCAGCAGGATCGTGACCACGGCCGGCAGGCCGCGGAAGATGTCGGTGTAGACGCGCGCGGGCCAGCGCAGCCAGCGGTGCCGGGAGATGCCGGCCATCGCCAGCAGCATCCCGAGCACCGTGCCGATCAACGCGGAGATGATCGACAGGATCAGGGTGTTCGGCAGGCCCGTCTTGAGCATGTCGGGCAGGGCCTGCCGCATCGATTGCCAGTTGAAGAAGGTGTCCCACAATGTCGTCAGCTGGTCCATCTACCTTCTCCCATCAGCCCGCGCGCGTCCGTCTCGATCGACCGGTCAGGCCGACGGGGACGCGGCCGGCGCCCCCGAGACCTGGACCGGCGGGAAGGTCACCGAGCCGCTGCCGGGCTTGAACTCCTTCGGCACCGGACGGCCGGGGTAGTACTGCTCCTGGAGCTTGGTCCAGGTGCCGTCCTTGATGACCTCGTCGAGGCCCTTGTTCAGCGCCTCGGTCAGCTTGGGGTTGTCCTTGGCGACGGCGAACGCGGTGGGCTCGGAGCTGAGCTGCTTCGCGGCGACGACGACCTTGCCGCCGCTGTCCTTGGCGGTCTTCTCACCGATCTCGGCCGGGGCGACCCAGGCGTCGGCGGTCTTGGACTTCAGCTGGTTGAGCGCGCCGTTGTAGTCGGGCACGCGGACGGGGTTGAGGCCCTGCTTGGTGGCGTAGTCGTCCTGGACCGTTCCCTGGACGACGACGACGCGCTTGCCCTTGAGCTGATCGAAGCTCTTGATCTGCGAGCCGGCCGGCACGTCGAGGCCGAAGTAGCCGAAGTCGTAGCCGTTGGTGAAGGCCACGGTCTTCCTGCGGGCGTCGGTGATGGTGATCGACGAGCTGCCGGTGTCGTACTTGTGGTTCGCCACCTGCGACAGCAGGGCCGAGAAGTCGGTGCCCGCGAACTGCACCTTCAGTCCGACCTTGGCGGCGACCGCGGTCAGCAGGTCGTTGTCGAATCCAGTGAACTTGCCGTTCTTCAGGAAGACGTTCGGCGGCGCGTCGGTCAGGGTGGCCGTGCGGAGCACGCCCGGCTGGAGCAGCTTGTACGGGTTGTCGGCGGACGCCTTCGGGCTGCTTCCGCCGCACGCCGTCATGGCACTGGCGGCGATGACGGTGACGGCGGTGGCCGCGAAGGCTCGCAACGGACGCATGGGAGTTCTCCTCCAGGGGTTAAGCATGTGAGTGCCCGCGCCGATGGCGACGGCATGGCGCGGCGAAAAGACGTCGGCGTCGCAGGACGCCGACGGTCACCTCAGGATGTGTTCAGACCCGTAAAAGCGCCCCGTCACGGGATGACGGGGCGGCCGAAGCACGGCCGACAGCTCATGGACGTGACACGGAGCAGGTCGATGTGCCTGCGCGTCACGAGGTAGCTGTCCATGTCATTAATCCTGCCCATTTCAGTGGGATATCGTCAAATTGACGATCTACCGGTTCAATGCCGGGCCGACCTGCGGTATTCCGCGGGACGACCGCTTCCGGACGCGACGAAGGTCACTCTTGCCGATCAAAGCAATCGCTTGGTAGACACGTCTCGATGGAGACGTTCGCGCGTGTGCTGCTGGACCGCGCCGGCGATGGCGGGACCGGCCTGCTGTTCGAGGATGAGCGTCATACGTGGGCGGACGTCGTAAGGGAGTCCCGGCACCGCGCCGCGCTCGCCCGGCGCATCCTGACCACGGGGCGGCCTCCGCACATCGGCGTGCTGCTGGACAACGTCCCCGACTACGTGTTCTGGATCGGCGGAGCGGCGCTGTCCGGCTCGGTGATCGTGGGCATCAACCCGACGCGCCGAGGCCGGGAGCTGGCCCACGACATCCGGCATACCGACTGCCAGGTCATCGTCACCGACACCGCGCACGCCGCGCTGCTCGACGGGCTCGACACCGGCGTGCCGCCCGAACGCGTGCTGCGCGTCGACGAGCCCGGCCACGCCGACCTGCTCGCCTCGGCGGAGCCCGTCCCGGCGGCCGAGCCGGACCCCCGCGACCCCCTCCTCCTGCTCTTCACGTCCGGATCGACCGGCGCTCCCAAGGCGGTCGTCTGCGGTCAGGGCCGCCTCGCCGCGATCGCTCGACAGGCCCCCGCCTTCGGCATCACCGCGGGCTCGGTCACGTACGCCGCGATGCCGCTGTTCCACGGCAACGCGGTCATGGCGAACCTCGCGATGGCAACCGGTGCCGGAGCGGCCGTCGCCCTGCGCCGCAGGTTCTCCGCGTCCGGGTTCCTGCCCGACGTCCGGCGCTACGGCGTCACCTACTTCAACTACGTCGGCCGCGCGCTCGCGTACATCCTCGCCACGCCCCGCCGCGACGACGACGCCGACAATCCTCTGGAGGTGGCGTTCGGGACCGAGGCGTCCGCCCGGGACATGGCGGACTTCGCCGGGCGGTTCGGCTGCCGGTTGATCGAGTCGTACGGGTCGAGCGAGGGCGCGATCTCCATCCGCAAGACGCCGGACAGCCCGCCCGACGCGCTGGGCCTGCCGCCCGGCGGCACCGACGTCGCCGTCGCCGACCCCGCGACCGGTGAGGAGTGTCCCCCGGCGCGCTTCGGCCCGGACGGCGAGCTGCTCAACAAGGACGAGGCCATCGGGGAGATCGTCGCCCGTGGCGTCACCTTCGAGGGCTACTACCGCAACCCCGCCGCCGACGCCGAACGGCTGCGCGACGGCGTGTACTGGAGCGGCGATCTCGGCTATCGCGACGCCGATGGCTTCTTCTACTTCGCGGGCCGGGGCGGCGACCGGCTCCGCGTGGACGGCGAGAACTTCGCGGCCGCGCCGGTCGAGCGCATCCTGTCCCGCTGGCCGCCCGTGGTGATGTGCGCGGTCTATCCGGTGCCCGACCCGCGTACGGGCGACCAGGTGATGGCCGCCCTGGAGCTGGACGGCCCGTTCGCGCCGGAGGCGTTCGCGGAGTTCCTGGCCGGCCAAGCGGACCTGGGCACCAAGTGGGCACCGAGGTTCGTGCGGGTCGTACCCGCCATGCCGCTCACCGCCACCAACAAGGTCGACAAGGGGCCCCTGCGCCGGGCGGGATGGCGCGGCGGCGAGGTCTGGTGGCGGCCCGGCCGACAACTGCGGTACGAGCCGCTCACCGACCACGTCCGGCGGTCCCTGCAGGAGGAGGCCGCCGCCCACGGCCGCCACCTCTGACCGGCGCCTACCGGGAGCTTCGGATGCGCGCCACCCATCGCGAACAGCTTCCGGTACTCGGCGTCCCGGTCATTCGCCGCCCAGGTCCAGCAGGACCTTCGACGCCACGGCGCGGTCCCCGGCCAGGTCGAACGCTTCGACCGCACGGGCCAGCGGGAACGTGTGGCTGACGACCGGATCGACGTCCAGGCCCGCGGCCAGAAGTGACAGCGCGTCGTCGAATTCATGGTCGAAGCGGAAGGCGCCCAGCATGGTGATCTCTCGCGTGACCACGACGTTGCCCAGGAACCCGGTCTCGCCGGGCGGGAGCAGTCCGAGGAGGACGACCGTGCCGCCGCGGCGTACCCGCCGTACGCAGGTGCCAAGGCCCGCCCCGGAGCCGGACGCCTCGATGGCGACGTCGACGTCCTCCGGCCACGCCGGGTCGTCGGGGCGGTCCGCCCGGACGGTCGCCGTGGCGCCGACGCTCCTGGCGACGCCGAGAGGAGCGTCCAGCAGATCGCTGACGGTCACCTCGGCGGCTCCCGCGTGGCGTAGTGCGGCGACCACCAGGGAACCGATGGGACCGGCGCCGGTGACCAGCACCCGTTTCCCGGCGACCTCCCCGGCGCGGCGGACCGCGTGCAGGGCGACCGACAGCGGTTCGGCGAGCACGGCCCGGCGTGGGTCGAGACCGGCCGGCAGCGCGCGTACCTGGCCGGCGGGTACGGCCAGGCGCTGGGCGAAACCGCCCTGCACGTGCGGCATCCGTGCGGCGCTGCCGAGGTAGCGTGCCTGACCGCAGACGTTCCGCCGACCGCGTTCGCACTCCGGGCACACGCCGCAGGGGGTGGCCGGGTGGATCGCCACCGGTGTGCCGACCGCCGGGCCGTCCGTGCCGGCGCCGAGCGCGGCGACCCGGCCGACGACCTCGTGGCCGAGCACCAGGGGCTCGCGGACCTGGAAGTCACCCACCGACCCGCGGTGATAGTAGTGCAGGTCCGAGCCGCAGATGCCGCCGAGGGTCACGGCCACGAGGATCTCCCCGGGGCCCGGAAGGCCCGCGTCCAGCTCCTCGACCCGGAGATCGCCCGCCTTGTGGACGACGCACGCGAACATGTGATGCTCCCTCACAGGACGGACAGCATGCCGCCGTCGACGTACAGGATCTGCCCGTTGACGAAGTCGGACGCGGGTGACGCCAGGAAGATCAGGGCGCCGATCAGGTCGGAGACCCTGCCCCATCGGCCGGCCGGGGTGCGTCCCCGCACCCACGCGCTGAACTCTTCGTTCGCGACGAGCGCCTCGGTGAGCTCGGTCGCGAAATAGCCCGGTCCCAGGCCATTGACCTGGATGCCCGACGGGCCGAGGTCCGCGCACATGCCCTTGGTCAGCAACTTCAGCCCGCCCTTGGTGGCCGAGTAGGGGGCGATGCCGGGCCGTACCGTCTCGCTCTGCACCGAGCAGATGTTGATGATCTTTCCGTGGCCGCGAGGCGTCATCCGGCGGGCGACCTCCCGGCCCATCACGAAGGCGCTGGTGAGGTTGGTGTTGATCAGCCGGTGCCAGTCGTCGTCGGTGAAGTCCACCAGCGGCGCGCGGTGCTGCATCCCGGCGTTGTTGACCAGGATGTCGATCGGCCCCACCTCGGCCTCGATCGCGGCGACGTTCGTGGCCACGGCCGCGGAGTCGGTCACATCGAAGGCCCGGGCGAACACGCTGCTGCTGTCGGCCAGTTCGGCATGGGTCCGCGCGAGGACCGCCTCGTCACGGCCGTTGAGGACCACCGTGCACCCGGCTTCCAGCAGCCCTTGGGCCAGCGCACGGCCGATGCCCCGGCTGGATCCGGTGATCAGCGCGACGCGCCCCTCGATGTCGAACAGCGGGCTGCCCGTCATGCCGGCACCGCCTTCGTACCCGGCACCGGGGTACGGGCCGGGCGCCCGCCGAGGACGTCGAGCACGTTGTCCACGGCGAGGTCGACCATCGCGGCGCGGGTGGTCTCGGTGGCCGAGCCGATGTGCGGCAGGGCGAACAGGCCGGGCCGGCCGATCAGATCGGCCACGTCCGCGCCGCGCGGCTCGCGTTCGTACACGTCCAGCCCGGCCGAGTGAATGGTGCCGTCGTCGACGGCGCGTAGCAGCGCGGTCTCGTCTACCACCCCGCCCCGGGAGGTGTTGATCAGCGTCGCGGTCGGTTTCATGGCGCGGAGCTCCGCCGGGCCGATCAGGTGGCGGGTGGAGTCGGTGAGCGGGACGTGCAGCGAGACGATGTCGGACTCGGCGAGCAGTTGTGGCAGCCCGGCCGGGGTGGACGGTCCATCGGCGGCCAGGCCGAACGGATCGTGGTGCAGCACTCTCATGCCGAATCCGGTGGCGCGCCGGGCCACCGCCCGGCCGATCTGCCCGTACCCGACCAGCCCCAGGGTGGTGCCGTACACGTCGAGACCGAGGTAGTCGTCCATCCGGAACACATCCCATGCTCCGGCGTGCAGCGAGTCGCGCGCGGCGCCGATCCGGCGGCGGGCGGCCAGGATCAGCGCGAACGTCAGGTCGGCGGTGGTCTCGGCCAGCACACCGGGCGTGTGGGTGACCACGACCCCGCGGTCGGCGGCGGCCTGCCGGTCCACGCCGTCGAACCCCATGCTGGCCAGGCTGACCACCCGCAGCTCCGGGCCGGCAGCGTCCAGCAGTCCGGCGTCGATGCGATCGTTGCCGAGGGCCAGGATGGCGCTGACACCGCCCGTGCGCTCGGCGAGCGCGGCCAGTGCGGCCGGCTCCGGTCTGCCCGTGCCCGCCCAGGAGACGACGTCCGTGTCCGTACGGGATGTCAGGCGGGCCAGTCCGCCTCCGGGGAGGGAGTCACGAGTACTGAGCACACGCCTTTTCATCCACTACTCCCATGATGCCTTTTGCTGCCGGAGGGTGGAAACGTTAGTCAGTGCTCAGCCGACCCGACCAATATCTGATTCGTGTGACGTCATCGGGCGCCGTTATTCCTGCCGAATTCGAGGATCAGCTCGTGAAAGAGATCGTGTACGGCGAGGGCGGGCTCCGACAGGGGCTGATGGTCGGACGTGCACAGCGAGAGCTTGACCTCGATCGCGGGGTCGACGATCCGCCGCACCACCAGATTCCGCACGTCGAGGATGGCCTGGGCCGCCGACCAGGGCAGCACGGTGGCACCGATCCCCGCGCTGATGGCGCTCACCAGGGTCAGGACCGACTCGATCTCGCCGACGACCTTCGGCTCGAGTGAGGCACGGCGGAAGGCGGCGTCCACGACCTGGCGGATGGTGTGGATGCGGCTCGGCAGCAGCAGGCCCACGTCGGCAAGCTCCGTGATGCAGACGTCGTCTCCTTCGGACGCCGGCCGGGTGCCCGGCGCGGCGACCAGGCACAGGTCCTCGGTGCGCATCGGCTCGAACTGGACGCCGCGGATGGGGCCGGCGTCGTAGATGAACGCCATGTCCATGCGGCCGGTCATGATCGCCTCGCTGATCACGCCGCCGAAGTTCTCGTTGATGTGCAGCAGGATGTCGGGGTAGCGCTCCCGCACGGCCCGCAGCAGCGGCAGTGCCAGGGCCGCGCCCGTGCTGTACGGAGCCAGGCCGACCGAGACGCTCCCGGCGGGGGCCCGCCCGCACACGTCGACCGCCGCCTGTGCGTGTTCGAGCTGGCGCAGGATCAGCTGGGCATGCCGGTAGAGGGCGCGCCCGGCCTCGGTCGGCGCCACCCCGCGCTTGCTCCGGATCAGCAGCTGCTGCTTGAACTCGGTCTCGAGCATGGAGACCTGATGGCTCAGCGCCGGCTGCGCGATGTGCAGGATGTCGGCCGCGCGCGTGATGCTCCCGGCGTCGACGATCTTGACGAATGAGTACAGACGCCTGGTGTCCATCGGCGACCTCCTGCCTGGCCAGAGGGCTCATCGTACGAGGTCGGACACGGACCGTGTCGTCCCGGACCGGCGCGCTGTCATAGCGAGGCCTTATCACGTCACACGCAACACGTATTTGATGCGCCGATGCCACGGCATTACCGTCATCGAAACGCAAATTCCGGCCTCACGGCAAACCCCCGAAAGAATCATGACGGCCACGTAAATCATATTACCGGCCGCTTTCCGAGAAGCCGCTTCTCTCCTTTTCGCCTTTCGAGCGGAGGACGACATGACAGACGTGATCGATCTCGTGGCCGACCTCGGCGAGGGGTTCGGCGCCTACACCATGGGCGACGACGAGGCGCTGCTGGACGTCCTCACCTCGGCCAACATCGCCTGCGGTTTCCACGCGGGCGATCCGCGGATCATGGACGCCACCGTCCGCCACTGCGTCGAGCGCGGTGTCGCGGTCGGGGCGCACCCCAGCTTCCCCGACCTCGTCGGATTCGGCCGCCGCGCGATGGACCTGTCGCCGGACGAGGTCCGCACCGATGTCCTCTACCAGGTGGGAGCCCTGCAGGCGTTCGCCGCCGCGCACGGCACCCGCGTACGGCACGTGGCGCCGCACGGTCGTCTCGGCAACCTGGTCGCGACGAGGGAGGACTACGCGTCCGCCGTGGCCGACGCGGTCGCCTCCCTCGACCGGTCGCTGATCGTCCTGGCGCAGGACGGAGAGCTCGCCGACGCCGCCCGAGCCCGTGGCCTGCGGGTCGGCATCGTCGGGATCGCCGACCGGGCCTACCGTGACGACGGCACCCTCGTGCCCAGGAGCGAACCCGGCGCCGTCATCCACGACGAGCGGGAGATCAGCGAGCGGACGGTCCGGATGGTGACCGAAGGGGTGATCCGCAGCGTCGGCGGCCGCGAGATCCCGGTCGCGTGCGACACCGTCCTGCTGCACGGCGACACCCCCGGCGCCATCTCGCTCGCACACCTCATCCGCAAGGAACTGCTCGCGGCGGGCGTGACGATCGCCCCGCTGGCCGACGTCCTCAACGCCAAGCCCGGCCCTACGGACGCGCTCGACGCCAGGTCCGGCGCTGCGGAGAACGGCGTCTGAGATGGACGACGGCATCCTCATCGCGGACTGTGGCGACTCGGCCGTCGTGGTCAAGGCCACCGGCGCCGATGACCACGCCTGGCAGGTCGTGCACGCCCTGGCCGACGCGATCGAGGCGTCCCGGCCCGACGGGGTGTACGGCATCGTCCCCGCCTACGACTCGCTGCTCGTCGAGTTCGACTGCTCCGCCACGGACCACGGCACGGTGCAGCGCGCCGTGCGCGGCGCGGCCGGGCGGCTCGCCGGGAGGCCGGTCTCCTCGCCGTCGCCCAGGCGGTTCACGGTCCCGGTGGTCTACGGCGGTGAGTACGGCCCCGACCTGCCCGTGGTGGCCCGGCAACTAGGGCTGACCGAGCGGGAGGTCGTCGAGTTGCACACCGCCCAGGACCTGACGGTGCGCTGTCTCGGCGCGCCGGTGGGGGCCCCGATGATGGACGGTCCCACGTTCCCGAGACCGGTCCCGAGGCTGGCCTCTCCGCGTACCAGCGTCCCGCCCGGGTCGGTCGCGGTGGCGGGCAGGCAGGCCGTCATCTGCCCGATGCGTTCTCCGGGCGGGTGGCCGCTGCTGGGACGTACCCCGCTGCGCGTCCTCGACCTCGACGCCGAGCCGCCGGCCCCGTACCGGCCCGGTGACACCTTCCGGTTCGTGCCGATCACCGCCGAGGAGTGGCACGAGCACGACGGCGCGATGCCGGCGGCCGAGGCGGTGGACCGTGGCTGACACCCTCACGATCCACCGCGCCGGCCTCTCGGCCGTCCAGGACCTCGGGCGACTGGGACACTCCCGCTACGGTCTGCCGGTCAACGGCGCGCTCGACCAGTACTCCGCCCGCGTCGCCAACGTTCTGGCCGGCAACGACGAAGGCGCGCCGCTACTGGAGATCACGGCGTTCGACTTCGGCTGCACGCCCTCGGCCGACGTGCTCATCGCCGTGACCGGCGCCCACACCGACCTCACCGTCGGCGGCGTTCCGCGCCCGCGGTGGGAGCCCGTCATCGTCCGGGCGGGCGAGATGATCCGCATCACCGGCATCAGGCTCGGTGTCCGCGTCTATCTCGCCGTGCACGGCTCGGTGGAGTCGCCGTTCCTGCTGGGCAGCTGTGCTCCCGACACGATCCTCGGGTTCGGGCGCACGCTGCGCGACGGCGACGAGCTCGCCCTACGTACCCCCTTCCCGCCGATCGGCCATCCGGTCTTCGGCATCCCGCTGTTCCGAATGCACGCGTCCGTACCCCGCTTCGGCGAAGCGTGGACGATCGACGCCACCGACGGTCCCGACGTGGCGGAGTTCGGTGATTCGGCGGACCGGCTGTTCCGGTCGGAGTTCACCATCACTCCGCAGAGCGACCACATCGGCCTGCGGATGCGCGGCGACGTGCCGCGCCGGACGGCGACCGGCGAGGTGCTCTCCCGGGGAGTGCCCGTCGGAGCGGTCGAGGTGCCCGCGGGCGACGAACTGCTCGTCCTGCACCGAGGCCGTGGCGTCACCGCCGGCTATCCCGTCCTCGCGGTCGTCACCTCGACCGGCCTGTCCGCGCTGGGGCAGGCCCGCCCCGGCCAGTCCGTCCGCTTCCGGCGCCGGACGGTCGCCGAGGCCGTGGCCGCGTACCGGTCACAGCGCGCCGACATCGACGACCTGCGGATACGCGTACGCAGGGTGTTCGACTCACTTCGTATCCCCGTTACCGTCAGTCATTAAGGAGGCAGCCCCCATGGCCACCGTGGCAGCACAATCGGTACCCAACACGGTCGACTCGAGAACGGCCCGGAAGATCACCCTCGCCGGCTGCGTCGGGATCTTCGCCGAGCTCTACGACAACGGCATCTTCGGCTTCATGGCGGGGACGCTGGGCACCGTCTTCTTCGCCTCCGATTCGAAGAACGCCGTCGAACTCGTCTTCCTGGGCTACGCGGTGTCGTTCTTCTTCCGCCCCCTCGGCGCCGTCATCTGCGGTCACCTCGGTGACCGCATCGGGCGGCAGCGCATGCTCGTCTTCGTCATCCTGCTGATCAGCGCCGCGACCGCGGCGATCGGCATCCTGCCCACGTACGCGAGCATCGGCATCGCCGCACCTGCCCTGCTGATACTCCTGCGCGTGCTGCAGGGCTTCTCCGTGGGCGGCGAGGCATCGGGCGCGATGAGCTTCCTCGCCGAGCACGCCCCCGAGGGCAAACGCGGCCTGTACACCAGCTACGCCCAGATCGCCTCCTTCCTCTCCCTGCTCACCGGAACGCTGCTCGCCGCCGCCCTGACCAGCGGCCTCGGCGCCGACCGCATGGAGTCGTACGGCTGGCGGATCCCGTTCCTGCTGGCCGTCCCCCTGGGCATCACCGGCATCTACATCCGCAAGCGCATCAGCGACACACCGAACTTCCTGCGGCTGCGGGAAGGCGGCGGCGTGTCGAGGAACCCGCTGAAAGAGGCGTTCGCCTCCGCCGAGCACCGCCGCGCGATGCTGCTCGCCCTGTTCATCCCACTGATGAACGGCTCCGGCTACTACGTGCTGTTCACCTTCATGCCGACCTTCATGAGCGGCTCGCTCCACTTCAGCAAGGTGCAGGGCCTGCTCGTCACCGCGACCAGCCTGGTGGCCATCTCCATCGCCATCCCGTACATGGGCCGGCTGTCCGACCGGGTCGGGCGCAAGAAGGTCATCGCGGGCGCTGCGATCGCCATGGCGATCGCCGGCATCCCCTGCTACCTGCTCATCGGCACCGGCAGCGTCCCGCTCGCCATCCTCGGCGCGTGCGTCATGGCGGTCATCTTCGCGGGCCACACGGGCGTCATCCACATCCTGCTCGTCGAGCTCTTCCCCACCCGGCTGCGCTACTCCGCCTACGGGCTCGGATACAACATCTCCTCGGCCCTCTTCGGCGGCACCGCGCCACTGCTGATGACGTACCTGATCGACAAGACCGGCAGCGTCAACGTGCCCGCCTTCTACGCGGTCCTCACCGCGCTCGGCACGCTCATCGCCGTATCCCGGGTGAAGGACAGGGCCCACCAGCCGCTGCGCGACGCGTAACGACCGGCCGCCTCACCCGTCCACCTTCTTTTTCGGGAGCAATTCACATGCCCTTCTCCGACTACAGGACCGCCCTGGTGACCGGTGCCTCCACCGGGATCGGAGCGGTGGTCGTCGAGCGCCTGGCCAAGCAGGGGCTCGAGGTCCACGCCGTGGCCCGCGACGCCGAGCGGCTCGGCGATCTGGCCCGGCGTACGGGATGCACGCCGCACGCCGTCGACATCACCGACACCGCCGCACTGGCCGAACTCGTGCGGGGCATCGAGGTCGACGTGCTCGTCAACAACGCGGGAGTCTCCCGTTCGGGGAACATCCTCACCGCCGACGAGTTCGCCGTCGACGAGCAGATCGCGGTCAACATCCAGGCGGTGTTGCATCTCGTACGCCTGATCATGCCGGGGATGGTCGAACGCGACCTCGGGCACATCATCAACATCAGCTCGATCGCCGCCGTCTACAACTTCGGCGGCAACACCATCTACCACGCCACGAAGGCCGCCGTGCACACCCTCTCCCGGCAGCTTCGCGTCGACGGGTACGGGCACCGGATCCGCGTCACGGAGATCTGCCCCGGCCGGGTGGAGACGGAGATCTTCGGCCGGCTGCTCGGCGACATGGAAGCGGCCCAGCGCCAGTACTACGACGGGTACGAATCGCTCAAGCCGGAGGACATCGCCGACGCGATCGACTTCGCCATCGCCGCGCCACGCCACGTCAACATCGGGCACCTGGAGATCATGCCGACCTTCCAGGTGCCGGGTGGCCTCAACTTCGAGAGGCGGACCGACTGACATGGCACTGGCACAGCGGGTCGACCGCATCAAACCGTCGCCGAGCACGGCCGCCGCCCAACGCGTACGCGAACTCAAGGCGCAGGGTCAGAAGATCCTCGACCTCACGGTGGGCGAGCCCGACTTCGACACCCCCGACCACGTCAAGGCCGCCGCGATCGAGGCGATCGGGCGCGGCGAGACCAAATACACGCCCGTCAACGGGACCCCGCAGCTCAGGGCGGCCATCGCCGACAAGCTCACCCGGCGGCACGGACTGCGCTACCCCACCGGGCAGATCACCGTGGGCGGCGGCGCGAAGCAGATCATCTTCCTGGCGCTGACGGCCACGCTGAACGCGGGCGACGAGGTCATCGTCCCCGCACCGTACTGGGTCTCCTACCCGGACATGGTGCTGGCCAACGACGGCACACCCGTCGTCGTCCCGTGCCCGGAGGCCGACGGATTCAAGCTGACGGCCCGGCGGCTGGAGTCCGCGATCACCGACTCGACACGCTGGGTCATCCTCAACGCCCCGAACAACCCCACGGGCGCCGCCTACACCACGGAAGATCTCCGCGCCCTCGCCGACGTCCTGCTCGCCCACCCCCACGTCCGGGTACTGACGGACGAGATCTACGACGAGATCTGGTACGGGCCGGAACTCCCCCGAACCATCGTCGCGGTCGAACCGCGGCTGGCCGACCGGGTCTTCCTCACGAACGGGGTTTCCAAGACGTACGCCATGACCGGCTGGCGGATCGGCTACGGCGCGGGCCCGGCGGACCTGGTCGGGGCGGTCAACAAGCTGCAGTCGCAGATCTCCTCGTGCCCCTCGTCGATCAGCCAGGCGGCCGCCACCGCCGCGCTCACCGGCGACCAGGGCTTCATCCGCGACACCGTCGCCGTCTACCGGGCCCGGCGGGACGAGACGGTGAAGATGCTGACCGACGTCCCCGGCCTGACGTGCACCACGCCGAGCGGCGGCTTCTACGTACTCGTGGGGTGCTCCGGGCTGCTCGGCCGGCGCACCCCGGCGGGCGAGGAGATCCGCACCGACGAGGACTTCGCCCGCTACCTGCTGGAGTCGCAGCGGGTGGCGGTGATCTACGGAGCGGCCTACGGGGCACCCGGCTACTTCCGCATCTCCTTCGCGACGTCGAACGCCGCCCTGACCGAGAGCTGCGAGCGCATCGCCCGCGCCTGCGCCGACCTTTCCTGATCTTTCGGAGACGAACCGATGCTGCACGTCAACACGACATTCGACCGCCCCGACCCGGCACTGGTCGAGCGGCTGAGCGCGTACTCGTCCGCCACCATCCATGAGGCACAGGGCCGGCTCGGCGCGCTGAGCTCCAAGATCAAGCCGGTCGACGACACCATGTCCCTGTGCGGGCCCGCGTTCACCGTGCGCTGCGCACCCCGGGACAACATCATGCTCCAGGTCGCCATCGCCTACGCCCGGCCCGGCGACGTCATCGTGGTGTCCGCCGGCGAGTACGCCGAAGCCGGTTCCTTCGGCGACGTGCTGGCCAACGCCTGCGTGGCCAAGGGCCTCGGCGGGCTGATCACCGACACCGGCGTCCGCGACACCCGGGAACTGCGCGAACTCGGATTCCCGGTGTTCTCCCTCAGCGTCTCCATCAAGGGCACGGTCAAGGAGACCGTCGGCCCGATGGCGGAGCCCGTGATGATCGGCGGCGAGATAGTACGCCCGGGCGACGTGGTGCGCGGTGACGCCGACGGCGTCGTGGTGGTGCGGCGCGAAGACCTCGGCGAGGCCGTTCGCCGGTCCCAGGAACGCGTCGACGCCGAGGCCGGGTACATCGCCGCCTACCGTGCAGGGAAGAGCGTCATCGAGGTCAGCGGCCTCGCCGCCGTTCTCGAGGCGAAGGGCCTGGTCATCGACGAGTAGCACCGAGGCGCGCGGTGGCGCCGTCCCTACAGGGAGATGTAGACGGGGAGGGTCCAGCCCTGGCGGCATTTGTGCGATCCGGCGGTCATGTCGCAGCCTTCGACGACGATGCGGTACTGGCCGGGGCGAAGGCCGGTCCAGAAGACCGATCCGCTCTGCTCGGGGCACATCTGCGGGGTTCCCACGTCACCGCCGCACTCCTGGTCGCCGTTGATGTCCTGGCCGTCTCGGCGGATGTTGACGAGCCAGTCCACGTAACGGAACGGATCACTGTTGCCCCAGTCGAAGTGGACGATGCTGCCCAAGGTCCGGTAGGCGGAGACCACCATGTTGTTGCCCTGGCTCGGCGACCAGGCGATCGCTCCGTTGTCGAACCACTGGTACATCCCGTTGCCGTAGACGGACGCCTCACCGGTCGGGCAGCCGAACGCGGCGCGGTGCTGCTGCCACCGCTGGGTCAGCTGCTCGGGAACGGAATGGCCGCAGTCCTTCCTCTCGGCGGCGCCCACGGCGGACACCGCACCGGCCGGCCCGAGGACGAGAGTGAGGGCCACGGCCACAACCTGGATCGCTCGCTTCATTGACCCTCCTGAATTGCCTTGCTCACGCTGTGCGTTGAATTCAATGCGGAGAGTACACGAGGGTCCCGACGCCGGGTCAATCCCCGAAACCGGGCAGGATCGGGGCCATGCGCGATGTGAATCCGGCGGAGGTGTGGATCGTGGCCGGCCCTCCCGCGAGCGGGAAGTCGACGGTGGCGCGGCTGCTGCTCGACCGGCTGCGGCCGGTGCCCGCCCTGCTGGACAAGGACACGATGTACGGGCCGTTCGTCGCGGCGACGCTGCGGGCTTCCGGGCGGCCGGACGGCGAGCGCGAGGGGCACTGGTACGACGAGCACATCAAGGGACACGAGTACGCCGGGATGACCGCGACGGCCCGGGAGATCCGCTCGCACGGCTGCCCGGTGCTGCTGAGCGCCCCTTTCACCGGCCAGGTCCACGACGCCGGGCGCTGGCGGGCCTGGGTCGAGGAACTGGGCGGGCCGCCCGTTCACCTCGTGTGGGTGCGGTCCGACGCCGACACGCTCCGCGCGCGGCTGCTGAGCCGGGGCCTGGAGCGGGACGCCGGAAAGCTGGAGCTGTTCGAACAATTCCTCGCGGGCGTTCGGGTCGACGAGCCGCCGGTCGTGCCGCACACCGTCGTCGACAACCGGTCGGCGGCCCGGCCGCCGGCGGAGCAGGTCGACGAGGCGTTCTTCAGCGGTGGAACGGCTCGCGAAGGCTTCAGCGGTGGAACAGCTCGCGGAGGTTGACGACGAGCAGCACCCCCGCGACGACGGCCAAGGGAGCCAGCAGGATGTACCGGCCGCCGTAGATCACCGCCAGTCCCAGGCCCACGGCGACGGCCAGCCCACCGGCCAGCACCAGAAGGACCGTGGCGAAGGAGAGCAGCCTGCGCCGCACCCACGCCTCCATCGTGACGAAGACCAGCACGACGGCGGAGATGAGGATCGCGTGGGGCTCGTGCGGAAGGACGAAGACGCCGACGAGCGCCAGCAGGAACAGCGGGGTGCTGAGCGCCGCCCACGCGTGCAGGAATCTCGTGCGGGGTCCCCGGAACGGCGTGTACGGCAGGTGGGGTTCGCGCAGGTGCGCCTGCGCGGCCTCCGGCGCCGGAGGGCGGGCCAGCGTGGCCTCGTGGGCGCTGCGCTCCTCCACCAGCTCGGTGCGGTCGCGGACGAGCAGGGCCAGGGCGGCCTCGGCCTTGGCCACCTCGGCCGCGCGCCGGCGGGCGAGGTTCCGGGTGTTGCGGTGCCCGGCCAGGGACAGCGCCGTCGTACGGAGCCGGCGCAGTTCCGCGCGGCTCTGCTCGATCTCGGCGTCGGCCGCCTTGATCTCCTCGTCCAGGGCGGCGACGCGCGCCCGCAGGTCCCGCCGCTCCTCCTCGGGGCTCGGCGTGATCTTCTGCAGCCCCGGCCAGCCCAACGGGTCGGCCCACAGGGCCCGGACGCGCCCGTCGCGCTCGTACCGCGGCCCGGCCGGGGCCCGTTCGCCGCCGACCCAGTCCCGGGTGTCCCGCCCCCACAGCCCGCGGAACCCTCGGACCCACGGCGTCTCGTCGGAGATGGGCACCGTCCGCCACGTACGGGCCCGGCCGGGGCCGATCCGCTCCCCGTCGCCGAGCGCGTAGTCGATGAAGGGGATGCCGACGCCGTGCTGCGGCTTCTCCCGTGACCAGGGGAACGCGAGCGCCATCAGCCGCTGCACCCAGCGGACGTAGCGCTTCAGGCGCGCCGGGTTCACGGTGACGAGGTACTGGCCGGGGAGGAACGCGCCGGAGTGCGAGCCGGCCCCGACGAAGACCACCGGGTGGTCCCCCTCCTTCCGCAGGTCGGGGTCGTCCCAGCGGCGGCGCAGATCGTCGCCGCGTTCGTCGTGCGCGGAGACCGCGACCCATGCGGGCCGCACGCCGTCCTCCGTCTCGGCGAGGTAGACGGTGACCGACTCCCAGTCGCCCTCGTGGTCGTTGACGCCGGCGAACGTCGTCCGCCAGTCGTTCATCGCGTACAGGAACCAGTACTGCAGCACGATGTAGCCGCCCTCACGGACGACCCGGCCGTAGTAGGTCGCCTGGTCGCGGCTCAGGTGGCGTTCGTCCAGGTCCGCGGCTGCCGCCGCGACCCCGCCGGGCACCGAGCCGCGAAGGAACAGCGAGGCGCGCATCACCACGTCGAAGACCCGCCCGATCAGCCCGACGGCGGCCAGGCGGCCGGAGCGGGCGATGGGCAGCTTGGCGCGGGCGCGGTGGGCGCGGACCTCACGCCGGCCGAAGGGCCGCTGCACGAGCAGCAGCGACAGCGCGGTGTCCGGGCGTTCGGCGGCCTCGGCGACCAGGCGGTCCGCCGTGAGCTCGCCCGGCTCCACGAGGCGTTGGTCGCCCTGCCACAGGCTGCAGCAGCCGATGTAGTCCTCGGCGTCGACGGGGAAGAACCGCTCGCCTCTGGTGTAGGCCAAAATCGGTTCGTACCGCCGCAGCAGTTCCAGGTCGTGGTCGTGTCGAACGGCCCCGACTTCCTCTGACACCGGTCCCCCCATCGTGACGACGACTCCGCACGTTATACCGGTCCACATCCCCGCAAAGCGCAGGCGACGGACGCGCTTGAAAGGTTTCTTGCCGGGTAACCCGTAGGCGCCCGAGAGTTCAGGAGTTGATTTTCCATGACCGGGATGCTTCGAGTACCTCGCAGTAGGGGTGCGCTCAGCGGTGTGATCCTCGTGCTGCTCGGCCTGTGGGGCGGCCTGGCCGCGCTGGCCGGTCCGTACTTCCACTTCGCGTTCACGCCGGACAAGGCGTGGTCGTTCACGTCCGGGCGTGTCTGGCTGGAGATCCTGCCGGCCTGCGCGCTCCTGATCGGCGGTCTGATCCTGCTGGTCAGCGCCAACCGGGCCACGGCGGCGTTCGGGGCGTGGATCGCCGCGCTCGGCGGCGCCTGGTATGTCGTCGGTGGCCCGCTCAGCGTGCTGTGGTCCGCCGCCGACCGGCTCGGCCCGCCCGTCGGCGGGACGACGCGGCAGGCCGCCGAGCAGATCGCGCTGCTGTCCGGCCTTGGCGTGGTGGCCGTGTTCTTCGCCGCGGTGGCGCTGGGCCGCCTCGCGGTCGTCGGGGTCAAGGACGCCCGTCTCGCCGAGCGCGAGGTGTACGTCGAGGAGGCTCCGACCGTGGAGGAGCCGCGGCCGGTGCCCGAGGACCGGCCCGACCCGATCCACGCGACGCAGCCGTTCCCCCGCCGTACGGGCACGGTTCCCGTCGCCCCGCCCGAGCAGGCGGCGCCCCGGCCGGTCGAGCACACCGTGCCGCCGGCCGAGCCGTCGGACCGCAGGGTCGCCGGCGGTCCCACCGAGGACGACACCCGCACCTTCCGCCGGCCGGGCGAAGGGATCTGATCCACGGCGAAGAGGTCTGATCAACGATCGTCCCGTCGGGCGAGGCCGGCCCTGCGATCATCGAGGGCATGCACCTCCCCGGCGGGACGTGTCACGTCTGGTGGGCGCCGCGCGCCGGTGGCCGTCGGCACAGGCACGTCAGGTGCCGTAGCGGGCGAGGATGGCGCGTGCCGATCCGACGATGCGGTCGCGCAGCTCCGGGGGCTCCAGGACCTCGGCGTCGGCGCCGAACTTCAGCAGATCGGTGTGGGCGTGGCGTACGGACTCGATGGGGATGACGGTGCGCACCCAGCCGTCCTCGTCCGGCGGCCCGGCGTTGCGCTGGGCGGCGCGGATCACCTCCGGAGTGAGCAGGTGGCGAATGGACCGCATCCCGTCCGGGGAGAACCGGACCACCGCCTCGCCGTTGAACATCCCGCTGCGGAACCGCTCGAGGTAGGACCGCCAGAACTCGGTGAGGTCGAAGTCCTCGGGCCGCTCGAACTCTTCCTCGAGCATCTGCAGCCCGAGGATCCGGTCGACGCGGTAGGTGCGCTCGTCGCCGTCCGACCTGCCGATGAGGTACCAGCTGCCCGCCTTCAGCACCAGGCCGAGCGGGTCGACGGTGCGGGTGATGTCCGTGGGCGTCTTCCAGCGGCGATAGCGCATGTGCAGCCGGCGCTGTTTCCACACGGCGTCGGCGACCGTGTTGAGGTACGGCGTGGGCTCTGCGCCGTGGAACCAGCCGGGCGCGTCGAGGTGGAAGCGCTCGCGGATCCGTGCCGCACGCTCGGCCAGTTGCGGGGGCAGCGCCGCCATCAGCTTCAGCTCGGCCGCCGCGAGGACCGTGCCGAGGCCGAGCTCGGCGGCGGGCCCGGGCAGGCCCGTGAGGAACAGCGACTCGGCCTCCTCCGTGGTCAGCCCCGTGAGACGGGTGCGGTAGCCGTCCAGCAGGCGGTATCCGCCCGCCGGGCCGCGGTCGGCGTACACCGGCACGCCCGCCGCCGACAGGGACTCGACGTCGCGGTAGATGGTGCGCAGGGACACCTCCAGCTCGTCGGCCAGCTCCTGGGCGGTCATACGGCCCCGCGACTGCAGCAGCAGGAGGAGGGAGACCAGGCGGCTCGCACGCATGCGCCCAGTCTGCCGGTCCGGACCGCCTCGCCCGACCGTACGGTGTGCCTGGAACGGCGACCGGCCCGATACGGGGCCGCGGGCGCGTGACCGCTGAGCTCGGAAATCTCCGGCCGAGCGCGCGCACCGCCGAGCGGCGCGGGGTTCAGATGACGATGACGGTCTTGCCGCGGGCGCGGCCGGTCCTGCTGTGGGCGAGGGCGGCGGGCGCCTGGGGCAGGGTCACGGTGTCGCCGATGAGCACGCGGACGTGGCCGGCGTCGATCTCCTCGGCGAGGCGTTCCAGCCGGTCGGTGCCCGCCTCGTTGAGGAAGTTGGCCGCGTCCACCCCGGGGAGTCCCTCCTCCGGCACCGCGAAGACCGGGCTGAGCACCGTGCCGCCGGGACGGACGGCCGGCAGCAGCCGGCGCAGCCCTTCGGTGTCGCTGACCAGGTCGATCACGGCGTCGACCTGTGAGGTGAGCTGGTCGGCGACGGGACCGGCCGGGTAGTCGACGATCTCGGCCGCGCCCAGCGCCCGCATCAGGTCGGCCTTGTCCGCGGATGCGGTGGCGACGACCGTGATCCCGCGCGCGGCGGCGAGTTGCGTGGCGAATGTGCCGACGCCTCCCGTCGCCCCGGTGATCAGGAGCCGGTGCGCGTCGCCGATCCGGTCGACGAGGTTCAGCGCCGTCGTCCCGGCGGTCGGTACGGCCGCAGCCTCACTCAGCGCGATCGTCCGCGGAGGCTCGGCAACGGCGTCGACGCGGGCGACGGCCAGTTGGGCGTACGACCCGCGGCCGCGCCGTGGATCGCCGAACTGCCCGAACACCGGGGCACCGGGCCCGAAGGCGGTGACGCCGGGCCCCGCCCGTTCGACGGTGCCCGCCCCGTCGGTGCCGATGACCAGGGGGAACACCGCGTCCGGGACGGCGCCGTCGATGACCTTCCAGTCGAACGGGTTCAGCCCGGCCGCGGTCATCCGGACGAGGATCTCGCCCTGGCCGGGCTCGGGCACCGGCTGGTCGGTCAGCTCCGGTTCGGCCCCGAAATCGGACACCGTGACAGCTCGCATAAGGTCCCCCCGAAAACGGCCGCGCTGCACCGAGCACTACCCTGGGTAATCAAGGCTCATTCGTCGGCGCGCATGTTGGGCGATCTTGGCCTCGACGGCGGATAGCCTTCAGGGGTCCCATGCCCCTGGTGATCATTGGCAGGTTCGACAAGTGCGACCGACAGGCCGTGGAGTGACGATGGCACGTCTACACGTGGCCGGATCCGGCGCCGCCCTGGCTCTCGTCCTCGCGGCGGCGACCGCGTGCAGCAGCGACTCCGGCGGAGGTGCGGCTCACCCGCCGAGCGCGGCCGGCGGCCCGACCGCGACCGCGACGAGCCCCACCCCGGACCCCCTCGCCACGTCGCCCGCGCCCGCCGGCGACCCCACCGCGGCCGCGATGAACTCCTACCTTCAGGGCCTCGCGAAGAAGGGCAAGTTCACCGGCGCGGCCGTGGTCGTCCGGCACGGCCAGGTCCTGGCCCGCTTCCCCGCGGGCAAGGCCGACGAGGCCAAGAACATCCCGAACCGCCCGGACACGATCTTCCGGATCGCCTCGGTGAGCAAGCAGTTCACCGCGATGCTCGTGCTGAAGCTGCAGGATCAGGGCAAGGTGAAGCTCGACGACAAGGTCTGCCCGTACCTCGTGCCCGCCTATATCAAGGCCTGCCCGGACGCGTGGCGCCCCATCACGGTGCGCCAGATCCTCGTCCACACCTCCGGCATCCCGGATATATCTGAGATGCCGGATTTCTTTACGAAGCTCGACCAGCCGACCACGACCAAAGAGATCATCACCCGGTTCGTGAACAAGCCGCTGGATTTCAAGCCCGGCACCGGCTGGAAGTACAGCAACTCGGGATACATCCTCGCCGGAGCGATCATCGAGAAGGTGACCGGCAGGTCGTACGGCGAGGTGCTCCAGCAACAGATCACGGCCCCGCTGCAGCTCCAGCACACCGGCTACAGCGAAACCGACCCGCCCGACGGCTGGGCCAAGGGCTATCTCACCGTCGGCAAGCCGGCGGGCCACATCAACGGGTCGCAGGCCAACGCGGCGGGCGGCGTCTACACCACGGTCGATGACATGGCCCGTTGGGACCGGTCGTTCGGCGCGAACCTGGTCGCCCCGGCGGCGACGGTGAAGCTGGCCTTCACCTCCCAGGTCGACTGCCCGTCCGGCGGCTGCCTCGACTCGCCCTCCAGCGGCTACGCCTTCGGCTGGCTCGTCGACCGGCTGAACGGGCACCGGTACCTCTACCACCCCGGCCTGCTGGAGGGGTACCACGCCAGCAACGTCTACCTGCCCGACGACGACATCGCCGTCGTCGCGCTCAGCAACGTCCAGGACACCGACGTCAACGGCATCGCCCGCCACCTCGCCGAACTGGCCCTCAAGTCCTGACTCCGACGAGGCACGGTCGCTACCCGGCGTGATCGGGGGACGCGCGGAGGCCGTCGAAGACGACGGTGAGGGTGCGTGCCCGTACCTCGTCGTCGCCGGCGACGTGCTCGGCGGCCTGTGACGCGCCGACGAGGAGGGCCAGGACCTCGGGGAGGCCGATGTCGGGCCGTACGGCACCGGCGTCCTGGGCGCGGCGCAGCAGTGCGCCGAGCGCGCGTCTGAGCTCCCGCCCCGTCTCGGCGGTGGTCGCGCGGACGTCGACGCCCGCCTCCGCCAGTGCGGCGGTGAAGGCGTTCTTGGTCGCGGCGTGGCCGACGACACGGGCGAAGAAGGTGAAGAAGGCCTCGCCCGGGTCCTCCGCGCCCATGAGCGCGTCGGCCTCGGCGGCGAGCCGGGCGAGCCGGGTGACGAAGACCGCCTCGAGCAGCGCTTCCTTGGTCGGGAAGTGGCGGAACACGGTGCCGATGCCGACGCCCGCCCGCCGGGCCACCTCCTCCGTCGAGACGGAGGTGCCGTGGGCGGCGAAGACGGCCTCGGCGGCCTCCAGGACCCGGGCGCGGTTGCGAAGGGCGTCCGCGCGCAGCGGCCGGTCGCCGCCCGGGCCGGACGCCCGCTTCGGTGGCGTCATCGGATCCCTCCTCATTGACAACCGGAGTAGAAACTCCGGATAATCCTTACCGGAGACGTTACTCCGTTTATTCTCGTACGATCTCGCAGGAGTCTCGCATGCCCGAACAGCTCACTCCGCGTGCCGTCTTCGAGCGCCTCAACCGCGGCATCGCGGAAGGACGGTGGAACGACCTGGCCGACCTGTACGCCGAGGACGCCGTGGTCCACCAGCCGTTCGCGCCTCCGGCGCCCTCCGAGGGGCCCTCGGCGCCGCCCGTCCTCCGGGGCCGGGAGACCATCCGGGCGCGCTTCTCCATGGCCGACCGAATGGGCCTGAGGTTCGGCGTCCGCAACGTGGTCGTGCACGAGACGGCGGATCCGGAGGTCGTCATCGCGGAGTTCGACTACGACCTCCCGGCGGGCGACGAGGTGCTCACGGCGGCCAACATCCAGGTGCTGCGGGTCCGCGACGGCCTGGTCGTCGAATCGCGCGACTATCACGACCACCTCACGCTCGCCCGCTCGACCGGCACCCTCCCGGCCCTCGTCGCCGCCCTCACCGGGGAGCCCGCATGACGCCGCGGGAGGTGTTCGAGCGGCTGATCGCCGGGGTCACGGGCGGCGACTGGGACGCGCTGCCCGGCCTGTACGCCGAGGACGCGGTCGTCGTCCACCCGATGGCCGCGTCGCGCGAACCGCTGGTCGGGCGGGAGGCCCTGCGACGCCACTTCGCCGCCGGGGCCGAACTCCCCGTGCGCATGAGCGCGCGCGACGTGGTGGTGCACGAGACCGCGGATCCGGAGGTCGTCATCGGCGAGTTCGCGTACGTCGGCGAGGCGACCACCACGGGACGCCCGTTCACCGTCCGGAACGTCTTCGTGCTGCGGGTCCGCGACGGCCTCATCGTCGAGTCCCGGGACTACGCCGACCACCTCCGGTTCGGCGTCGCGATCGGCCGGCCGCCCGGCGCCGACGCGGCAGGGCCGACGTCCTGAACGATCCCGGCATTTCAGGGTTCGCAGCGACTCTTTCCGTTGTGTCCCACGGTGGCCCGAGCACGATGACGCCGCCACCGGCGACATGGGCGGCTCGTGTCCTCGCACCCTGACGCACGGCGCCCACATGCCCTGGGCGCGACGCGGGCGTCGAGCAGGAGGTCACAGGGCGGTGTCGTCGAACTGCTCGAGGAGAGCGTCGGCCAGCGTGCCGCCCGAGGTGGTGGGGGCGCCGTCGTCGAGGGCCTGTTCGGCCCAGATGACCTTGCCCTCGGGTGTGTACCGCGTCCCCCAGCGCTGAGAGAGCTGCGCCACGAGGAACAGTCCCCGCCCGCCTTCATCCGTCGTCGCGGCGCGGCGCAGGCGTGGTGAGGTGCTGCTACCGTCCGACACTTCGCAGGTCAGGCCGCGTCCGTGGAGCAGCCGCACCCTGATCGGCGGTGATCCGTACCGGATCGCGTTCGTGACCAGCTCGCTGACGATCAGTTCGGTCGTGAAGGCGACCTTCTCCAGACCCCACTCCCGCAACGTCTCGCTGAAGTACTCGCGCGCGGTGGCGACCGCTGCGGCGTCGGCCGGCACGTCCAATTCGGCCACGCGCGAGGGCGGGAGCAGCTTGGTGCGCGCTACCAGCAGCGCGATGTCGTCGGTGGGGTGTGTCGGCACGACCGTGTCGATCACCACCTGGCACGTCTCCTCCGGGCTGTGTCCCTCGGTCCGCTCCAATGCCCGGCGCAGTTCGTCCAGCCCGCCGTCGATGTCGCGGGTCCGGTCCTCGACCAGCCCGTCGGTGTACAGCACCAGTCGTGCGCCCGCCGGCAGGCGCAGCTCGGCGGTTTCGAAGGGGTGGCCGCCGAGTCCGAGCGGAGGTGATGCCGGTACGTCCGGATAGGTGACTGTTCCATCCGGGAACACCACCGCCGGGCCGAGGTGTCCCGCACGGGCGATCGTGCACGTCCCTGTCACCGGGTCGTAGATCGCGTACAGGCACGTCGCTCCCGTCACCTCCTCCGCTCTGTGGCCTTCGGTGTCCTCGCCGGTGCCGTCCTCGTCGTCCATGCGTGTGACCAGGTCGTCCAGGTACCCGAGGACCTCGTCCACCGGGAGGTCCAGCGCGGCGAAGTTGCGCGCGGCGGTGCGCAGCCGCCCCATCGTCACCGCCGCGTGCAGTCCGTGACCGACGACGTCGCCGATCGCCAGCGCCACTCGTGCCCCTGACAGGGGGATGAGGTCGAACCAGTCCCCGCCTACTCCTGCCTTCGCTGGCAGGTACCGCCAGGCCACATCCAGGGCTTCCTGCTCCGGCTGGCCCCGCGGCAGCAGACTCCGCTGCAGCGTGGCCGCCATCGCGTGTTCCCGGGTGAAGCGCCGCGCGTTGTCGATGGCCACCGCCGCCCGCGCGGTCAGCTCCTCCGCCAGCAGCAGGTCCTCCTGCTCGAACGCCGGCGAATCCCCCATCCGGTAGAAGCTCGCCACGCCCAACGGGATGCCCCGCGCCTGCAGCGGCACGGTCACCAGCGAGTGCAACCCGTATTCCAGCGCCATCCGGGTGTGCTCCGGGGCCTGCTCCTGCCATCCCCGCGCCTGCCGCAGCTCCGCCCTCAGCACCCCATGGCCCCGCTCCAACGCTTGTATCTGGGGCGCCGCCGACGTATACGCCATTTGTTCACCCACCGGCCACAGGGGCGACGTCGGCTGATCGCCGCTCTTCGCCGTACGCCGCAGATGCCGCAATCCGTCCGCCGTCGGCTCCTCGCCTCGCATCACCGCGTCCAGCAGGTCCACCGTGACGACGTCGGCGAACTGCGGTACGGCCACCTGAGCCAGTTCCTGTGCCTCATGGACCATATCCAGCGTGGTCCCAATCCGTATCCCCGCCTCGTACAGCAGCTTCAGACGCTCCCGCGCCAACTCCGCCAGCCCGGTCACCGCAGCCAGTTCGGTGGTGTCCCGCAACGTCACCACGCTGCCCCCCTGAGCCCCGTTCAGGAACGTGGGCCGCTTGTTCACCGCCAGCAGCCGGCCCTCCGCCCGATGCACCTCGTCCGTGACCGGCTCCGCCGACAGCAGCAAGCGCGATATCCGCTCCGGCAGCCCGAGGTCCCGCGCATGCCGCCCATCCGCGTCCGCCGGCAGGCCCAACAGCCGCTTCGCCTCGTCGTTGGCCAGTACCAGTCGCCCATCGGCATCGGTGATCAGCACGCCTTCTCGCACCGCGTGCAGGACCGCGTCGTGATGCTCGTACATCCGCGTCATCTCCGCCGGACCCAGGCCGTGCGTCTGCCGACGCAGCCGCCGCGACACCAGCGCCGTCCCGGCGGCAGCCACGACCAGCGCGGCCGCGCCGCTCCCGAAGGTGATCGGCAGCTGCGGCGTCCACTGTCTCGTCACGGCCTGGACCGTGAGCCCGGCGGACACCAGGCCGACGACCGCGCCCCTGTCATCGGTCACCGGGACCACCGCCTGGACGTAGGTCTTCCAGCCCACCGGTACGGGCGGCCCGCCTGCCTCCTCAATGACGATGTGGCCCTTCAGCGCCGGTTGGATGTGGCCGACGAACTTCCCGCCGATCGCGCTGGTGTAGGGGAACGTGTAGCGGATTCCTTGGGTGTTCATGACGACGATGAAGTCCACGCCCGCTACCTTGCGGGTCGCTTCGGTGAGCGGTTGCAGCACCGCCGTGGGGTTCGGGCTGTGCAGCGCCTGGACCACGCCCGGGGATTTCGCGAACGCCGCGGCCGTGGCGAGCGACACTCGACGCGCCTGCTTCAGGGCGTCATGCGCCGTCTGACGCACCTCCATCGTCACCGTGGCCGCGACCAGCAGTACCACGATCACCACCTGGAGAAGGAACACCTGCCCGGCGGCACTGCGCGGGTTCAGCAGTGAGACGCGACGTTCAGGCGATCGCCCGGTGAACGGATGACGGAACGGCATCCGATGTCGCCGGAAAGATGCCCTCATGTCCTAATTCATAGCACCGCCCCGCGAGGCCGGACGGACCGCCCAGCACCGTAACGATCCGGGCATTTCGTGGTTCGCCGCGGCTCTTACGTCCGTGTCCCAAGGTGGCCATGTTTTACTTGGCTCATGACTGGCTGTCGGGCGGCGCATAGGCTAGCTGATCATGGAGGAACGGATCCCCGACGTCATCGACGTCCACACCCCGTCCCCCGCCCGCATGTACGACTACTGGCTGGGCGGCAAGGACCACTTCGCCGCCGACCGTGAGGCGGCCGAGAAGGTCATCGAGGCCCACCCCGAACAGCGGGAGCTCGTACGGGCCAACCGCGACTTCCTCGTCCGCGCGGTGCGCTTCCTCGCCGAACAGGGGATCGAGCAGTTCCTCGACCTCGGAACCGGCATCCCGACCTCACCGAACGTGCACGAGGTCGCGCGGGAGGTCCAGCCGGCCGCACGGGTCGTCTACGTCGACAACGACCCGATCGTCTTCGCGCACAATCAGGCGTTCCGCGCCACCGACGACCGGGTCGCCACCGTGCAGGCCGACGTCGGCCGCCCGAGCGAGATCCTCGGCGACCCGGCCGTCAAGCGGCTGCTCGACTTCGACCGGCCGGTGGGCCTGCTCGCCATCGCCGTCCTGCACTTCGTTCCGGAGGGCGAGGCCGTGATGGCCACGCTGCGGGAGGCCCTGCCGCCCGGCAGCTTCCTCGCGCTGTCGACCGGCACGTACGAGGGGCTCGCCCCGGAGCAGCGTGAACGCATCGAGAAGGCCTACGCCAAGGCCAGCGCGCCTGCGGTGATCCGTTCCCGCGTCGAGATCGAGCGGCTGTTCGCCGGGTTCGACCTGGTCGAGCCGGGTCTCGTGCACGTCGCGAAGTGGCGCGCCGACGGCCCGGAGACCCGAGGGCGGCTGCTCGCCGGCGTCGGCTCGCTCAGCACGTCACCCACGAACAGCTGAGCGGCTCACCCCAGCTGTTCCCCTGAGTCGGCACGCCTGAGGGCGCACGACCGAGCGGCTCGTCGGGCTCACGGCGTCGCCCCTGGGCTGAGCGGCTCACCGAGGCGGGTCCGGGCGATCTCCTCGGCGAGCCGTTCGAGCAGCGGGCCCGCCTCCGCCATGCACCGGGCCGGATCCGGTTCGAGGTCCGTCAGCGCGTACGAGCCGGCGAACCCCGCGTCGCGGAGCTCCTCGTCGGTCAGTGCCCGCCGCCCGGACACGGCGACGACCGGCACCCCGGCCCGCCCGGCCGCCCGCGCCACGCCGACCGGCGCCTTGCCGCGCAGGCTCTGGGCGTCCAGGGAGCCCTCTCCGGTGACGACGAGGCGGGCGCCTTCGAGGTGCGCGGCGAACCCGAGCAGGTCCAGCAGGTAGGCGATGCCCGGCTCGATCCGGGCGGACAGGAACGCCAGCGCGCCGAACCCGACCCCGCCGGCCGCCCCCGCCCCGAGGTACCCGGCCACCACCATGCCGAGGTCCCGGCGGACGATCGAGTCGAGGCGGGCCAGCCCCGCCTCGAGGATCTCGACCTGGTCCGGGTCGGCGCCCTTCTGGGGCGCGAACACCCGTGCGGCGCCATCGCGCCCGAGCAGCGGGCTGTCCACGTCGCTCGCCACGACGACGGTGGCCCCGCGCAGGTGGTCGGCGAGGGCGGAGGTGTCGACGGCGTCCAGGTCACGCAGTGCCGCACCGCCCGGAGGCAGGTCCCGGCCGTGCGAGTCGAGGAGGCGGACGCCGAGGGCGGCGACCATGCCCACGCCGCCGTCGGTGCAGGCACTGCCCCCGAGACCGAGGACGACGCGTCGTGCGCCGTCCGCCACGGCCGCGGCGATCAGCTCGCCCGTGCCACGGCTCGACGCGGTGAGCGGCGCGCGGACACCGCCGGGGAGCACCCGCAGTCCGGACGCCTCGGCCAGCTCGACGACGGCCGTCTCGTCGCGCACGGCGTACGACGCCGTCACGGGCTCACCGGTCGGCCCGCTGACGACGGCCTGCCGCCGGGTGAATCCGGCGGCCACGGCGGCGTCCACCGTGCCGTCGCCGCCATCCGCGACCGGCAGGGCCGTCAGATGCATCTCCGGATGGACACGCCGCAACCCGGCTGCGACGTGCGCGGCCACCTCGGGAGCGGTCAGCGACCCTTTGAACTTGTCGGGCGCGATGACGACGTGGCTGCTCATGGATCCCCTTCTCAGCGGACCGGAATCGTTGGATCGTTCCGCCGATTATCCAGAGTCCTGTCCGGTTCGTCCCGCCCTTATCACCTTCGGACGAAACGCGAAAAGTATTCAGCCGGCGGGCGTCTCCGCAGCGGAGCGGGCGACCGCGGTCTGGGCCGCGCCGATGACCCGGGTCAGGGACTGGTGGAGCTCCATCAGCTCGGCGATGTCCATGCCGAGACGCTCGACGATGGCCGGCGGAATCTTCTCCGCCTCCGCGCGCAGGGCCCGGCCTTCGGCGGTCAGGGTGACCGCCAGCACCCGCTCGTCCCGGTCGTCGCGGCCGCGCCGGATGTACCCCGTGGTCTCCAGTCGCTTGAGCAGCGGCGACAGGGTGCCGGGGTCGAGCTGGAGCAGCCGGCTCAGATCCTTGACCGACATCGGCGCATGCTGCCAGAGCGCGAGCATCACGAGGTACTGCGGATGGGTGAGGCCGAGGGGCTCGAGCAACGGCCGGTAGACGGCGACGACGCCGCGTGCCGCGACGGACAGGGCGAAGCACACCTGGTGCTCCAGCGCGAGCGGGTCGGCTATGTCAGCTATGTCACGTTCATCCATGGAATCTCCCAGCGTCCGCTGTCGCTACCATATTGTGCACCAACGATTGGGGTACCAATGATGACCGAGGAAGAACTCGCCCCCCGTAAGAAGTCCTACGAGGAGAAGTTCGCCGAGCGGATCGCCAAGCGCGAGGCGCAGCGCGGTCCCCTCAAGGAGGGCAAGGTCTTCGAGCACGGGCCGGCGAAGTTCGTGTTCATGTTCATCATCGGGTTCGTGATCGTCACCCACGTGGTCATCCTCATCGTCATGATGGCCAGCGGGATGCGCTGACCGCGCTCCCCGCGGGTTGACCCTGACGCCGGGGTCACGGCATAGCGTCGCGTCCACTCCATCGACATGGTCAGGGAAGGACGCGATGACAGACACGCTGCACGGCCGCGCTGTGATCGTCACCGGTGGCGGCACCGGGATCGGCCGGGTGACGGCCTGGAAGTTCGCCGACGAAGGAGCCGACGTCCTGGTCGTCGGACGCACCGAGGATCGGCTGAAGGAGACCGCCGGCGGGAGGCCGGGCATCCGCACCGTCGTGGCCGACGTCGCGGCACCGGACGCGCCTGAGCGGATCGTGGCGGCGGCGACGGAGGCGTTCGGCCGTATCGACGTGCTCGTGAACAACGCCGCCATCACCCGGCCCGCCCCACTGGGCGAGATCATCCGTGAGATCGCCGATCGGCAGCTGGCCACGAACCTTCTCGGCCCGCTGTTCCTCGCCCAGGAGGCGCTGCCGCATCTGGAGTGCCTCGACCAACCGGGCGCGGGCGACGGTGTCTGCCTGGAGAGCGACCCGGCCATCACGCGAAAGCTCGCCGCCCTCGACGAGGAGATCACGGCCCTGGTCCGGATGCGCGACCGCCTCGCCGTCCAGCTCCGACGGGCACGCGGGGAGTCCACGGGAGCGGGCGACGACACGACGGACCCGGACGATGTCGGCGACCGTCACTTGAACAGGGGTGTCCGCCGGGACCGCGTCCAAGAGGTCGCCGGCGACATCGCCGCGCGCTGACGCCGGCCACGGCCGCAGCACAGAATGATCTTGCCCTCGGACGTCCGCACCTCTAGGGTGCGGATTCCGACCGGCGAACGACTGCCGACGATGGCGCGCCGGCCGTCCCCGTGACCGCACTCCACCGGTCACAACGGCTCTGCGAGGAGATCGCCCATGCGCCTTCGTCGGCTCGCCAGCCTCGTCACCGGCGCCGCCGTGGCCCTGTCGCTCGGCACCGCGCCGCCCGCGGGCGCGACGACGGTCCCCGACGACCAGCCACTACCGCCGTACACCATCAGCAATCCGGCGCTCGCCCCGCTGACGGTCGGCGGCCGGCCGACGACCGTACGCCAGGGCGTGTTCCACCACGCCGCGTACGACATCGAGGTCCCGCCGAACTGGAACGGCGAGCTCGTCATGTGGGCGCACGGATACCGCGGCCAGACCACGACGCTGACCGTCGACCCGCCAAGCTTCGGGCTGCGCGAGAAGCTGGCCGGCGAGGGCTACGCCTGGGCCGCGTCCTCGTACGCCGACAACGGCTACGACGTACGCGCCGGGGTCGTCGGCACGCGCGACCTGGCGGACCTGTTCGCCCGCTCGGGGCACCGGCCCAGCCGCACCTACATCGCGGGCGTGTCCATGGGCGGCCACGTCATCGGCCGGTCGATCGAGCAGTACCCGCACTTCTACTCCGGCGCGCTGCCGATGTGCGGCGTGCTCGGCGACAACCGGCTCTTCGACCTCTTCCTCGACTACAACCTGACGGCCCAGGACCTCGCCGGCGTACGCGCCTATCCCCCGCCGGCCGACTACCTGACGAACGCCGTACCGAAGATCCAGCAGGCGCTCGGGCTCGGCGGGCTGAAGCCGGGCGGACCGGACACCACCAACGACCTCGGCAAGCAGCTCCGCGCGATCGTCGTGAACCGCTCGGGCGGACCCCGGCCCGGCGCCGAGGCGGCCTTCCCCGTCTGGAAGGACTTCCTGTTCAGCCTGGGCGCCCCCGCGACCGGCACCGGCCTGGCGCAGAACCCCTCACAGGTCGCCACCAACGCCCGTACGCGCTACACCCCGAACGCTCCGGTGGACGTGAACGCCACCGTGCAGCGGGTACGCCCCGCCGACCCCGCCGACCGCCACTCCGCGCGGCTGACCGAGATCCCGCGGATCTTCGGGCTGCCGACCGCCAAGGTCGTCACCCTGCACGGCCTGGGCGACATGTTCGTGCCGTTCTCCATGGAGGAGATCTACGGCTCGGAGGTCGCCCGCACCGACCGGTCCGGCCTGGTGGTGCAGCGCGCGATCCGCACCGCGCAGCACTGCGAGTTCTCCCCGGCCGAGGCCGGGCGGGCCTGGGACGACCTGGCAGGCTGGGTGCACGGCGGCCCCCGCCCGGCCGGCGACCCGGTCACCGATCCCGCGCAGGTCGCGCGCCCGGACTTCGGCTGCCGGTTCACCGACCCGACCGGCGCCCCCGCCGGCACGCGCGGGCTCTTCCCCGCCTGTCCGCGGTCCTGAGGAGGCCGTTCCCACGATGAGCGTGGACGAACAGCGCGCGTACGCGCGGCGGCCGGCCGCCCGCCGTACGGATCGAGGACCGGTACGACCACGAGGACCCGCCGGTGCGCCGCTGGCGCGCGGAGTTCCGCAGGCCCGCCGCGTCCTGAGTCCGGTCACAAGCCCGCCGTGTCCTGAGCCGGGTCACGGGCCGGACGGGTCGCCCGCGACCTCCGACAGGATCGTGCGCGCCTCGTCGGGGTAGCTCTCGATCAGCCGCCGGAGCTCCGCGAGGTCCGCGCTCCGGGAGGAGCGTCCCACGGTCGGCAGCGCCAGGACCTTGCGGAACTCCTGCAGTGCGCGGGCGAGGTCGTCGTTCATCCGGACTCGCCCGGAGCGGTGCGGTCCAACAGCAAAGTGAACACGAAAAGTAGTCAATACACTACTGTTCGTATTCGCAAGCCAGATCCCGATCCGTACCTGACGTGTCCGATCCGGACACCCTCCTAGGCAGGCCGCCATCCGGGCGAGCGGCCGAGCAGCGCGAGCAGGCGGTCCCGGTCCGGGGTCTCCGCGGAGACGTCGATCGCCCGCTCGAAGGCCAGCCCCGGGCCGCGGTCGGCCGGCTCGTCCGGCACCTTGAGCGCGATGGCGAGCGACGCGGCGACGAGCTCCTCGTCGGGCCGCCACGGCACACCGATCGACGCCGCGACGTCCCACGCGTGTACGACCGTGTCGACGAAGTGGAATCCGATGGCGACGGCCGCCGGGAACCGGCCGCCGTCGCGGACCTCCGGCAGACTGAACTTCCGGTCGAGGACGCCCTCCGCGCCGAACGCCTCGTCGACGAGCGCCGCGGACCTCTCGTAGGCGGCACGCGGGTCGCCGTCCAGCCGCCCGTCGCGCCACTGGGACAGGCGCGTCTCCGCTCCCCCCGCAGCGGCGGCGAAGCCCTCGTTCTGGCTGACGATGTGGCGGAGCAGGCCGTACAGCGTCCAGTCCGGGCACGGAGTCGGCACGCTGAGCCGCTCCGGGCGGACCTGAGCGATGATCTCCCCGGCGAACGCCTGGGCACGCCGGTCGAGGCGTCGGATGTCCATGGCGAACGAGCGTAGGGACAACGAGAGGCTCAGCACCAGTTCCAAAACCGGCCGATAACATTGGGCCAATATGGAGTTCCACGTCAGCCTCACCGGACGGCAGGACCTGGCCGGTCAGATCTACCGGCAGCTCCGGGAGGCGATCCTCGACGGCCGGCTACGGGTGGGCGAGACGCTGCCCCCGACCCGGGAGCTGGCCCGGCGGCTCGACGTCGCCCGCAACACGGTGAGCGTCGCCTACGACCGGCTGACCGCCGAAGGGTTCCTGGTGAGCCGGGTGGGCGCCGGCACCTTCGTCCACGACGCGGGCCCGGCGTCACGCAGCGCCCCGGCCGAGTCGCCGCTCCGCCCGCGGCCGGTCTGGCGTTCGGTCTCCCCGTGGCCCGGCTGGCTGGACCGGCGACCGCTGTTCGACTTCCGGGTCGGGCTGCCGGACCATCGGCTGTTCCCGTACGAGGCATGGCGCCGGCTGACCGCCCGCGAGCTGCGCCGCCCGGCGGAACCGGTGTACGGCGACCCGGCGGGGCATCCGGACCTGCGCGCGGCCGTCGCCCGGTACATCGGCGTCTCCCGCGCCGTCCGCGCGTCCGCGGGCGACATCATCGTCACCAGCGGCATCCAGCAGGCACTCGACCTCATCGCGCGCGTGCTGCTCGACCCCGGCGACCGCATCGCCGTGGAGGCGCCCGGCTACCCACCGGCCCGGATGCTGTTCCAGTCCCTGGGCCTGCGCGTCACCGGCGTTCCGGTCGACGCGGAAGGGCTGCGCGTGGACGCCCTCCCCCACGACACGCGCGCCGTGTACGTCACGCCGTCGCACCAGTTCCCCCTCGGTATGCCGATGTCCCTCGCCCGGCGTACCGCGCTGCTGGCCTGGGCGGATCGGCACGACGCCGCCGTGATCGAGGACGACTACGACAGCGAGTTCCGGTTCGGCGGCCGGCCGATCGAACCGCTGCAGAACCTCGACCGCAGGGGACGCGTGCTCTACGTCGGCTCGTTCTCCAAGGTGCTGGTACCGAGACTGCGGGTGGGGTACCTCGTGGCGCCGGCCTCGCTGCACGCGGCGCTGTGCGCGGCCAAGTACGTCACGGACTGGCACGCGCCGGTTCCGACCCAGGCCGCGCTCGCCCGCTTCATCGACGAGGGGCTGCTCGCCCGGCACGTGCGCCGGACCCGGCAGGAGTACGAGCGGCGGCACGAACTCCTCACGACGACGCTCCTCCGCGACTTCGCGGATCGGCTGGAGCTCGTGCCCTCCGCCGCGGGTCTGCACGTGAGCGCCTTCACGACGGGCGATCCGGCGCCCGTGCTCGAACGCGCCCGGTCCACCGGAGTCGAGGCGCGGACGCTGGCGGAGGTCGCCGACGACCCGTCGACCGCCCCGGGGATCGCGCTGGGCTACGGCGCCATCCCCACCGACCTGATCGCTGAGGGACTGCACCGCCTTCGCGTGGCCTGGGATTCGGAGCCGGGCTAGAGACTGCACCCGCCGGCCATCCGGCCGGCAGGCCCCCATGCAGCGCGACCGCATAGTGAGACGATTTCTCTTGCGATATGAGATGCCGTCTAAGCTGGCCGCCGGAAGGGGTGATCGTGATGATCCGGGAATGGGACGCCGCCGTGTACGACGCGCTGCCACTGCCGCATCTGCGGTGGGGGCGGCGCACTCTGGGCCGGCTGCCGCTCACGGGCGATGAGACGGTGCTGGAGGCCGGATGCGGCACCGGCCGCGACACGGCCGAGCTGCTCGACATGCTCCCCCAGGGGCGTGTCATCGCGGTCGATGGGTCGGCGCGGATGCTCGACCGGCTCCGGGCCAAGCTCACGGACCGCCTCGACCGGGTCGACGTCATCCAGGCCGACCTCACCCGGCCGTTGCCGATCGCCGGGCCCGCCGACGCGGCGTTCAGCGTGGCGACGTTCCACTGGATCCACGACCACAACGCGCTGTTCGCGAACATCGCACGGGCGCTGCGGCCCGGCGCGCCGTTCGTCGCCGACTGCGGCGGGCACGGCAATGTCGCGCGGGTGCGGACCGCACTGGAGAAGGTGACCGGGGAGACGCCTGAGACGTGGCACTTCGCGGACGCCGAGGAGACGCGACGGCGCCTCGAACGGGCCGGCTTCACGGACGTGCGGGTCGCCCTCGTTCCGGACCCGGCCCGCCTCGAACCGGGCGAGCAGTTCGAGACCTACCTCGCCACCGTGGTGCTCGGCGCACAGCTGGACCGGCTGCCGCCCTCGGAACACCGGGAGTTCGTGCACGCGGTCGCGGCGGAGCTGGCCGAGCCGGTCGTGGACTACGTGCGCCTGGAGTTCTCCGCCCGCCGGGCCGGAGGCTGACGGACCTGGTCAGTCGGACAGGCGGGCGATCTCGCGCATCTTGTTCATCGTGTCGAGGGCGGCGACCTTGTACGACTCCGCCAGCGTCGGATAGTTGAAGACGGCGTCGACGAGGTAGTCGATGGTGCCGCCGCAGCCCATCACCGTCTGGCCGATGTGCACGAGCTCGGTGGCGCCGGTGCCGAAGACGTGCACGCCCAGCAGCCGCCGGTCCTCGGGCGAGACCAGCAGCTTGAGCATGCCGTACGAGTCCCCGATGATCTGGCCGCGGGCCAGCTCGCGGTACCGCGAGATGCCCACCTCGAACGGGATGCGCTCGGCGGTCAACTGGTCCTCGGTACGGCCGACGAAGCTGATCTCGGGGATGGTGTAGATGCCGATCGGCTGCAGCCGCTGCATCTCGCGGGCCGGCTCGCCACAGGCGTGGTGGCCCGCGAGGCGACCCTGCTCCATCGACGTCGCGGCCAGGGCGGGGAAGCCGATGACGTCGCCGACCGCGTAGATGTGCGGCACGGTGGTGCGGAAGTACTCGTCGACGGCGATCCGCCCGCGCGGGTCGGCCTTGAGCCCCGCGTGGTCCAGGTCGAGTTGGTCGGTCGCGCCCTGGCGACCGGCCGAGTACATGACCGTGTCCGCCGGGATCTTCTTGCCGCTCTCCAGGATGGTCATCGCCCCGCCGTTACGCCGCTCCACCGCGGCGACGCTCTCCCCGAACCGGAACGTCACCGCGAGGTCGCGCAGGTGGTACTTCAGCGCTTCGATGATCTCCAGGTCACAGAACTCCAGCATGCGCTCCCGCCGTTCGACGACGGTCACCTTGGTGCCGAGCGCGGCGAACATCGAGGCGTACTCGATGCCGATGACGCCGGCGCCGACGACGACCATCGTCTGGGGCAGCCGGTCGAGGCTGATGATGCCGTCCGAGTCGATGATGGTGCGCTCGTCGAACTCCACGGTGTCGGGGCGCGCCGGGCGGGTGCCGGTGGCAATGATAATCTTTTCGGCGCTGACGCGGCCCTGACGTCCCGTGGCCTCGTCGGTGACCTCGACGGTGTTCGGGTCGGTGAACCGCCCGGTACCGGTGAGCACGGCCACGTGGTTGCGGGACAGCTGGCTGCGGACGACGTCGATCTCGCGGCCCACCACGTGCTGGGTCCGCGCCGCGAGATCGGCGACGGTGATCTCCTCTTTGACGCGGTAGCTCTGCCCGTACAGCTCACGCTGGTTGAGGCCCGTGAGGTAGAGCACCGCCTCGCGAAGGGTCTTCGACGGGATGGTCCCGGTGTTGATGCACACGCCGCCGACCATGTTCCGGCGTTCGACCACGGCCACGCGGCGGCCGAGCTTGGCCGCCGCGATGGCGGCCTTCTGACCGCCGGGTCCGGTCCCCAGGACGAGTACATCGAAGTCGTGCATCGCCCTAGTCTGACCGGACCCGAGGCAATGATCTAGCTTTTCGCGGACCTGGGCTGCCGGAGTTCGGACGGCCCGACGCCTTTACATTGTAGATCAGCAAGTTGGCGTCTAGCGAGCTCGATGGATCAGGAAGCGGAAGAGCACCGTCAGGTCGTCGAAGGCCGGTCCGCCCAAGCCCTCGGCCTGAAGGACGCTCAGCGCCCGGCGCAGGCAGGCTTCGGCCTGCTCTCGGGTACGGTCCCGGCCGCCGGCCTCCTCGATCAGATCCCGCGCCAGGTCGAGATCATCCTCATCGGCGAGCGGCTTCGCGAGAAGCTCATTGAGTCTCCGCGACGCCGGGCCGCCCGCCTGTAGCGCGGCCAGCACCGGCAGGGTCTTCTTGCCTCGCCGCAGATCACTCGACACCGGCTTGCCGGTGACGCCGGGATCTCCCCAGATTCCGAGCAGGTCGTCGGTCATCTGAAAGGCCAGTCCCAACTGCCGGCCCATGACCGCCATCCTCGCCGCTCGTTCCGGTGAGCCTCCGCCGAGCAGCGCGCCGACGGCAGCGGCGCAGCCGAGCAGCGAGCCCGTCTTGCCCTCCGCCATCGCCAGGTACTCCCCGACCGTGACGGCGTCCGCGCCGATCCAGGGCCGGCCCTCGAACGCGATGTCCTCGGCCTGGCCGTGCACCAGCTCGACGAGGGTGGACGACAACCGCTCCATGGCCGCGGCGACCCCCTGCCCCGGCGCACGCGCGAGGGTCGCCATGGCGAGGGCGAGGAGCGCGTCGCCGGTCAGGATCGCGGGACCGATCCCATAGACCTTCCAGACCGTCTCCCGGTGACGGCGCCGCTCGTCCCCGTCCATGATGTCGTCGTGCACGAGAGAGAAGGCGTGCACCAGTTCCACCGCGACCGCACCGGCCAGCGCGGGCTCGGCGGACGCGCCGGCCACTCGGGCGCACAGCAGTACGAGCGCGGGCCGGACGCCTTTACCACCGCCCATCGCGTCCCGGCCGAACGGTCGCCCGTCAGAGTCGGCCCAGCCGAAGGCGTAGGCCGCCATCCCCGCGGGCCACGGATGCAGCGTCCCGACCGCCGCCCGGAGCGCCGGACCGGTCAACGCGCCCCAGCGGGACAGGACCTCGGCAGCGCCGTCGCCGGCCTCCGCGGTCGGGGAAGGGTCCAGGGTCATGCGGGTCTCCGTTCCGCGGCCAGGGACGAAGATCGACGAACGTACGCCTTCCCGGTGGAGCATCCGCCCCAAACCGACATTCCGGGAGAAAAAAATCACACTCCGCAGCACGGAGGCCGCAGGCGGTAGGGATCGCGTCGAGCGCCCGGCCCCTCGCCGCTCCTTCTCCGTGACCCGGCCGACTCCGGCATCGCAGCGCCCTCAGCCGCCCCTTTCCCCTGGTCAGTCCGGCCGCACAATCGGCGGTCAGCCCACGGTCATTCCGGCCTCACACCCCTCGCGGCGCCATACCGTACGCGGCTCCAAAGGGCACCCAGAGGCGTGACCCAGACCCTCGCCGCCCACGGTCGACATCCTGAGTAACCGAAGCCTTACCTTACAGTCAGTAGTCCCCCCTCGGTACTTATGTGACATTTCGGCTGCTGACGATCAGAGGCGAGGATTGGCGTGTTAACGATTCTTTGACCGTGATATCGACCCGACCGCCGTCCTCATTGGTGGATTGACCTCCATCCGCCCGGGCGGAAATCCGACCTCCGTAAATTCTCCGCCGATCACCCGGGCCGAAACGCCTCCGGAACCACCCACTCGCCATCAGCGCATTCCGCTAGCGACCTTTCAGATGGGACGACTGTGACGTCGACCGACACTCGCATGCCCCGACCGCAGGACGCGAAGACCATTCCCTCCTACCGCATTCTTCCGAAACTGCTGCGGGACCCGCTGGAAGCGATCGAGGAGATCGGCAGGCTGTCCGCCGGTGAGATCGTTCGGTTGGGGATCGGAACCTTCCGCCCGTATCTGGTGACCCGCCCCGAGCACGTGCAGCACGTGCTCAACAACGCCGAGAACTACCGGCGCGAGGGCCTGCTGTGGAAACCGCTCAGCCGGCTGATCGGCGAGCCCTCGGGTGCGGACCCGGCATGGCCACTGAAGAAGGGGACCTACAAGGCGCTGTTCTCGGGTCCGAACATCGCATCGTTCACCGATGACGTGGCGAGAGCCATCGTGGAGGCCGTCGACGACCTCGGCCGGCGAGCGGTCGGCCGCCCGGTCGACGCGGCCGACGAGATGACACGGCTCGTCTACCGAGCGATCACACAGCTCCTCGTCGGCGACAAGATAACCCTGGACGAGGCCGACGACCTCGGCCGTGTGATGGCGACCGCCACCACGTCGTCCTTCCGCTCCAGGATGCTGCTGCCCTTCACACCGTTCTGGCTTCCGCTCCCGGGCGACCGCGCGTTCCACCGCGCCGTCCAGGCGGTCGATGACCTCATCTTCCCCATCGTCCGCGAATCCCGACGCGGGGGAGCCGACGGAGGGGACATCGTCTCGCGGCTCATCCGAGCCCGCGACGAGAACGGCCGAGGCCTCGATGAGCAGACCATCCGGGACGGTGCGGTCGCCCTGTTCGTGGCCGCCACGGAGACCTCGGTGACGATCCTGACGTTCCTGTGGATGGTGCTCGACGCCCGGCCCGACATAGCCGCCAGGCTCTACGAGGAGATCGATCAGGTGGTCGGGACGGACCATCCGGCACGCTCCCACCTGTCCGAGCTGCGGTACGCGAAAATGGTCACCCAAGAGGTGCTGCGGCTGTTCTCGCCCGGCTGGATGCTTCCACGGACCGTCGTCGCCGACGACGTCATCGACGGCGTCCGTATCCGGAAGGGATCCATCATCGTCGTCAGTCCCTATCTGACCAATCGGCTGCCCGACGTCTGGCCCGATCCGGAGGTCTTCGACCCCGAGCGATTCGCGCCCGGGCAGTCGCGCGACCGGTTCGCTTTTCTCACCTTCGGCGGCGGGCCGCACCAGTGCATCGGGAGTTTCTTCTTCACCATCGAGACGCAGCTCATCATGGCGGCCATGCTCAGCCGATATCAGCCGGTCATTCACGGCTCGCCGTCGATTAAGCCCCAACTCTGGCTGACGCTGAAACCCAGGGAACGGATTCAGTTCCTGCTGCGTCCCCGCCACGCCGCCTCGAACGTCTGAGGTGCGCTCATGCCACTTTCCGGCTCCCCCACCGCAATCCTGCCCGCCGCCGAGAGTGGGCGCGTCTGCGCCGTCGCCAGCCGCGCTCAGTGCGAGGTCCGAGAATGGTCGGCACGCTACGACGGTCTGTTCGGCGCCAAACCGTTCGATCTCAATCTGTTCAACATGGTCTGTTTCTGCACGGCTTTCAGCGCGCCGTGGCTCGGCTCCGCCGCCTTGCGCATGACGAACCGCGTGGCCGTCTGGAGCTTCGGCGCCGACTGGCTCATCGACTATGTCGCGACGTCACAAGGCGAGGTAAGTGACCTGGTCGCGCGGTGCCTGGCGGTCGCCGATGGCGCGCCGCCCGACGCCGACGACCTGACGCGCGGCCTCGCCGACATTCGTAACGGACTCGCCTCGTCGGCCGCGTTCCCGGCACTGAGGGAGGTCTGGCGAGAGGAACTGCGACGGTTCCTGGACGCGATGGCCCGCGAGTGGGACTGGAACGCGGCGCGGGCGGACGGCTCCGCCTGTCCGCCAAGCTTCGAGGAGTACCTCGGCAACACCGACAACCTCGGCTTCTCGTTCGCGTTCGTCTCGCACTGGATCGCCACGAGTCCGCCGCCCCCGGCAGCGGACATCGCCGGAATCGTGGCGGCGAGCCGGGAGGCTCAGCGGACGATGCGCCTGATCAACGACCTCGGCACCTACGAGCGGGACGTGTCCTGGGGGGACCTCAACGCGCTGATGCTCGATGTCACGGAGCAGCAGGTGCGGGAGCACCTCACCGCGATCGGCGGGCGGTTCCGGACCCTCCTCGACCCGCTGCGCGCCGACCATCCGCAGCTGGCCTCGTACATGGAGCGCCAGGTCGACTTCTATGACGCCTTCCTGGGGCTCACCGACTACTGGGGCGCCCTGTGAAGGGAGGCGCCGCGCACCTGTCCGGACGAGCGGGCGCGGTGGACCCGGACGTCGCGGCGGCCGCCCGTGACCTGATCGCGGGGCTGGAGGCGATGCCGTGGGGGCAGGTCTCCCCCTCGGTGTACGAGACGGGACGGCTCGTTGCCCTGGCGCCCTGGCTGACCGGCCACGCCCGGCGGCTGGACTTCCTCCTGGCGGTCCAGCGGCCGGACGGAGGCTGGGGCGGGCCGGACGGCTACGCGCTGGTCCCGACGCTGAGCGCGACCGACGCGCTCCTGGCGGAGCTCCGGCGTGCCGACGGAGGGCGTGGTCGTGCGGACCTGGCGCGGGCCGCCGACCGGGGGCTGACGATGCTGTACCGGCTGGTCGACGAGCTCGACGTCCAGGCCGTTCCGGACATGCCGGCCGCCGACCTCATCACGGCCTCGCTGATCGGGTCCATCGACCAGGCCCTGGAGACTCCCCCCGACCGGCGCGGCCTGCGCCCACCGCGGGGACTACGCGGGGCGGAGCGGCTGTCCGCGGTGCGCGCGATGTTCGGCGCGGGCGCCAGACCGCCGGAGAAGCTCCTCCACGCGCTGGAGGCGGTGGGCGAAGCCGCACGCGGCGCCCGCACGGTGCGGCCTGCCGCGACCGGCGTCGTCGGCGCCTCGCCGGCCGCCACCGCGGCCTGGCTGGGCGCGGCGGGAGCGTCCGTTCCCGCGCGGCGGTTCCTCGAGACCGTGGTCGACCTGCACGGCGGCCCGGTGCCCTGCGGTCTTCCCATCACCGTGTTCGAGCGGGCCTGGGTCATCGCCGGCCTCCTGCGGGCGGGGATCGGGGTCACCGTGCCGCCTGCCCTGCTCGAGAGCCTGCGGCAGGCGCTCGGTCCGATGGGGACGCCGGCAGGGGAAGGGCTTCCCGCCGACGCCGACACGACCGCCGGGGCGCTGTACGCGCTTGGCCTGCTCGGCCTGCCGTTCGAGCTCGACGGGCTGTGGCCGTATCGGCTGGACGAGGGCTTCTGCACATGGCAGGGCGAGGACGGCTTCTCGGTCAGCACCAACGCCCATGTCCTGGAGGCGTTCGGCCAGTACGCGCTCCGCCGCCCGGACGCGCCCTCGCGGGTCACCGCGGTCGTCTCCGGCCTCGCCTCGCTGCTGCGGGACCACCAGCGGGAAGACGGGAGCTGGCATGACCGATGGCACGCCTCGCCGTACTACGCGACCGCCTGCTGCGCGCTCGCCCTCGACCGGTTCGGGGGCGTGGGCGCACGGGCGGCGCTTCGGCGTGCCGTGCGGTGGGTGCTCGCGACCCAGCTCGCCGACGGTTCGTGGGGCCGGTGGGAGGGGACGGCGGAGGAGACCGCCTATGCGATGCAGGTGCTCCTCCTGGCCGGACCGGGCGACCGCGACTGCCGCGCCGCCGCCGCGCGTGGCTACGAGTACCTGACGCGCTCCGGCGGCCCGGCCGAAGTGGAGGACGCCCCAGCTCTGTGGCACGACAAGGACCTTTACCGGCCAACGGCGATCGTACGGGCGAACGTCCTGGCCGCGGTGCATCTCGCCCGGCGCCATCCGGGAGTGGCAACGCTCCCGAGCGCGAAGGTCGCAGCATGCGGGGGATCCACTCCACCTGGGTAGCGGTCAGAAAGGTCCCAACATAAATGGACAAATCACCACAAAAGTGGTTAATTACTCGCCAGTCCCCACAATTGCGGTCTGTAAGCTCTGCGTTGCTAAAGTGCCACGAGCGTTGAGCGGTGCCACCGTGCCGTACGGCGTGTTCGATATCGGGTGCCGGCAACCGTTCATACCTTCGTGACGGGCCGCGGATCCTAAGGATCTCGTTTGGGACTGGTGGATGCGCTTTCGTAACTCACGTCTTCGCACGAAGATCGCCGCACTTCTCGTGTCGCTCGCGGCCCTCTGGGTGTTCGCCGCCTGGGTCACGCTGCGGGACGGCTTGAACCTCCTCGGCGTCAACACGATCGACCAGCAGGTGTCCCGACCGGGCGTGACCTTGGTCACCGCGCTTCAGCAGGAGCGCCGTCTCTCACTGGTCTACCTAGGCCGTCCTGCCGCCGCGCAGCGGCAGGCCCTGAGCGCGCAGCGGGCGCGGACCGACGCCGCCGAGACCCACTTCCGGTCTCTGGCGGGCGGTGGTGACGTCTCCAGCGTCGCCGACGGCGACCTCAAGGCCCGGATCAAGGACACGTTCGCGAAGCTCAACGAGCTGAGGATGGGCCGACAGGCGATCGACGCCCAGTTGCTCCAGCGCGACAAGGCGGCCGCGACCTTCGACGACATCATCAACGCCACGTTCCGGATCTACCGCGCGGCGGGCGGCCTCAGCGACGAGAAGGTCGCTGCGGACAGCCGCACCCTCGTCTCCCTGACCTGGGCGAAGGAGGTCCTGTCACGGGAGGACGCACTCCTCGCCGGGGCCCTCGCGGCAGGCCGCTTCACCGGCTCCGAGCACGCGCAGTTCGCCGAGCTCGTGGGCGCGCAGCGGCTTTTCCACGAGCAGGCCGCGGCAGAGCTGCCCGCCGCCGATCGCGCCCGGTATGACCGGTTGACCGGCGATCCCGCCTACATCCGCTTCCGCAACATGGAAGACCGGCTGATCGAGAAGGGACGGACAGGTGCGCGGCCGCCCGTCTCGGCGGCGCAATGGCAGTCGACCGTACAGCCGATCATGACGCAGCTGGAGAAGCTGACCCTCGATGCCGGGGACGGCCTGGTCAAGCGCGCGGAACCGGTCGCCATCGGCGTCGTCGTCCGGCTCGTCCTCGCGGGCGGCCTCGGTCTCATCGCGGTCATCGCGTCGGTGGTCGTCTCGGTCACCACGTCCCGCGCCCTCTTCCGGCAGCTGGAGAAGCTGCGGAACGCCGCACGAGAGCTGGCCGACACACGTCTGCCCGCCGTCGTGGAACGGCTCGGCCACGGCGAGAGCGTCGACGTCGCGGCCGAGGCACCGCCGCTGGCGTTCGGCGAGGACGAGATCGGCCAGGTCGGCCGCGCGTTCAACTCCGTGCAGGAGACCGCCATCCGCACCGCCGTCGAGCAGGCCGAGCTGAGGCGCGGCTTCCGCGACATCCTGCTGAGCCTCGCACGCCGTTCCCAGGCCCTCGTCCACCGGCAGCTCACGCTGCTCGACGAGATGGAACGCCGGAACGACGACCCCCAGGACCTGGAGGAGCTCTTCCGCGTCGACCACCTGGCGACCCGGATGCGGCGCAACGCCGAGAACCTCATCGTCCTGTCCGGCGCGACCCCCGCCCGCGGCTGGCGACGCCCCGTCCCGATGATCGACGTCGTACGGTCCGCGGTGGCCGAGGTCGAGGACTACACCCGGGTGAGCGTCGCTTCGACCATCGGCGACGTCTCGCTGGCCGGCCGGTCCGTCGGCGACATCGTCCACCTCATCGCCGAGCTGATCGAGAACGCTCTCGCCTACTCGCCTCCGTACACCCAGGTGGAGGTCAGTGGCCGTCAGGTCGCCAAGGGGTACGTGATCGAGATCGAGGATCACGGCCTCGGCATGACCGACGAGCTGCTGGGATCTCTCAACGAGCGGATCAGTGATCCGCCGGAGTTCAACCTGTCGAGCTCCGTGCATCTCGGGCTGTACGTCGTCGGCCGCCTGGCCGAGCGCTACGACGTCCGCGTCTCCCTCAAGCACTCGTCCTACGGCGGGACCACCGCGGTCGTGCTCATCCCTCGCGAGCTGATCAGCGAGACGACGTCCGAGGACATGCCTCCGAGGCAGAGGGCCCGGGCCGTGGCCGAGAGCCGGCCGGTGCCGGTCGGCGCCTCCACCAGAGCGGTGACGGCCTCGGCGGCATCCCTCTCCCCCCGTGAGGCCGACGACGAAGTCAGTGCCGCGCCCGGCGAAGAGCGTCTGGAACTGACCCCCGACGGCCTGCCCCAGAGGCGGCGGAAGAGCCTCGTCCGCCGCTCGGCCGGGCGGTCGGTGGCACCGGTGACGGCGCTGACCCCGCCGACGCGGGACAGTCCTGAGGCAGTGCCGGACGGCGAGGACGACCAGACCGCTCCCGCCTCCGCCGACACGTCCCGCACGCCATCGGGGTTGCCGATCCGCGTTCCGCAGGCGAGCATCGCCGCTCCGCTGCGAACGGATGGGCCGCCCGCCGTCGCGGAGACCGAGGACAGGAACGCCGGCGGCGACCGGTCACCCGAGAACGTCCGCAGGTCCCTCAGCGGCCTTCAGACCGCCACCCGGCAGGGCAGAGCCGACGCGGCCAAGTCCCAGCGGGACTCCAGCCTTGACACCGATCCGACCGCAGACGAAGAAGCGTAGAAGGACTAGCAGTGGCGCAGAAGACAGAACCTCCCGCCGAACTGGCCTGGTTGCTCGACGACCTCGTCGGGCGAGTCAAAGAGGCCAGGCACGCGATCGTCCTGTCCGCGGACGGCCTGCTCATGGCCACGTCGAAGGACTTCGACCAGGACGACGCCGAACACCTGTCCGCGGTGGCGGCCGGCATCCAGTCCCTGGCCAAAGGCGTGGGCGAGCGGTTCGAGGGCGGCCCCGTGCTGCAGACCATCGTCGAGATGCGGTCGGCGTACCTCCTCGTGACCGTCGCCGGCCAAGGCGCGTGCCTCGCGGTCCTCAGCAGTGAGGAGGCCGACATCGGGCTCATCGCCTATGAGATGGAGATGCTCGTCACCGGACTCGGCCATCACCTGACGGCCGCGTCCCGCACCGCGGACCCGGTGCCGTGATGACGAACGACCCGTCCGATCAGGACGACCCGACAGGGGGCCTGCCCGACGTAGAGGCCGCGGGCGCCCCCGTCGAGGACGATGCCCACGAACGATGGCTCGATGAGCAGGCGGGTCCGCTGGTCCGTCCGTACGTCATGACCCGCGGCCGCACGGAGCCGGTCCGCGGAAAGTTCGATCTCATCACGATGGTGGTGGCCACGGGTCTTCCCGCGGCGCCCGAACTCGGCCTGGACCCCGAGCATCAGGCCACCGCCCGGCTATGCGACGAGCCCATGTCGGTGGCCGAGATCGCCGGGCACCTGAACCTTCCGACCGTCACCGTCCGCGTACTGCTCGGCGACCTGCTCGCCAAGGGCCTCATCACCGTTGAGGACCCCCAGACGGAGGCGGAGCTCGCGGACGACGACGACCTGTACCTGGCGGTGATCGATGGACTCAAGGCGCTTTGATCGACGGGGCCGAAGGCTGCCGAAAGCGATCAAGATCGTGATCGCGGGCGGCTTCGGCGTGGGCAAGACGACCCTGGTGGGGAGTGTCTCGGAGACCAAGCCCCTGCGGACCGAGGAGTTCCTCACCGACAAGAGCGTGGGCGTCGACGACGTGGCGGGCGTCGAGGCTAAGGCCACCACGACGGTCGCGATGGACTTCGGGCGCATCACCATGAAGGACGAGTTCGTCCTTTACCTCTTCGGCACCCCCGGTCAGGAGAGGTTCTGGTTCATGTGGGACGAGATCGCGATCGGGGCGCTCGGCGCGGTCGTGCTCGCCGACACCCGGCGGCTCTCCGACTGTTTCCCCGCGGTCGACTACTTCGAGCGGCGGGGCACGCCGTTCATCGTCGCGGTGAACTGCTTCCAGGGCTCCCGGCAGTTCGAGCTGGACGAGGTGGAGATGGCGCTCAACCTCGGGAAGCACGTCCCCGTGATGCTGTGCGACGCCCGTGACAAGGAGTCCTGCAAAGACGTCCTGGTGACCCTCGTCCAGCACGCGATGAAGACGCGGAAACAGCCGCGGACCGCCACGGTTTAGGGCCCCGGTATACGCCGGGGCCCGGGCCGTCCGGCTCCCGCTCACACCGGGATGCTCAGGAGTGTGCCGCCGCCCTCCACCTCCACGTCGAACCTCGCCAGGTTCTCTCGCTGGACGGCGGTGCCTCCGTGGACCTGCAGGTGGTCTGGTGAGCCGAGAACGCCGTAGCCCTTGGGGGGTACGGCCCACTCGGTCACGACGTGCCGCTGCCCCGACCGGGTGACCGCGACGAGGCGGCAGGTGAGCGGGCCCTTGACGTTGCCGAGGTCCAGGGCGACGTGCGTGCCCCAGGCCTTCTTCTCCATCGCCACGATCCCGCTCGCGCCCGTCCGCGGGCTCGTGGCGTCGTGTGTCTCGCCCCACCCGAGGAGGTCCGCCGGCATGTTCCGGTGGTCGTGCGTCATCACCATCCCGTCGCCGTGTCCGGCGACGGCGGCGCCGACGGTGACCCCGCCGGCGAGCAGTGCGACACCGGCCGCGGCGCTGAGGATCGCGGTGCCCCGGCGCCGGCGACGCGCGGCCACCCGGCGCCGGTGGAGCAGGCTCGTGACGTCGGCGGAGTGCTCGGGCGGGTCCAGCCGCTCGGGCGGGTCCAGCCGCACCCCGCCGGGGGCGACCTCCTGTCCCGCCGCGCCGAGGTCGGCCTCCCACCGCGCCAAGCCGGGATCGGCCGCCGCGCCGGGGTCGGTGTCCTCCGACTCCGGACGCAGGTCGGTCAGCAACTCCCGCATGCCGGACAGGTCGGCGACCTCCGCCGAACAGGCGGGACATCCGGCCAGGTGGGCTTCGAAGGCACGCCGGTCGTCCTCCTCGAGCAGTCCGAGGGCGTACGCGCCGACGTCGGTGTGCGGGACGGTCTCTTCGCCACGCTCGGTCACGGTGTCACCCCCCTCTCCTCGAGTACGACGCGCAGCGCGCGAAGCGCGTAGTAGACGCGCGATTTGACCGTGCCGACCGGGATGCCGAGGACCTCGGCCGCCTCGTTCACCGTGCGGTCGCGCAGGACGGTCTCGGTGAGCACCTCACGGTGCGCGGGACTCAGCGCCTTCAACGCCTCGGATACGACCACGCCGCGCAGCAGATCCTCCATGCCGTCCGGGGTCTGGAGATTCTCCAGAGGTCCCTCGCCCGCCTCTTGGGGCCGCGCTCCCCGGCGGCGCCTCTCGTCGATGACGATACGGCGAGCGACCGTCGCCAGCCAAGGCATCAGGCTCCCGGCGTCCGCGTCGAGCTGGTCGAGGCTGCGCCACGCGCGGATCATCGTCTCCTGCACGATGTCCTCGGCCCACTGCCGGTCGCCGCCGGTCTGCCGGATGACGAAGGCGAGCAGGGGATCGTGGTACTCGCGGTACAGCCCGGCGATGATCAGTTCGTCGTCGGCGTCGGTCACCGGTCGCAGCGCGCGCAACCAGGTCCGAGCCTTCGTCCTGCCGCGCGCTCCGGGAAATGCCATGGCGGGGGTTCTCCGGACGGTCGGGAGCGCGATGGTCAACGATAGACCCGGCGGCGGCCGGATCGCGGGCAGGTCGCCGCGCGCGGCGGCTCGTCCGTGAGCGCGGGGGCTCCCGTGGCGAACGCGTGGGCTCCCGTCGCCAGTGCGGCGTGGTTCGAGCGACAGCAGCCTCCCGCCGCGCGCACATGCCGGAGCAGTCCCATCGTCATCCCTCCCGTGATCCGGTGCCGGCGGTCCCGGTGACGACAGGGTGTACGCGCCCGGCCGGGTGCGTGGTTCAACGCCTCTCGATTTTCTTCGCCGGATCGCGAACGGCGGCTCACAGGGCCTTGCGCAGCCACTGCTCCACGCCGGCGACGTGCACCGTGGCCAGCGCCCGCGCGACGTCCGTCTGCCGGGTGGCCAGCGCGTCGAGGATGGCGTGGTGCTCGTCGAGGGTGCGCCGCAGCGCGCCCTCCTGGGTGAGCCCGCGCCAGACCCGCGCCCGGATGGTCGGGCCGCACATGGTGTCGACGAGGGAGTACAGCACGGAGTTGCCGGCGGCCTCGGCGATGCGGCGGTGGAACTCCAGGTCGTTCTCGACCAGGTCCTCCACGGCGGACTCGTCGGTGACCTTGGCCAGGTGGTCGCGCAGGGCGTCGATGGTCTCCAAGCTGATCTTCTGGGCCGCCAGTGCCGTGGCCGCCGGCTCGAGGATCCGGCGCACTTCGAAGAACTCCAGCACGGTCTTGTCGTGGTGCAGGTCGACGATGAAGCTGAGGCCGTCCAGCAGCGCCTTCGGCTCCAGGCTCGTGACGTACGTGCCGTCGCCCTGCCGGACGTCGAGGATCCTGACCAGGGACAAGGCCCGTACGGCCTCCCGCAGGGAGTTGCGGGACAGCCCGAGCTGGGCTGCCAGGTCCGCCTCCTTGGGAAGGCGGTCGCCCGGCCGCAGTTCACCCGACACGATCATTCCCTTGATCTTCTCGATCGCGTCATCCGTGATCGGCATCGTCGCCCCTCCCCCTACCGGCTCCTCCCGGTGAACGCCACCGGGCCGTTGCGCGTTCCCAACGTCTCTGATCAGCTTAGAGATCCGTGGTCATGTTGTGTGTCGTGACTGGGCGATCCGCCCACCGTGGCGGGGTGACGTGGGCGTGCAGGAAGCCCGCGCCCAGTGCCGCTCCTTTTGGGGCCTGTCTCGAAGCCCCGCTGTCCAACTTCGCGACAGGCCCTGGGCCGATGCCGGCCACCGCTACGCAACGTTAGGGATCCCTGAGCAAACCCGTGAGCCTGCCATGTGGCCCACACCGGCCACACGCGCGGTGGGGGTTGACGGAATAGGCCGGACGGTGGTGACATCGGCAGTCGTCGGTTAGGAAGGTTTCCTAACCAACACCGCACTCGGACATTGCCGACCGGGAGCGCGTCGGGGGCCGCGTACCGCGTCGGCGAAAGGAGACCGACCGTGCCCATTGCCCCGCGCACCCTGATCGCCGCGGCCGCCGCCATGACGGCCGCCCAGGTGGCCCTCGCCGCGCCCGGCCACGCCACTCCGACCGCCGACGCTCCCTCGAGCGCCGCCGCCTCCCCCGGCGTGGCCGTCGCCCCCTACGAGTACCTTGGCTGGGGGAACCCCCAGGCGCCCGCCTCGGTACTGTCCGCGACCGGCGTCAAGTGGCTCACCCTCGCCTTCGTCCTGTCGGACGGCGGCTGCAACCCGAAGTGGGACGGCAGCCGCTCGCTCACCGGCTCCGACAAGACGGCCATCAACTCCATCCGCTCCGCGGGTGGCGACGTCGTCGTCTCGTTCGGCGGATGGAGCGGGAACAAGCTCGGCGAACACTGCTCGAGCGCCTCCGCCCTCGCCGGGGCGTACCAGAAGGTGATCGACGCCTACGGCTTGAAGGCCATCGACATCGACATCGAGTCGACCGAGTTCTCCAACGGGACGGTGCAGCAGCGGGTCATCGACGCGCTGAAGACCGTCAAGTCGAAGAACTCCGGGATCAAGACGTACATCACGTTCGGCACGACGCCGAGCGGCCCGGACTCCACCGGCAAGTCGCTGATCAACCGGGGCGCCAAGGCCGGGCTCGCCGTTGACGGCTGGACCATCATGCCGTTCGACTTCGGCAGCCACAGCGGCTCGATGGGCAGCGTCACGACCGCCGCCGCGGACGGACTGAAGAACGCCGTCAAGAGCGCGTACGGGTACAGCGACTCGGTCGCCTACTCCCACATCGGCATCTCGTCGATGAACGGCAAGACCGACGAGTCCGACGAGACCGTGAGCACCGGCGACTTCCAGACGATCCTGTCGTACGCGAAGTCCCACCACATCGCGCGGCTCACCTTCTGGGCCGTCAACCGCGACCGCAAGTGCGGCTCCGGCGAGAGCGCCGGCGACTCGTGCAGCGGCGTGTCCCAGTCAGCCTACGCCTACTCCAAGATCTTCGCCCAGTACACGGGCTGACGCCCTCGCCCGGCGTGCCTCCGCGTGAGGCACGCCGGGCAGATACATCCAATGTATCTGCCTGAACCTCCATGGCTGGACACACCCGCCCCGGCCACCTGACCACCAATCGAACACCCGGTAGACACGCATCTACCAAAATCCAACAAGTCATTGACAGCGGAAAGGTCGCTGTTAGATTTCCAGCAAAGATCCCATCTTTCCGCAGAGCGGCGGCAGGATCATGAAGAAAACCTTTGCCTGGCTCGGCACGGGCGCGCTCGGCGCCGGGCTGTTGATCGGTACATCCTCGGCGCACGCGGCCGCGCCCGTGCTGCTGAGCCAGAACAAATCCACGACGGCGTCCTCGGAAGGCGGATCGGGGTACGCCGCGAAGTACGCCGTCGACGGCGACACCTCCACGCGGTGGGCGAGCGTACGCGACTCCGACCCGCAGTGGATCTACGTCGACCTCGGCGCGACCGCGCAGATCAGCGAGGTCAAGCTGGTCTGGGACGCCTCGTGCGCCACGGCGTACCGCGTGCAGACCTCCGGCGACCACTCCACCTGGACGGACGTCTACTCGACGACCTCCGGCGACGGCGGCACGGACGACCTGACCGGCCTGAAGGCGAGCGGCCGTTATGTCCGGGTGTACGGCACGAAGCGCTGCCGGAACACCAGCAGCTACGGCTACTCCCTGCAGGAGCTGCAGGTCTACGGCTCGACGGGCGGCGGCGACACGCAGGCGCCGACCACCCCGGGCAACGTCCACTCGACCGGAGTGACCAGCGACAGCGTCACGCTCGCCTGGGACGCCTCGACCGACGACGTCGGCGTGGCCGCCTACGACATCTACAACGACGGCAACAAGATCTCCGAGGCCGCCGGCACCGCGACGAGCAAGACCATCACCGGGCTGACGCCGAAGACGCAGTACCGGCTGACGGTGTTCGCGCGGGACGCCGCGGGCAACGTGTCGCCCAGCAGCACCTCCGTCACGGTGACCACCGCGGCGACCGACGACACGCAGCCGCCGACCGCACCGGCGAACCTGCGCTCCACCGGTGTGACGAGCGGCAGCGTCTCCCTGGCCTGGGACGCGTCCACCGACAACGTGGGCGTCACCGGCTACGACGTCTACAGCGGCGGCACGGCCATCGTCACCGGAGTCAAGACCACCTCCACGACGATCAACGGCCTGGCCGCGAACACCTCCTACACGTTCACCGTGAAGGCGAAGGACGCCGGCAACAACGTCTCCGACGCGAGCAACGCGGTGACGGTGAAGACGGGATCCTCGTCCGGCGGCGGCGTGCCCTCGACCATCACCACCGTCTCGTCCGGCTGGACGATCCCCTGGGGAATGTCCTGGCTGCCGGACGGCTCCGCGCTGATCACCGAACGCGACTCCTTCAAGGTCTTCAAGCTCACCCAGAGCGGCACGAAGACCCAGGTCGGCACCGTGCCGAACGCCATGACGACCGACGGCGAGGGCGGCCTGCTGGGCATCGCGGTCTCACCGAACTGGAGCAGCGACCACTACGTCTACATCATGCACACGGCCTCGGAGGGCAACCGGATCGTCCGGATGACCTACGACGGCAGCTCGCTGAGCGGCTACAAGATCCTCGTCCAGGGCATCAAGAAGAACCGCTACCACAACGGCGGGCGGCTGAAGTTCGGCCCGGACGGCTACCTGTACGCCACCACCGGTGAGGCGCAGACGCCCGACCTCGCGCAGGACAAGACCTCCCTCAACGGCAAGATCCTGCGAATGACCACGGACGGCAAGCCGGCACCCGGCAACCCGTTCGGCACGCTCGTCTACAGCTACGGGCACCGCAACCCGCAGGGCATCACCTGGGACCCGCAGGGCCGCCTGTGGGAGGCGGAGTTCGGCAACAGCAACTACGACGAGGTCAACCTCATCGAGCCGGGCAAGAACTACGGCTGGCCGACCTGTGAGGGGAAGTGCAGCACCGCCGGGATGACCAACCCGAAGGTGCAGTGGCCGGTCGCGCAGGCCTCGCCCAGCGACATCACGTACGCCGACGGCGCCCTGTACGTCGCGGCGCTGCGCGGCCAGCGGCTGTGGCGCATCCCGGTCGACGGCACGACCACCGGCACGCCGGCGGCCTACTACGTGAACACGTACGGCCGGCTGCGGACCGTGGAGACCATCCCCGGCAAGAACGCGCTGTGGCTGTCCACCACCAACTGCGACAACAACGGGAACCAGGCCGACGGCTCGGACAAGGTGTTCCGGATCGACCTGAAGTAGCCCTTCCCCCGAATACGTGACCGCGTCCCCGGTGCGCCAGGGGCCCGGGGGCGCGGTCACCCCGGCTCTGCCGGTCAACCTCCCACACCCAGGAAGAACCCCGCCCATGCGACGACGATCACTGCGCCTTCCGGCCGCCGGTCTGGCGGCGCTCGCCCTCACCCTCACCACCACGGCCGGCCCCGCCCGGGCCGACCTGACCAACCCGCGCCAGGACTGGCTCCGCAACTCCACGGCCGGGCTGTTCCTGCACTGGGGGCTGCGGACGAGCCCCGCCCACACGAGTTGCAGCGCCTGGGAGTCCGACGTGACGAACGGCGGCTGGAGCGCGGACTACTGGGTGAGCGAGGCCCAGAAGCTGCACGCGAAGTACCTCGTGCTCGCGTCGTTCCACAGCCGGCTCGGGTACGCGCGGGCCTGGCCGTCCAAGATCCCCGGCAGCTGCACCACCAAACGCGACTTCCTGGGCGAGCTGATCAGTGCCGCGAAGGCCAAGGGCCTGAAGGTCATCCTCTACATGACCAACGACCCGCAGTGGCACGACGAGGGCGGCCACGAGTGGCTCGACTCCTCCGCGTACTCCAAGTACAAGGGCAAGACCGTCGACCTCACGACCAACGACGGCTTCGGGCAGTTCTCCTACGACAACTTCGTCGAGGTCATGCAGAACTACCCCGACCTGGCCGGGTTCTGGATCGACAACGACAGCCAGTACTGGATCGACCACGGCCTCTACGAGAAGATCCGCCAGGACCGGCCGGACATGCTGTTGTCCAACAACAACGAAGACACGCCGATCATGGACACGGTCAGCAACGAGCAGAAGACCGGCATGACCCCGGCGTACGACTACCCCGCCGCCACCTGGTCCCCCGCGCCCCGGCTCACCGAGGCCTGCTACAAGCTGCCCTCGACCGGCGCCTGGTGGTACGACGGCAGCAACTCCACGGTCGACAAGGCGCTGAACGTCGGGCGCCTCATCACCAACGCCGGCTCCTCCATCAAGTCGCTGATGGCCGAGACGGCACAGGTCAACGGCAAGTTCCCGTCGAACCAGACCTCCTACAACGACTTCCTCAACACCTACCTCGGCCCGATCTGGAGCTCGATCAACGGGACCGAGGGCGGCGGCTACATGTACGGCGGCCTGCAGCCCGGCTCGTGGAACGACGGGGCGTACGGCGTCACCACCATCAGCAAGACCGACCCGAACCTGCACTACATCCACGTGCTGACCAAGCCGTCGACGAGCACGCTGAAGGTCCGCGACAACGGCTACAAGGTCACCGGGGTCACGAACCTGCGCACCGGCGCGGCCATGAGCTTCAGCCAGTCCGGCGGCTCTCTGACCATCACCGGTATCAGCGGCTGGGACCCCTACGACACCGTCTTCAAGGTCCAGACCTCCGGCCGCACCGGCATCTACTCCGGCGTGACCGCGACCGCGAGCGCGTCCAAGAGCGGCTACCCGGCGGGCAACCTCGTCGACGGCAGCTACCTGAAGTGGTGGGACAACAACGGCACCCTGCCGGTCACCATCACGCTCGACCTCGGCTCCGCCAAGAAGGTCGCCTACCTCGGCGTCAACCAGCGCGAATGGTCGGTGAGCTACAAGCGGTCGAGCACCGAGGACTCCGCGCGGATCAAGGCGTACAAGGTCCTGTCCAGCACCGACGGCAAGACCTGGTCGACGGGGAAGTCCGGGACGATGCCCAGCGCCCGCGGCGTGCGGTTCATCGACCTCGGCATCTCCTCCGCGCGCTACGTCCGCCTCGAGGTCGACAGCACCTGGGCCGCGTCCTCGGCCACCAAGTTCTACAAGAAGCTGCTCATCGACGAGATGTGGCTGGGGTCCGACTATGCGTAGTCCGAGAAAGCGCATTCTGGGCTCGAGCTGGCCCGTCGTCGCGTTCACGGCAGTGCTCTGCGCGGCGCTGACCGCGCTCACCGCGCCGGCGTCGGCCACCCGCCCCGGGCGCACCGCCAAGGCGGCCACCGACTGGTCGGTGGCGGTGGTCGACTCGACCATCGCGCGGAACACCCCGGCCAAGATCGGCGGCTGGTCGTACCCGGTCGGGCTGTACCTGTACGGCCAGTACCTCGTCTACCAGCGCGCCCACGACGCGAAGTACCTGTCTTACATCAAGAGCTGGGCGGACCGCTTCGTCGACGCGAAGGGGAACATCGGCCAGAGCTTCGACAACCTCGACAGCATGCAGGCGGGCCGGATCCTCGTCCTGCTGCACCACGAGACCGGCGAGGCCCGCTACCAGACCGCCGCCGCGAAGATCCGGAACCGGCTCAAGACCTACCCGCGGAACTCCGACGGCGCGTTCTGGCACGGGACGTCCAGCAGCCGGGCGCACCAGCTGTGGGCCGACGGGGCGTACATGGTCAACCCGTTCCTCGTCGAGTACGGCAAGGAGTTCGGCGACACCGCCTACACCGACGACGAGGCGACCAAGCAGCTCGTGGCGTACGGCACCCACCTGCAGGTCTCGAACGGCCTGCTGCGGCACGCCTACGACGAGTCCAAGAAGGCGAGCTGGGCGGACCCGAAAACCGGCCTGGCGCCGGAGCACTGGTGCCGGGCGATCGGCTGGTACGCCATGGCCACGGTCAACGTGCTGGACGCCGTCCCGGCGTCCAACGCGCGAAGGCCGCAGCTGCTGACCATCCTGCGCGACCTCGCCGCCGGTCTCGAGCGCTACCAGGACCCGGCCACGGGGCGCTGGTTCCAGGTCGTCGACAAGGGCTCGCAGTCCGGCAACTGGACCGAGACGTCCTGCTCGAGCATGTTCGCGTTCGCGCTGTCGCGGGCGGCGGAGCAGGGCTACGTCGACGCGCACTACAAGGCGGTCGCCGACCGCGCCTACCAGGGCGTGCTGAAGAAGATCTCGCTGGGGAGCGACGGCCGGACGAACCTGACCGACATCTCGGTCGGCACGAACGTCGGCTCGTACTCCTACTACGTCGGCCGGACCCGCGCGACCAACGACTTCCACGGCCTCGGCGCCTTCCTGATCATGAACGAGCAGTTCATCCGGACCGAAGGCGCCGCCCGCTGAGCCCTGGCTCCCCCATCCCGCCTCCTCTCGGAAAGAGCCATGAAGATCCCACTGAAACATCTCGTCCAGGCACTCGCGGCCCTCATCGGGCTGGTCGCCGTCCTCGGGCTCGTGCAGCCGCCCGTGCTCGCCGCGACCCGCGCGGCCGCCGGCACCTTCAACGTCAAGGACTACGGCGCGAAGGGCGACGGCAGCGCCAACGACAGCTCGGCGATCGACAAGGCCATCACCGCGGCCAACAACGCGGGTGGCGGCACCGTGCGCTTCCCGTCGGGGACGTACAAGTCCGCAGGCACCATCCACATGAAGAGCAACGTCACGCTGCAGCTGGACTCCGGCTCGACCATCAAGGGCGCGAGCGGGACCGGCTACGACAAGGCCGAGTCGAACTCCAACGACAAGTACCAGGACTACGGGCACAGCCACTTCCACGACGCGATGATCTACGGTGACAAGCTCACCAACATCGGGTTCACCGGCTCCGGGACGATCGACGGCGGCGGCAACCTGATCACCGGCAACCCGAAGAGCGGGCAGGCCGACAAGATCATCTCGCTGACCCGCTGCACGAACCTCACGCTCAGCGGCATCACGCTGCGCCGCGGTGGCCACTTCGCGGCGCTCATCAACGGCTGCGACCACGTCACGTCCGACCACCTGACGATCGACACGTCGAGCGACCGCGACGGCTGGAACGTCATCAGCACGACCAACGTCGCGATCAGCAACGCGAACATCTCCGCCAACGACGACGCGCTGCCGTTCAAGAGCGACTACGCGCTCGGCGCCAAGCTGCCCAGCGGCCACGTCACCGTCACCGACTCGAAGCTGTCGGCCAAGTGCTGCAACGCGCTGATGTTCGGCTCGGAGACCTGCGGCGACTTCACCGACTACAACTTCTCCCACATCACCATCACCGGCGCGGAGAAGTCCGGGCTGGGCATGGTGTCGATGGACGGCGCGAACATCTCCGACGTCCACTACAGCGACATCACGATGTCCGGCGTGCACTCGCCGATCATGCTGAAGGTCGGCACCCGGAAGCGCTGTGGCAACAGCCCCGGCGTCGGTCACATCTCGGGCATCACGTTCGACAACATCACCGGTACCGGCGTCAGCCCGTCCTTCAGCCCCACCATCTGGGGCCAGTCCGGCGGCAACCAGATCAGTGACGTGACGTTCACGGGCGTCAACCTGACCGTGCCCGGCGGGAACGGCACGATGGGCACCGGCGTCCCCAGCGACAGCGGTGACTACAACCCGAAGAGCATCGGCACCCGCCCCGCGTACGGCTGGTACATCCACAACGCGAACAACATCAAGTTCGTGAACAGCTCGGTGCGGTTCGCCAAGGACGACGGCCGGCCCGCGGTCATCGCCAACGCGGGCAGCGCGATCAGCTTCGACCACTTCACCGCGCAGCGCGGCGGCGACAGCCCCTCCGACCTGCTCTTCCAGGGCATCACCGGCTACTGCGCGACGAACAGCGTCAACACCTCCGGCGGGTCGCTGCGCGTCGCCACCAGCGGCGGCTCGACCCAGACGTGCGGGAGCCGGCGATGAGAGCCCGTCTCGCCGCCTTCGCCGTGGCGGCGGCCACGCTGGCCGTGCCGGGCGCGGCGCACGCGTCGGACAACGGCCTGTCGGTCCGGCCGGCGATGGGCTGGAGCAGCTGGAGCTTCGTCCGCCGCTGGCCGACCGAGGCGAAGATCAAGGCTCAGGCCGACGCTCTCGCGAGCAGCGGCCTGAAGGACCACGGCTTCGTCTACATCAACCTCGACGACTTCTGGCAGAAGTGCGACTCGAACGGCTTCACGGTCGACTCGTACGGCCGCTGGGCCGTCGACACGTCCAAGTTCCCGTCCGGCATCAAGTCGCTCGCCGACCACATCCACGGCGATGGTTTGAAGTTCGGCTTCTACGTCACGCCCGGCATCGCCAAGAACGCCGTCACCAAGAACACCCCGATCGAGGGCACGTCGTACCACGCGAAGGACATCGCGGACACGTCCAAGACGGAGAAGAACTACAACTGCAAAAACATGTACTACATCGACTACTCCAAGGCGGGCGCCCAGGAGTTCGTGAACTCGTGGGCGAAGCAATTCGCCGCGTGGGGGGTCGACTACCTCAAGATCGACGGAGTGGGCAGCGCCGACGTCGCCGACGTCCAGGCGTGGGACAAGGCGCTGCGCGCCACCGGCCGTCCGATCAACTTCGCGCTGTCCAACAACCTGCCCATCGCCAACGCGACGACGTGGAAGAAGCTGGCCAACAGCTGGCGCACCCAGGGCGACGTCGAGTGCTACTGCGGGTCCGGGTCCAACGGCAGCGGCTACCCGCTGACGGACTGGTCGCACGTGTCCAGCCGGTTCGGGACGGCCGCGTCCTGGCAGCAGTACGCCGGGCCGGGCGGCTGGAACGACCTGGACTCCCTGGAGATCGGCAACGGTGACCAGGCCGGCCTGACCGCCGACCAGCGCCGGTCGATGTTCACGCTGTGGGCGATGGCGGCCTCGCCGCTGCTGCTCGGCACCGACCTGACGGCCCTGGACGGCACTGACAAGGCGATGCTGACCAACGACCGGCTGATCGGCGTCGACCAGGACGGCGTCGCCGCGAGCCGGATCGTGAACAGCGGCGTCAAGCAGGTCTGGCGCAAGAAGGAGTCGAACGGCGACTACGTCGTGGCGCTGTTCAACACCGGGACCTCCGGCAACTCCACCGTCAGCGTCACCTGGTCGCAGGTCGGCTTCTCCGGCAGCGCGTCCGTCACCGACCTGTGGAGCGGAAAGACCACCGGAACGGTGGCGGACTCCTACAGCGCGACCCTCCGGCCCGGAGAGACGCGCCTGGTCCGCGCCCATCCCCTCTGAACCGTCCATCTGCCCGTGGTGGACCGGCCGTCCCAGCCCCTCGCGACGGCCGGTCCACCCCACCTTGTCCGAAACCGAGTACCCATGAAACTGCTCATCCCTGGGAGCGACCGACGATGCGTTCGAAAGCGGCGGCGCTGCTCGCCGTCCTGGCCCTCGCCCTCACCATGGGGGTGACGTCCTCGGCACGGGCCGAGCTCTTCAACCCCCGCCAGATCTGGCTGCGCAACTCCACGGCCGGGCTGTTCCTGCACTGGGGCATGCGCACCAGCCCCGGCTACACCGACTGCGCCGCCTGGGAGAAGGCGGTCACCGACGGCGGCTGGGACCCGGCCTACTGGGTGCGCGAGGCGCGGAAGCTGCACGCGTCGTACCTGGTGCTGGCCAGCTTCCACAGCCGGCTCGGCTACTCCCGGCCCTGGCCGTCGAAGATCCCGGGCAGCTGCAGCACCAAGCGCGACTTCCTCGGCGAACTCATCACGGCGGCCCGCGCGAAGGGCCTGCGGGTCATCCTCTACATGACCGATGATCCGAAGTGGCACGACGAAAGTGGTCACGAATGGCTTGACTCGGCTGCCTACTCGGCCTACAAGGGCAAGAGTGTTGATCTTACGACGCGGCCCGGCTTCGGCGAGTTCAGCTGGGACAACTTCGTGGAGGTCATGCACAACTACCCGGGCCTGTCCGGGTTCTGGATCGACAACGACAACGAGTACTGGGAGCAGAACGGCCTGTACGAGCTGATCCGCAAGGAACGCCCGGACATGCTGCTGTCCAACAACAACGAGGACACGCCGATCATGGACACGGTCAGCAACGAGCAGAAGACCGGCATGACCCCGGCGTACGACTATCCCGCCGCCACCTGGACGCCGATGCCGCGCCTGACCGAGGCCGATTTCAAGCTGCCCACGAAGGGCGCCTGGTGGTACGACGGCAGCGACTCCGACATCGACTACCCGCTCAGCGTCGGGCGATACATCACCAACGCCGGTGCCTCGATCAAGAACCTGATCGCCGAGACCGCGATGGTGAACGGGAAATTTCCCGCCAAGCAAGAAGCTTTCAACGACTTCCTCGACAAATACCTTGACCCGATCTGGGAGTCGATCCACGGCACCGAGGGCGGCGGGTACATGTACGGCGGGCTGCAGCCCGGCGCCTGGAACGACGGCGCGTACGGCACGGTCACGGTCGCCAAGGCCGACCCCTTCCGGAACTACCTGCACGTCCTGACCCGGCCGTCGGGTGACACGCTCACCGTCCGCGACAACGGCTACCGCGTCGCCCGCGTGACCGACGTACGGACCGGGCGCCGGTTCGCCTTCACCCAGGCGAACGGGCGGGTGACCATCTCCGGCATTACGAACTGGGACCGGTACGACACGGCGTTCCGCGTCGACCTGGCCGGCCGCGAGGGCCTGTACCGGCACGTCGCCGCCACCGCGACCGCGTCCGCCGACGGCCACCCGGCCGCGAACCTCACCGACGGCAGCTACCTGAACTACTGGGACGCCAACGCCACCGTGCCGGTCTCGATCACCCTCGACCTGCGGCGGCGCGGCCCGGTCCGCTTCCTGGCGATCAACCAGCGGGAGAACTCCCCGACCCACAACCGGGAGACGTTCGGCCGCAAAGAGGACTCCGCTCGCATCAAGGATTACCGGGTCTACGTCAGTGATGACGGCGTGACCTGGGGCGACCCGGTCAAGACCGGGGTGCTGGAGAGCGCGAAGGCGGTGCGCTTCATCGATCTGCCGACGGCCACCACGGCGCGGTACATCAAGTTGGAGGTCGACAGCACCTGGGCCGCCGAGAGCGTGCCGGCCTTCTTCAAGAAGCTCGCCATCGACGAGATCCACGTGGGCTGGGGCTCCCCCACCGGCCGCGGAGGCGCTCGATGAGAGACGTCCGGCGGGCGCCGTCCGCCGGAGGCACGGATGTGCCGCGATCGAAGGGATGGTGACGATGGCAGACATCCACGGCAAGGGCAAGCACCGGGGAAGCGAGCAGACGACCTGGAGGAAGCCCGACTACGAGATCGTCGAGACGTCGATGGAGGCGTCCGCGTACTTCCTGTCCACGCGGTAAGACCCTTGCTCCTGCAGATCCTGGGCACGGCCGCCGGCGGCGGCGTGCCTCAGTGGAACTGCGCGTGCCCGGGGTGTGCCGGTGCCCGCTCCCACCCGGAGCGTCGGCGCCGGCACGCCTCGGCGGCGATCCGTGTCGGCGACCGATGGTTCGTCATCAACGCCACGCCGGACATCGCCGACCAGGTCGAGTTCTGCGGCACGCCGGTGCCCGGCTCGCGGGACACCCCCCTCGCCGGAGTGATCCTCACCGACGCCGAACTCGACCACACCCTGGGACTGGCCCGGCTCCGCGAGGCCGCGTCGGTCGACGTCATCGCGACACCGGCGGTGACCGGCGCCCTCTGCGACCGGCTCCGCCTGAACGACGTCCTGGCCCCCTACACCCGCCTCACCTGGCACGAACTCCCGGAGGACCGGCCCGTACGGCTCGGCGGCACCGTGTCGGTGCAGGCCGTGCGCGTCTCGGGCAAACGGCCCCGCTACGCCGCCGACGCCGACGCGGACGGGGCGTGGTCGGTGGCCCTCGTGCTCGCCGACGGCGACCGGACCGCCGTCTACGCGCCCTGTCTGGCCGACTGGACGCCGGCCCTCGACAAGGTGCTGTCGGCCGCCGACTGCGTCATCGTCGACGGCACGTTCTGGGACGACGACGAGCCCCGCCGGATGGGGGTCTCCGAGAGGACCGCCACCCAGATGGGGCACCTGCCGATCACGTGGACCGCCGGCCCGCTGTCGCGGCTGCGGGCCCACCGGAAGCTGTACACCCACCTCAACAACACCAATCCCCTCGTCGACCCGACCGCGCCGGCGCACGCGTCGCTGGCGGCCCTGGGCATCGAGGTCGCGCCCGACAGGACGGTGATCGAGCTGTGAGCATCGCCGACACGGAGTTGCCCCCCTGGACGACCACGGAGCTGGAGGACCGTCTGCGCGACGTCGTCGCGCGCCGCTACCACCACCGCCATCCGTTCAACCTGCGGATGCACGAGGGCACGCTCACGCCCGACGAGCTGCGGCGCTGGATCCTCAACCGCTTCCACTACCAGCAGCACATCCCGGTCAAGGACGCGCTCATCCTGGCCAAGCTGGGGACGTCCGAGCTGCGGCGCATGTGGATCCACCGCATCCACGACCACGACGGCACCGCGCCCGGCGAGGGCGGGATCGAGCGGTGGCTGCGCCTCGGTGAGGCGGCCGGCCTGGAGCGGGCCCGGCTGCTGTCGGGCGAAGAGGTGCTGCCGGGCGTACGCCTCGCCGTCGACGGCTACGTCAACTTCTGCCGCCTGCGCCCCCCGTTGGAGGCCGTCGCGTCGTCGCTGACCGAGCTGTTCGCCCCGGACCTCATGCGGGTCCGCATCGAGGCGTTCGAACGCCACTATCCCTGGGTCGACGCGGACGGGCTGCGGTACTTCCGCGGCCGGATCTCCCAGGGCCGTAACGACAGTCAGGAGGCCATCGCCCTCGTCCTCGACCGGGCCCGGACCCGCGCCGACCAGGAGCGCGCGGTCGCCGCCCTGTCCTTCAAGTGCGACGTGCTGTGGAGCCTTCTCGACGCCGTGGAGCGCGGTTGAACACCGAGTGGCGGCCCACGCTGGCCGCGTCGATCAGGCTGCGTCACGACCGGGTGCGCGACAAGGAGCTGCTGGTGATGCCCGAGCGGGTCGTGGTGCTGAACCCGGAGGCGGGCCGCATCCTGCGGCTGTGCGACGGCAGCCGTACGACGACGCAGATCGTCGAGGAGCTGACGGCGGACTTCCCCGGCGCGCCCCTCGCCGACGACGTCGGCGAGTTCCTGGGCCGGGTGCGCGATGAGGGGTGGGTGAGATGAGCTTCGAAGAGCGGACGCCCGAGGCCGTCGAGGTCGGGACGGTCGATCCGCCGTGGGCGCTGCTGGCCGAGGTCACCCACGCGTGCCCGCTGCACTGCCCGTACTGCTCCAACCCGGTCGAACTGGTCCGGCGCACCACCGAACTGGACACGGCCACCTGGGTCCGCCTCATGGAGGAGGCGGGCGACCTGGGCATCGTGCACGCCCACATCTCCGGCGGCGAGCCGCTCCTGCGGCCCGACCTGACCGAGATCGTGGCCGCCGCCGAGCGCGCCGGGATCTACACCCAGCTCGTCACCAGCGGCGTCGGCCTCGACGCGGCCCGGCTCGGCGAGCTCACCGACGCCGGGCTGCACAGCGTCCAGCTCTCCGTCCAGGACGCGACCGCCGCCGCCTCCGACCACATCGCGGGCCGGCGGTCGTTCGCCGAGAAGGAACGCGCCGCCGAGGTCGTACGCGCCGCAGGCCTGCCGCTCGGCCTCAACGTCGTCCTGCACCGGCACAACCTCGCGGGCCTCGACGCCATCATCCGGCTGGGCGTCGAGTGGGGCGCCGAACGCATCGAGCTGGCCAACACCCAGTTCTACGGGTGGGCGCTGCGCAACCGGACGGCGCTCCTGCCGGGCCGGGAGCTGCTCGCCACCGCCGAGGAGACCGTACGGCGCTGGCGCGAGCAGTCCTCGATCGAGCTGATCTGGGTGGTGCCGGACTACTACGAAGGCATCGCCAAGCCGTGCATGGGCGGCTGGGGCAACCGCTCCATCACCATCGCCCCGGACGGACGAGTGCTCCCCTGCCCGGTCGCGTACGCCCTGCCGGACCTGTCGCCGCCGAACGCCCGCGACCACTCCCTCGCCTGGATCTGGGAGCACTCCCCCGCCTTCAACGCCTACCGGGGCACGGCCTGGATGCGCGAGCCATGCCGCACCTGCCCACAGCGCGAGGTCGACTTCGGCGGCTGCCGCTGTCAGGCGTTCGCGCTGACCGGAGACGCGGCCCGTACGGACCCGGCCTGCCACCTCTCCCCCGACCACTACCTGATCCAGGAGCTCACAGAGGAGCCCGCGACGGCCGACTTCGTCTACCGCCGCCCCGGCGCGTGACCACCCGGCCGTACCGAGTCATCAGGTGGTCGCCAGGTCGAGGGCCAGGGCGGCGACCGCCAGCGCGAGGAAGCCGTTGGCCAGGCCGAACTGGAGCGAATAGTCGCTCGCGCGAATGTGGGTGTAGAGGGCGCAGACGAAGAACAGGACCAGACCGATGGCGGCGGCCGTTCCGATCAGCGGCACGCCGGCGAGGCCGAGCAGCAGCCCCACGGCACCCGCGATCTTCGCGGTGCCGATCGGGAACGTCAGCCAGGACACCGGCACCCCGGCCCTCTCCATGGGAGGCAGGATCGGCTTGAAATGAGCGACGGCGGCGACGCCCGAGAAACCGTTCGCGGCGATCGCGAGGACGGCGACGACGACATAGGCGGTGAACACTGAATACTCCTAAGGCCGCTGTTCAGCCGAGGTGGGAGAGCTTGTCGGGGTTGGTCACGGTGTAGATCCCGCAGACCTGGGTGCCATCGGCGGTCAGGTCGAGCACGACGACCGCGTAGGGCGTGTCGCCGGACAGCAGCAGGGCCGACGGTTCGCCGTTGATGTGCTCGTAGCGGACGGAGAGATCGGGGATGGGCCGCCGGACGGCGTCGCCGATGAGCAGGCGGGCGATCTTGTCGCGGCCCTGGATCGACCGCGTGCCCGCCGCGCGCGCCTTGCCCCCGCCGTCGGCCCACAGGGCCACGTCGGGCGCGAGGACCCGGATGAGGGCCTCGATGTCGCCGCCGACCACGGCCGCGACGAACCGTTCGGTCACCTGACGCCGTACACGCGGGTCGGCCTCGTACCGGGGACGGCGCGCGTGCACGTGCTCGCGGGCCCGGTGCGCCACCTGTCGTACCGCCGAGGCGCTGCGGCCCAGAACGCCGGCGACCTCAGGGTGGGAGTAGCCGAACACCTCGTGCAGCACGAACACCGCGCGTTCCAGCGGAGAGAGCGTCTCCAGCACCACGAGCAGCGCCATCGACACCGACTCCCCGCGCACGACGCCATCGGCGACGTCGTTCGGGCTCGGCGGGGTGGCGAGCGGCTCGGGCAGCCACGGCCCGACGTACTCCTCCCGGCGGCGGCTGATGCTCTCCCGCCGGGCCAGGGCCCGGTTGACCACGACGCGTACGAGGTAGGCGCGCGGGTTCCCGATCGGCTCTCCGCCGCCCGCGCGGCAGCGGGCGTCCCAGGCGAGCCAGGCCTCCTGGAGCACGTCCTCGGTGTCCACGACGCTGCCCAGCATCGTGTAGACGATGGAGAACAGCAGCTCCCGGTGGTCGACGAAGACGCGCGTGGCCGTCTCCGCCGGTGAGTCCGGCACCGGGTCGGGCGGGCTGTGGGACATGGTGGGTTCCTCCTGCCATGAGCAATCAGATCACCACCTGAGAGCGACGCCGCCCCCCGAAGTGTGACATCGACGTTCGCCGAGACTCAGGACCGGCATGTCCAAGCAAGGACGGCACCCGGCACTCCGGCTAGACACCGCCTAACGCATTTGTGCACTGCTTTAGCATTAGCGCATGAGTGATCCCGTTCCCTTGACCGGTGAGCCGCTGGCGCTCGACCTGGTCAACACCCGACCCTACGACGCGGACCTGCTCGGCTCCCCCGCCGACCTGCGTACGTGGCTGGAGCTGGAGGCCGACCGGCTTCCCGACCCGCCCGCGCACGAGGCCGCGGGCCTGACCGCCGCCGATGTGGCGGCCGTTCACGCCGTACGGGACGCCGCCGGCCTCGCGGTCGACCATGCCCGGCGCGGCGAGCGTCCGCCCGCGTCCGCGCTGGAGGCGCTGAACGACGCGCAGCGCGCCGCGCCCGCCATCCGCGAACTCGCCTGGGACGGTTCGTCGATCATCGCCGCCCGCCGCCGTAGCGGTGCCCCCGGAGTGCGCCTGGCGGCCTGGCTGGCCGAGGCCGCCGCGGACCTCCTCGCCGACCCCGAGGTCAGCAAGGTGCGCGAGTGCGAGGCCGAGGACTGCGTGATGCTGTTCCTGCCCGCCCATCCGCGCCGCCGGTGGTGCTCGGCGACCCGCTGCGGCAACCGCGCCCGGGTCGCTCGCCACTATCAGCGACACAGACCCGCCTGACAGTGCTTGTGACGGCCCCCGGGTTTGGTGAAAACTAGTCAGCCGACCAAAGGGCGATAACCGAACAAACTAGCCCGCATGGCGCTCTTTCTGGGGCTCAGCGCGTGCGGTGACGATGGGGCGGGGGACCGTTGAACCGGGACGAGGTGGACCGTGTCCTCGGTCGCCTGCGCGATGAGCGGGATCGCATCACGTCCGGGCTGCTCGAACTCGAGGCGCAGCAGGGGTACAAGCTCCTCAAGGGCGCGCCGCTGACCGGGCTCACCGCCGGCCGGTGGAGCGAGCTGAGCGACCGGATGGCGTCGCTGTGGCGGTTGTTCGAGGCGTACGGGCGCGTGCTCGGGCAGGCCGAGGAGATCCGGGCGCGGCGGAAGAAGCCCGACGACGCGGAGCTGGCCGAGCTGGAGCGTCTGCTGCGCGGGCCGTCCATCGAGTTGGCGACGCAGATCCCCCTCGAGAAGCGGACGCTGCTCGGCCCGTCCACCGAGCGCCTCTCCCTCGACGACGTGGTGACCCGGATGACCGCGCTGTACGAGGAGGCGGCCCGGTTGATCGCCGAGGTGGACACGGCCTGGTCGGCGCTGCTCACCCGGCTGGACCGGGTCGCCGAGGCGGCGCGTGCGGTCGAGGGGCTGCTCGACTCTCTGGGACCGGATCCGGAGTACGACCGGCTCAAGGGCGAGTTGGACGGGCTGCGCGAGACCGTCCGGACCGACCCGCTGTCGATGCGCCCGGCCGCCTTCGACGGCATCGACGCCGCGCTGGGCGCGCTGCGGTCGCGACTGGAGGAGGCGGTCCGTCTCCGGGCCGAGTACGACGTGCGGCTGCGGCGCATCGAGGAGACCATCGGGCTGATCCGCACCGCCGAGGACGAGGCGCTGCGGGTGCGCGAGCAGGTCCTCGCGAAGATCGCCTCGCCCATGCTGCCGGACCTGCCGGAGTCGTCGGCGGCGCTGGCCGACCGGCTGGCCGCGCTCGGCACCGTCCAGGGCCGGTGGACCGACCTCGCCGAGCGCGTGACGCAGCTCGAGGAGGCGGCGGCCAACGCCCTCGAGCAGACGCGGACGACCGTGCGGACCATCGCCGGGCTCCTGGAGCGGCGGGACGAGCTGCGCGGCCGGCTCGACGCGTACCGGGCGAAGGCCGGGCGGCTCGGAGGCTCGGAGGACCCCGTGCTGACAGACCTCTACCAGAGGGCCCACGACCTGCTGTGGACCTCCCCCTGCGACCTGCGGCGCGCCACCGCCGCGCTGGCGGAGTACCAGCGTGCGATCGGAGATCGAAAGTGAACTGCACTCAGCCCGGCTGTTCCGGAACCGTGGAGGACGGATACTGCGTCGTATGCGGTATGGCACCCACCGCGGCCGTTCCGGGGAACGACCGGTGCGTTCAGCCCGGCTGCACCGGCACCATCCAGGGCGGCTACTGCGACGTCTGCGGCATTGCCGCCGCGGCGACAGTGGCCCCGGCATCCGGCGCCGCGTCGTCACCGGCGTCCGCCGCCGTTCCGGCCCCCTCCCCCCCGCCCGATGACCGCTGCACGCGCTCAGGGTGCGGCGGCACGATCATGGACGGCTACTGCGACGTGTGCGGGCTGGCGCCGGCGGCCGGGGGCCCTTCGGCAAGCCCGGCGGCGAGCCCGGCCACGGGCCCCGCATCGAGCCGGGCCTCGGCCCGGTCCGCGCCGGTCACCGCGGGCAGCCGTGGGACGGGCATCAGCGGGCGCACGTCGAGCCGCAGCGTACGTACCGGGTCGTCGCGGTCGTCGTCGCGGCGGCGCGGCATGCTCGGGGCGGGCCTGGTCGAGGTGCCGCGCGTGCCGTACCGGGATCCCGCGTCGGCGATCATGGCCAACCCCGTCGTCGCGGAGAACAAGCGCTACTGCAGCAGCTGCGGCGAGCCGGTGGGGCGGTCCCGAGGCGACCGGCCGGGCCGCACGGAGGGGTTCTGTCCGAAAGACGGCACCGCGTTCTCGTTCACGCCGAAGCTGAAGGCGGGCGACCTGGTCGGCGGCCAGTACGAGGTGCTCGGCTGCCTCGCGCACGGCGGCCTCGGCTGGATCTACCTGGCCCGCGACGAGAACGTGAGCCACCGATGGGTGGTGCTCAAGGGCCTGCTCGACGCCGGTGACGCCGACGCGCTGGCCGCGGCGGCGGCCGAGCGGGCCTTCCTCGCCGAGGTCGAGCACCCCAACATCGTCAAGATCTACAACTTCGTGCAGCACGACGGCTCCGGCTACATCGTCATGGAGTACGTCGGCGGCCGGCCGCTGAAGGACATCCTCAAGGACCGCCGCGAGGCCGAGGGGCCGGACGCGTCGCTGCCGCTCCCCCAGGTGATCGCGTACGGCATCGAGGTACTGCGCGCGTTCGACTACCTGCACGGCCTCGGCGTCCTGTACTGCGATTTCAAGCCGGACAACGCGATCCAGTCCGAGGAGCAGCTCAAGCTCATCGACCTCGGTGGGGTCCGCCGCATCGACGACGTCGACGGCGCGATCTACGGCACGGTCGGCTACCAGGCGCCCGAGATCGCCGACGAGGGTCCCTCGATCGGTTCCGACCTGTACACCGTGGGCCGGACGCTCGCCGTGCTGAGCTTCCCGTTCAAGGGCTACACCGGCAAGTGGGAGGCGAGCCTGCCGCCGCGCGAGGAGGTGCCGGTGCTCGCCCGGCACGAGTCGTACGACCGGCTGCTGCGCCGTGCCACCGACCGCGACCCGGCGTTCCGGTTCCAGGACGCCTCCGACATGGCGGACCAGCTCACCGGGGTGCTGCGCGAGGTGCTGTCCGCCGAGGACGGCGAGGCACGCCCGGCCGCGTCGACGCTGTTCGGGATGGAGCGGTTCACGGCGGGCGACGTGTTCGAGCCGCTCCGCCCGGCGGACGCCGCGGCGACGCTGCCGGCGCCGCTCGTGGACTCGTCCGACGCCGCCGCCGGTTTCCTCGCCGGCCTGACCGCGCTGGATCCGGAGCGGCTCGCCGACGCGCTGGCGAGCGCGCCCACGCGTACGCCGGAGGTCGACCTGACGCTCGCCCGGGTGCGCATCGAGCTGGGCGACACGGCGGAGGCGCACGCGGTACTCGACGCGCTGCCACCGGACGACTGGCGGGTGGGCTGGTACCGCGCGGTCGCCGTCCTGGCCGCCGGGAACGTCGCGGAGGCGGCGGGCCTGTTCGACGAGTTGTACTCGCTGATGCCGGGTGAGGCGGCGCCCAAGCTCGGCCTCGCGTACTGCCGTGAGCTGCTCGGCGACCCGGCGGGCGCGGCGGTCCTGCACGAGACCGTGTGGCGCACCGACCACGGGTACGTCACCGCGTGCTACGGACTGGCCCGGGCGCGGCTCGCTCTCGTGGACCGCGCCGGCGCGCTCCGGGCGCTCGACTCGGTCCCCAGGATCTCCAGTCACCACATCGCCGCGCAGATCTCCGCCGTGGCCACGGCCGTACGCGACCGGGACCCGGGTGAGATCACCGAGGCCGACCTGACCGGCGCAGGCGCGCGGCTGTCCGCGCTGAACCTCGATCCCGGACGCCACGGGCTGCTCGCCCTGGAGGTGCTGGAGGCGGCCCTCGGCCGGGTGCGGGCATCCGGGGACGGCACCGGTACGGTGCTCGGCACGCCGCTCACCGAGACCGGGCTGCGCCGCAAGCTCGAGGAGACCTACCGGACGCTCGCCCGGCTGGCCACCGACCGGGCCCGGCGGCATCTCCTGATCGACCAGGCCAACGCCGTGCGCCCGCTGACGGTGGTCTGACCGTGGGCGCACCGGAGAGCTGCCCGGGGTGCGGCAGCGAGGTCTTCGCCGACGAGGCGTTCTGTCAGGCGTGCGGCCGGTCCCTGACCGGGGAGCCCACACCGACCGGCGCGGCGTGTGCGGCGTGCGGGTCGGCGGCGTTCAGCGCGGACGGCTACTGCGAGCAGTGCGGGGTGCTGCGACCCGGTGACCGCGACCACGTCGAGATGGAGGCGGGCGGCGCCGCGGGCGTCACCGACCGGGGCCTGCGGCACAGCCGCAACGAGGACGCGATGGCCCTGGCCGTGGCGGGCGAAAGTGTCGCCGCGGTGGTCTGCGACGGCGTGTCGACCTCTCCCCTGCCGCAGGCGGCCTCCCAGGCCGCCGCCGACACGGGCCTGAAGACGCTCACCGAGCGGCTCGCGGCGGGCGATGACCCCGAGACCGCGACGCGTACGGCGCTGACCAAGGCCGTCGAGGCGGTCACGGCGCTCGCGCAGTCGCCGCACGACGCGCCCGCCTGCACGTACGTCTCCGCGTGCGCCGGACCGGGCGGCGTCACGGTCGGCTGGGTCGGGGACAGCCGCGCGTACTGGCTCGCCGGGGACGCCTCCCGGCAGCTCACCGCCGACGACTCGTGGGCCGCCGAGATGGTCGCGCACGGGGCGCTGACCGAGGCCGAGGCGCAGGCCCACCCGAACGCCCACGCCATCGTCGCCTGGCTCGGCGCGGACGCGGGCGAGGTCGAGCAGCACGTCACGGCATTCGTGCCGGAGGGGCCCGGCACGCTGCTGCTGTGCAGCGACGGCCTGTGGAACTACTACCCGGAAGCGACGCGGCTGGCCTCCGTCATGCCTTCCGCGGATCCGCTGACGGCGGCCCGGCATCTCGTACGCCTCGCGGTGGACGCCGGAGGGCGCGACAACATCACCGTCGTGGTGATCCCTTTCACACAGGAGCACGCGCAATGAGTGAACAGCCGGACTTCAGCATCCGGATCGACCAGAACAGGTACCTGCCGCAGGGCGGCCAGGAGGTCCACGCGATCGTCACGGTCGAGTCGACCGGGGGCCCGGTCGTCGCCGGCACCGGGACGTCCGCCTCCGAGGTCATCATCATCGACACCTCCGGGTCGATGGACTATCCGCGGAACAAGATGATCTCGGCGATCAAGGCCGCGCAGGCCGCGGTGGACACGCTGCGCGACGGGGTGAACTTCGCGGTCGTGTCCGGGTCGAGCCGCGCCGTGATGGTGTACCCGCGAGCGGAGGAGCTGGTCCCCGCCAACGCGCAGACCCGCGCCGAGGCCAAGGCCGCGCTGAGCCGGTTGACGGCGACGGGCGGCACCGCGATGGGTGCCTGGCTGGGCCTGGCCGGGCGGCTCTTCGCCCGGCGTCCGGAGGGCATCCGGCACGCGATCCTACTGACCGACGGCAAGAACCAGCATGAGACGCCGGAGCAGTTGGACCAGGCGGTGGCCGCGTCCGTCGGCCGGTTCGTCTGCGACTGCCGGGGTGTCGGCACCGACTGGGAGGTCGCCGAGCTGCGGAAGGTCGCGTCCGCGCTGCTCGGCAGCCTGGACATGGTGGCCAGCCCGGAGGCCCTCGAGGCCGACTTCCGCGCGATGACCGAGGCGGCGATGGGCAAGGCCGTCGCGGACGTCGCGCTGCGGGTGTGGACGCCGCAAAACGCCAAGCTGCGGTTCGTCAAGCAGGTGCTGCCGAGCGTGGAGGACCTCACCGGGCGGCGTACCGACGTGGACGAGCGGTCCGGTGACTACCCGCTCGGCGCGTGGGGCGCCGAGAGCCGCGACTACCACATCTGCGTCGAGGTGCCGGCGGGCGAAGTCGGCCGGGAGATGCGGGCCGGGTGGGTCAAGCTGATGCTCGGCGACCAGGTGGTGGCCAGCGGCAACGTCCTGGCCGAGTGGACCGACGACGAGGCCCAGTCAACCCGGATCAACCCGAAGGTCGCGCACTACACGGGCCAGGCCGAGCTCGCCGAGAACATCCAGGTCGGCCTGCAGGCCCGCAAGGACGGCGACCTGGACACCGCGACCGCGCGGCTCGGCCGGGCCGTCGCGCTGGCCCACGAGTCGGGCAACGAGGCGATCGCCGGTCTGCTCGGGAAGGTCGTCGACGTCGACGACCCGGCGACCGGCCGCGTCCGGCTGAAGAAGGACGTCGACAAGGCGGATGAGATGTCGCTGGACACCCGCTCGACCAAGACCGTACGGACGCGCCGGGGCGAGGGCTGAGCATGGCGACCTGTCCGGCCGGGCACGGCTCGACCGCCACCGACTACTGCGACGTGTGCGGCGCCCGCATCGGCGAGGCGCCGGCCCCGCCCGCGGCGTCCCCCGCCGCGCCGGCGCCCGCGGCGGGGGAAGGATGCCCCGACTGCGGCACGCCCCGTACCGGGCGCTTCTGTGAGGACTGCGGCTACGACTACGCGGTCGGCGGCGGCCGGCCCACGCCGCGGCCGACGACGGCGCCGTCCGTCCCCACCTCGCATCCGCAGACCCCCGCGCCGGCAGCCGGGGGCTCGGACGAGGAGGATCCCGTCACGCGGGACTGGTCGCCGGCGCAGGCCCCCGTTCCCGAGCCGCCCGCGACCGACTGGGCGGCCGTCGTCATCGCCGACCGGGAGTACTACGACCGCGTCGTCACCGAGGGCGAGGACTTCACCTTCCCGCCGTACTGCCCGTCGCGGCGCATCCCCCTGAGCGGGGAGCAGGTCCGGATCGGGCGGCGGAGCGTGTCGCGGGGCGTCACGCCGGAGATCGACCTGAGCGAGCCGCCCGCCGACCCGGGCGTCTCGCACACCCACGCGGTGCTTCTCGCCAAACCGGACGGCACCTGGACGCTGGTCGACCCGGGGTCCACGAACGGCACGACGGTCAACGAGGGCGACACGCCCATCCCCGTCAACGTGGAGGTTCCGCTGCGCGACGGCGACCGGGTGCACGTCGGCGTCTGGACCACCATCACGCTGCGGAGGCTGCGGTGACGATCACTACGACTCCCCCGTCCTCCCCGGCACCGCGGGCGCGGGTCCCCAAGCGGCTGCGGATCCGCACGATTCCGGGACGCATCCGCGCCCTGGCGGCCGTCGCCGCCCTGGCGGTGCTCGTCGTCCTCCTGGTCACGACGCTGACCGTGCAGAACGCCCGCGACGGACTGCGGGTGATCGGCCACGACGCGGGCCCGCAGGTCGTCGCCACCGGCGACCTGTACTTCGCGCTCAGCGACATGGACGCCCAGCTCGCCGACGCCCTGCTGATCGGCGGTGACCGCGGCCTGGCCGACCGGCGGGCGGCAGCGCTCCGGATGTACGATCAGCGCCGCTCCGAGGCGAACCGCACGCTGCTGCAGGGCTCGCGGCTCGCGGGCGCGGACGCGACGGAACAGCGCAACGCGCAGGAGATGCTGGACGCGCTCGGCCGCTACGAACGGCTGGCCGGGCAGGCGCTACTGACCGACGAACAGTCGAACCACGCCGCCGGGCCCCCTCCCACCGCCGTCACGGCGCTGTACCGCCAGGCGACCGACCTGATGAAGCTGGACGTGCTGCCGAAGGCGTACAACCTGACGCTGGACAACGGCACGAAGGTCCGCCGCACGTACGAGGCGAAGCGGTCGGCGGTGCTGAACGGGCGCATCTGGGTCGTGCTCACGGGCCTGCTGCTCATCGCCGTCCTCGTCGGCATGCAGTGGTACTTCATCCGGCGGTTCCGCCGACTGGTCAACCCGTTCCTCGCCCTGGCCACGGTCGGCACCCTGGTGCTCGTCGTGGTGAGCGTGGCGCTCCTGTCGAGCGAGGCGGGACGCCTGCGCACGGCCAAGGAGGACGGCTTCGACTCGGTGCTCGCGCTCTCGCGGGCCCGGGCGATCAGCAACAGCGCCCACGCGGACGAGGCCCGGTACCTGCTCGACCCCGGGCGCGCCGACACGTACGAACAGGTCTACCTGGACAAGTCCCAGGCGACCGTCTTCCTCGCGGCGGCGGGCAACCTCGACACCTACTACGCCCAGCTCGACCAGAAGATCGGCGGGAGCGACTTCCTCGGCTTCTTCGGCACCGAGGCCCACCACGTCACGCTGCCCGGTCAGCAGGACGCGCTGCGGAAGGTGCTGTCGCGGTACCAGAAGGTCCAGACGAACGACCGGAGCATCCGGCAGCTGGCGACCAACGGCGACCGCCGCGGGGCCCTGTCCCTCAAGCTGAACACCGGCACCGGCGACTTCGGCGACTACGACACGGCGCTGGTCGCCCTCAAGGACCTGCACGGTCGCGCCTTCGACAAGGCGATCAGTGCCGGCGACCACGGGCTGCGCGGCTGGAACATCATCCTGCCCGGGGCGGCCGTCCTCCTCATCATCCTCATCCTCGCCGGGGTCCGGCCGCGGCTGTCCGAGTACCGGTAAGGGAGCGCAGCACATGCGACTACGTCGAATCGGCCTCGCGCTGACGCTGCTGGCGGCGGCCGGCTGCGGGGTGGCCGACGGCTCGACGCCGACGGTCAGCGGAAAGGACCACCTGGTCATCGGCGTGAACAAAGACCAGCCGGGTCTCGGCTTCCGCGACGGGTACGGCGACTACAAGGGCTTCGACATCGACGTCGCCCGCGACATCGCCAAGCGGCTCGGCGCGAAGCACCTGACGTTCAAGCCGGTGGCGAGCGGCGAGCGGGAGCAGGCGCTGCGCGCCGGCGACGTCGACATGGTCGTGGCCAGCTACTCCATCACGCAGCAGCGCAAGACCCAGGTCGTCTTCGGCGGCCCGTACTACGTCGCCCACCAGGACATCCTGGTGCGCGGCACCGACACGACCGTGCGGAACGTCCGCGACCTGCGCGGCAAACGCCTGTGCCAGGTCACCGGCTCGGTCTCCTGGCAGCGTGTCACGCAGGAGCGCAAGATCGACGCCCGCCTGGTGCCGGCGTCCACGTACGGCCAGTGCCTGGACGATCTGACCTCCGGGACGGTCGACGCCATCTCCACCGACGACCTGATCCTGGCCGGCTTCGCGGCGCAGCGGGGGAACCAGGTCCGTTTCGTCAACGCCCCCTTCTCCGACGAGAAGTACGGCGTCGGGCTGCGCCCCGGGGACATCGGCGGGTGCGAGGACGTCAACAAGGCGATCACCGAGATGTACCAGGACGGCACCGCCGCCACCCTGCTCAAACGCTGGTTCGGCTCGACGGGCCTCAACGTCACGACGACCGTCCCCCAGTTCGAGGGCTGCGGCTGAACCCGCCCTGTTGACCTTGCCCTTGGGTGAAGCCGCAGCATCTTCGGCATCGGCCACAGTGGCCGAGACGAGGAGGAACGGTGAGGCGGTTGCTGACGATCGGGGCGTTCGCCCGGGCCGCACGGCTGTCGCCGAAGGCGTTGCGGCTGTACGACGAACTCGGGTTGCTGCCGCCGGCCGCCGTCGACGGTGAGTCGGGGTACCGGTTCTACGATCCGGCCCAGCTGGAACAGGCCCGGTTGATCGCCTGGCTCCGGCGGCTCGGCATGCCGTTGGCGCGTATCCGGCGCGTGTGCGACCTGCCCGCGCCGGCTGCGGCCGAAGAGGTCGCCGGCTACTGGGAGCAGGTGCTGACCGGGACCGCCGCCCGTGGGCAACTGGCCACCTTCCTCGTCGACTACCTGATGGGAAGGGGCAGTCCTGTGGAGGACGCGACCATGCTCGGGATCCGTTACGCCGCCCGGTCGGAGCAGGGACCGGTGCGCACGAGCAACGAGGACACCGCGTACGCCGGCCCGCGCTTGCTGGCGGTGGCCGACGGCGCCCGCGATGCGGCCGGTGACCTGGCGAGCGCTGCGGCCGTCGAGGCGCTGAAACCGCTGGAGACCCTGGCCGTGCCGGCCGAGGATCTGCTCGGCACGCTCGCCGACGCGATCGATGAGGCCGACCGGGCGATCGGGGAGATCGCCGCGTCGGCCCCGACAGGTGAGGCGGTCACCACGTTGACCGCGCTGCTGTGGTCCGGTTCCCGGCTGGCGCTGGTGCACATCGGCGACACCCGGGCGTACCTCGTACGGGACGGGGAGCTGTTCCAGATCACCCATGACCACACCTACGTGCAATCGCTGATCGACGAGGGCCGGCTGACCGTGGAGGAGGCGGCCTCTCATCCGCAACGCTCGCTGCTGGTACGGGCACTGACCGGCACAGGCGAGACGCGGCCGGACCTGTCGATGCACGAGGCCATGGCCGGTGACCGGTATCTGTTGTGCTCCGACGGACTGTCGACCGTCGTACCGGCCGGGTCGCTGCGCGAGGTGCTGACCGGGCCGGGTGGCCCCCAGCAGGTGCTCGAGGAGCTGGTCGGGCGGGCGTACGCCGCCGGCGCCCCGGACAACATCGCCTGCGTGGTCGCGGACGTGGTCGGCCTGGAAACACCGGCCGCGGTGGGTGCCGGCCCGAGCGGCGGCACCGGACGGTGAGCTGGGGGGCCGGGCGCTGAGCTGGGGGGCTGGGCGCTGAGCGTCCATGCGGTCGACCGCCGCCCGCTGGTCCAGTGGTTGATCTTGGTCGTGGCCTGACTCGCGGTACGCGCCCGCCGTCCGGCGGGTCACCGGGCCGCGGTCACCAGGTGGTAGAGCAGGAGGAGCTGGGTGATGGCCAGGGGCTCGCTGTGCATGTCGCCGCCCAGGCCGCCCAGGGTCTCCGGTGGGTCGCCGGCGTCCACGCCGAGCCGCGACCAGATGGCCTTGCGCACCATCCGGCTCTCCTCGGCGGGGACGTTCCCGTGGATGCGCAGCGTATCTACGGGCCGCCCGTCCTCGTCCCTGGTCAGCCGTAGCTGGATCGCGCGCCCGTCGTCGGCGAGGACCGCGCTCAGGTCCGGGTGCGGGATGGTAGGCCGCAGGACCAGGTCGGCGGACAGGGGCGTGCCGGGCGGGTCCCCGCCGACCGGTGAGAACCGGACGATGAGGTCCGCGAAGGAGCGCTGCGGGCGGATGAACTCCGCCGACTCCGGCTCGCGCCGCTTCAGCTCGGCGCGCACCTGCTCGGCCGTATAGCCGCGGCGTTGCGTGTCCCGCTCGACCTTCCAGCGGTGCCGTACGGGCTCCGGCGGGTCGAGGTAGATGGCGATGTCGAAGCACGCCCGCGTCAGCCGGGTGTGCAGCGGCAGCAGGCCCTCGACGATGGCGAACTCCCGGGGCTCGACCAGTTCGGGTCGGCACAGCAGGCCGGTGCCGTGGTCGTACACCGGCTTGAGGATGGGGTTGCCCGTCGCGACCAGTTGGAGGTGCTGCTCCATGATCTCGATGTGGTTGCACTCTGGGTGGAGCGCGGTGAACGGCAGTCCCTTGCGCTCCCGGCGGTCGTAGCGGTGGTAGTCGTCCACGCCGATCGTGGTGACCCGCTCGGGTCCGAGGATCTCGGCGAGCCCTCGGGTCAGCGTGGTCTTCCCGGCCGCGCTGTCGCCCGCGACGGCGACCATGACCGGCCGCCGGGCCGGCGGGAGCTCGTCGCGAAGGCGCCTGATCCGGGTCAGCTTGTGCGGCACGTCTCCTCCTCAGATGCCTCTCGGGCGCGGACCTTCGCGAGGGCGGCTCCCACGACGGCGGGGACGCTGAATCCGAGTTCGCGGTACACGACGTCGCCGGGCGCGCTGACGCCGAAGCGGCGCAGGCCCACGACCGCGTCGCCCGGGCGGGCCAGCGCCCGCCACCCCTGCGGGACGCCGGCCTCGACCCACACTGCCGGGCAGTCCGGCAGGAGTTTGGCGTGGGACTCCAGTGCCTCCTCGAACCGCTCGCGCCACGGGACCGACAGCACGCGTACGCCGACACCGCGTTCGGAGAGTTCCTCGGCGGCGGCCAGTGCCAGCGCGACCTCCGACCCGGAGGCGACGAGGGCGACCTCGGGCGGCCACGTGCTGTCGCGGAGGACGCGCGCGCCGTACCGCGCGATCGCGTCGTCCCGCACCGGCTCCAGCACGGGCAGGTCCTGACGGCTGAGCACGAGCGCCACCGGCCCGCCGGTGCTGCGGAGGGCGATCCGCCAGCAGGCCGCGGTCTCGTTGGCGTCGGCGGGGCGCAGCACGGTCAGGCCGGGGATGAGCCGCAGCGACTCCAGCTGTTCGACGGGCTGGTGAGTGGGCCCGTCCTCGCCGACCGCGACCGAGTCGTGGCTGAAGATGAAGATGACGGGCAGCCGCATCAGCGCGGCCATCCGTATCGCCGGGCGCATGTAGTCGGAGAACACCAGGAACGCGCTCCCGTACGGGCGCAGCCCGCCGTGCAGCGCGAGCCCGTTCAGCATGGCGCCCATGGCGTGCTCGCGGATGCCGAAGTGCAGAGTACGGCCGCCGAAGGCGTCGGGTCGTACGTCCGCCGCGCCGGCAATGGTGCTGTTGGTGGAGGACGCCACGTCGGCCGACCCGCCGACGAGCCCCGGATACGCGGGGCCGATCGCCGCGAGCACCGCGCCGGACGCCGTGCGCGTCGCCATCGCGGTGCCCGGCTCGAAGACCGGGAGTTCGAGGCGCCCGGGCGGCGGCGGAGGAGCCGACAGGTCCCATCCGGCCGCGACGTCGGGATGCGCCTGGATCCATGCCGCGCGCCGCCGCTCCCACGCCCGGCGCTCCTCTCGTCCCCGGGCGGCGAGCCTGCGGCACCGCGCGGCGACCGCCTCGGGGACGAAGAACGCCTCGGCGGGCCAGCCGGCCGCTTCCCGCGCCGCCGCCAGCTCCGCCTCGCCGAGCGGACGCCCGTGCACCGTGCTCGACCCGGCCAGCGTCGGCGCGCCGTCGCCGATCGTCGTACGGACGGCCACGAGGCTGGGCCGGGTGTCGTCCGTCGCCGCACGTGCCAACGCCCGCGCCACCGCCGCGACGTCGTTGCCGTCCCGTACGCGCGACGTCGCCCAGCCGTATGCGGCGAACCGGCCGAGCACGTCGTCCCGGCAGGTCTTGCGGGCCGGACCGTCGATCGTGACGTCGTTGTCGTCGTAGACGACGATCAGGCGGCCCAGGCCGAGATGGCCCGCGAGGGAGGCCGCCTCGTGGCTGATGCCCTCCATCAGGTCGCCGTCGCCGGCCAGCACCCACGTACGGTGGCCGACGACCGTGTGCTCGTCGACATTCAGGCGGGCGGCGAGCATGCGCTCGGCGAGGGCCATGCCGACGGCGTTCGCGAGTCCCTGGCCGAGCGGGCCGGTGGTCACCTCGACGCCCGGCGTGCACCCGTATTCGGGATGCCCCGGCGTCCGCGACCCGCGCCGGCGGAACCGCCGCAGTTCCTCCAGCGGCAGGTCGTACCCGAAGAGATGTAGCAGCGCGTAGAGCAGCATCGACCCGTGCCCGGCGGACAGCACGAAGCGGTCGCGGTCGGGCCAGCCGGGGTCGCCCGGGTCGTGCCGGAGGAACCTCGACCACAGCACCCAGGCGGGTGCGGCGGCGCCCATCGGCAGGCCCGGGTGCCCGCTGCCGGCCGCCTGCACGGCGTCGGCGGCGAGCATCCGGATCGTCGTGACGGCCTGGGCGTCGATCTCGTCGAATCCGGCGGCGATCCGATCCGCGTCGGACCGGCCGGTGCGTTCGCTCGCGGATGTGTTCATCGCGTTTCCCGGATTTCCGCGGGAACTGGAACGATGCACGGTCGCGATTCGGGTGCCCTCATGGGTCCGACCTCCGTCGTCTCGCTCGTGATGGCCCGACGGTAGGCCGCGATATCACGCCGATCCTCCCCCGACCGAGGGGGTTACAGAGTGATTTACGACTCGATATGCCATTTGTCATCTTCTATCTATGCTTCGCCTATGGGCGAGAGGAACCGGCCGCTTCGGATCGTGGTGATCGACGACCACGAGATGGTGCTCGAAGGTCTCAAGGCGCTTCTGGCGCGCTTCCACGGCCGCGTACGGATCGTCGGGCAGGCCGTCAGCGCCGACCGCGCCGAGTCACTGGTCGCCGCACTGGACCCCGACGTCGTCGTCTCCGACGTGCGCCTGCGCGGCGCCGTCAGCGGACTCGACCTGTGCCGGCGGCTGGTCGAGGCCGATCCGGCGCGGCGGGTCGTCCTGCTCAGCGCGTACGACGACGAGCAGTACCTGTTCCAGGCCATGCGCGCCGGCGCGGCCGGGTACCTGCTCAAGTCCATCGACGGGGAGAGCCTGGTCCGCCAGCTCGAACTCGCGGCGGAGGGCCAGACGACGGTCGACCCGACGATGGCCGGTCGCGCGGTCGCGACGGCCGCACGCCTGCAGGCCGGGGAGTTCTGGCCCGGAGCGCACCTGAGCCTCACCCAGCGGGAGAGCGAGGTACTCGGCCTGCTCGTGGCCGGACTGTCCAACCGCGCGATCGCGGCCCGGCTGGTGCTCAGCGAGGAGACGGTGAAGAGCCACGTACGCGCCATCCTCCGCAAGCTCGACGTCGGCGACCGGACCAGCGCCGTCGCGGTCGCCCTGCGCGAAGGCATCTTCCGATGACCGGGCACGGCCTCGGCCTGGCCGACCTCGAACGCGAGAACGCGCTGCTGGTCGGCATCGTCGAGGCGATCTCGGCCGGGCCGGAGCTGGATCAACTCGCGGCCAAGGTCGTCCGCCTCATCGTGGCCGCGACCGCCACGGACGTGTGCTTCCTGCACGTCCTCGACGACACGGACCGGTCGCTCACGCTCGTCGGCGCCACCCCGCCGTTCGACCAGGAGGTGGGCCGGATCCGGCTGCCGCTCGGCGAGGGGGTGACCGGGTGGGCGGCAAACCGACACCAGCCGGTGGTCATCGTGGAGGACAAGGAACGCGACCCGCGCTACCGGTACTTCCCGCAGCTGGGAGGCCACGACTTCACCTCGATGGCGGCGGTCCCCATGGCGAGCGGCCCCGGCGGCGTGGTCGGCGTGCTCAACGTGCACACCCGCGCGCGCCGCGACTTCACCGACCGGGACGTGCGGCTGCTGACCTCCATCGGCAGCCTCATCGCCGGTGCCGTGCACCAGGCGCGGCTGCACCGCCGGCTGGCCGCGCGCGAGCGGGCGCACGAGCGATTCACCGAGCAGGTCGTCGCCGCACAGGAGGCGGAACGCCGCCGGCTGGCCGCCGACATCCACGACGGCATCACCCAGCGGCTGTGCAGCCTGCGCTTCCACCTCGACGCGGCGGCCGACGCGCTGGTCGACGCCTCCGCGTTCGCCGCCGCGCAGCTCGTACGGGCCCGTGAACTGGCCGACCTCACCTTCGACGAGGCGCGGGCGGCCATCAACGACCTGCGTCCTCCGGTGCTGGACGACCTCGGCCTCGCCGACGGGCTGGCGAGCCTGGCGCGGACCATCACCGGGGTCGAGGTCACCGTCGACGCCGACGAGTGCCGCCTGCCCGAACACGTCGAGATCGCGCTGTACCGCATCGCCCAGGAGGCCCTGCAGAACGTCGTGAAGCACGCACGGGCGGCGAGCGTCCGGGTACGACTGCGGCGTGCCGACGACGTGGTGACGCTGCGGATCACGGACGACGGACGGGGCATCCCCGAGGACGTTCCGCCGCCCGGCGACGGGCCGAGCGGCGGCTACGGGCTGAGCAGCATGACCGAGCGCGCCGAGCTCATCGGCGGCAGCCTGGAGGTCCGCTCTCCTCCGGGCCGGGGCACGACGGTCGAGGCCCGTATCCCGGTCCCGTGACCGGCAGCCCCAGGAACCTCCGAGGCGGCGCAGCCGCGCGACGTGGGCTGGGACGGCGGGCCAGGTCCGTCATCTGCCGGATCTCCCTCCAGATGAGCCGGTCGCGGTGTGGGACCGTGCCCCGGCCGCTCGCGGCTCGCCGGCGAGAGCACTGCGCCGCGGCCGACCGAGGACGCACGTCCCCGGGTACGGCCCGCGGCCCCGACGACCGCGAGTACATCCCGCGCGGCCGGGGCACGGATGCCGGCGACGCCTCCGCCGGGAGCCCATGGACGGATGACGGCGCCTTCCCTCCGGACGATAGGCGCGTACGACGTGGGTCCGGCTCCCCCGACCGGTGGATCGCCCGGGTGAACTCGGTCCGTAGGGGCGGTCTCGGCTCAGACGTCACAGCTGACGGACATCTGACCGTGCCGGCGGCCGGTCTTCGACGTGATGGCGGGTGCTGTGGCCCGCCGTCCACGGCCGGAGCTTCTCGGGGTTGCGTACGGCCCAGATGCGCGTGATCCGGTCGCCCGCGATGTCGAACGCGTACACGGTCACGGTGACGCCGTCCTGCTGGGCGACCAGGCCGGGCTGACCGTTGACGGTACGCTCCAGGATCGTCAGGTCGGCCAGCCTGCCGACGAGATCGACGAGGCCGCGCGCGATCTGCTCGGCGCCTTCGACCGGGCGGCGCACGGTGGTGGCTAGGCCGCCGCTGTCGCCGGTTGCCGTGACATTCGGGTCGAGGAGGCCGATGAGGGCGTGGATGTCCTTGGCTTCCCAGGCCTGCTTGAAGTTCCTGACGATGGCGGCCTGCCGGGCGGTCGGGGGCGCGGGTGTCCGCGAGGTGCGGATGCGGCGGCGGGCCGATGAGGCCAGTTGGCGGCAGGCCGCCGGCGTACGGCCGACGATGTCGGCGACTTCGGCGAAGGGATAGCGGAAGACGTCGTGGAGGATGAAGGCGACGCGTTCGGCCGGGGTCATTGATTCGAGTACGACGAGGAAGGCCATGTTGATCGACTCGTCGAGGGTGACGCGGTCGGCCGGGTCGATGGTGGCGCCGCCCGCCCGACCGCCTGACCACTCCGCGGGTTCGGGCAGGGGCTCGGGGATCCAGTCGCCGACGTAGTTCTCCCGTCGGGCTCGTGCCGAGCTGAGCAGGTTGAGGCAGATGCGGCCGGCGACCTTGGTCAGCCAGGCGCCGGGGGATTCGATGGCTTGCCGCTGCTGTGAGGACAGGGTGTACCAGCGGGCGTAGGTCTCCTGCACGGCGTCCTCGGCTTCGGCGAGGGAGCCGAGAAGCCGGTAGGCGAGGTTGACCAGCTGACGCCGCTCGCTCATGAGCGCGCTCAGGCTCGGGTCGGGTCGGCCGTCTCCCGGCTCGGAAGGGGTGATCATGGTGTCGCCGGCTCCCTCGGTCGCGTCTGTCCTCACCGGTTCGACAAGACAGCGCCCCTAAACGTGACGTTGGCGCCCCGCCTCACATTCCGAGCGCCTTTGTTGTCGGACTGGTGAGACACCATCCAGCACGCAGGAAGGAAGACTCGCCATGTCCACACCAACGATGACCGACACGACGACGGAGCAGGACGGCATCCAGTCGCGTCTGCCCAACCTCACCCAGCTCTTCCCCGAGGTGGCAAAACTCTCCGGAGCCGTGCGTAACGCCGTCCGGAACGGGCCGGTTCCGCAGACCACCATCAGCCTGATGCTGCTCCGCGCCGCGCAGATCATCGGCAGCACCTACCACGCCATCTCGTTGACCGACAACCTCCGCAAAGCCGGGGAAACAGAGAAGCGCATCACCGCCGCGGCGACATGGCAGGACGCCCCCTACTTCACCGACGCCGAACGGGTCGCGCTGGAACTCGTGGAGGCCGTCCTCACCCCGAACCCATTCGGGGAACGCGTCTCCGACGAGCTGTTCGCCAAGGCATCCGCACTCTACGACGACGAGGCGCTCTGGACGCTCACCATGGCGATCGGCCACTTCTGCTTGTTCGCCCCGGTCGCTCTCATCGGCAAGCCGATCCCTGGTAGGCCCATCGGCAAGAACTACAGCAAGTAACGCCAACTGGCTCAAGGTGAGTCGCTGCCGAGCGTCGGAACGCAGATCTCCCGTACCGATATGCGGCCCGGCGACCACACCGGGTTTCTCGGCCGGGGCACGGCGGGCGCCGCAGGCCACGTGCGCTGGACCGCCTACCGCTACGACAACATCCGCTGACCGTTCGTACCGACGGCCCTGGCAGGCGCCGGGGCCGTCGCCGCCGGATGGCGGGTGACTCCGGCGAAGGCCGACCCGGGTAGCGTTCGGCAAATGCAACGTGATCAAGTGATGGAGGCCTTCAACGCGGAGGCGGAGCGGCTTTCGGCGGCGATGCGCATCCTGGGCGAGGATGAGTGGTCGCGGCCGACGGCGTGCGAACCGTGGACGGTACGGGAGCTGCTCGGCCACGTGATGGTCGCCATGGCCTGGCTGCCGGGCATGCTGGACGGAGATGCCCCGCCGCAGGCGACGGTCTCCGCCGTCGACTACTACCGGCACGATGCTCGTTTCTCACCTGAGACCAACGATCGGCGCATCGAACTGGCCCGCGAGCGCGCGGCGCAGGCACCCAGCGGGAAGGACATCGTTCAGGAGTTCGACGACGTCTGGACAACGGCGGCCCGCCGGTGCGAGACGGAGCCTGACGACCGCGTGGTCCGTACGCGTCACGGTGACCCCATGCTGCTGACCGACTTCCTGGTCACGCGCGTGGTCGAGGTGGCCGTGCACGGCTTGGACCTCGCCATCGCGGTCGGACGCCGACCCTGGCTGACCGAGTCCGCCGGCGATCTCCTCACCCGGATGCTCCTTGGGCCTCGCGGGTTCGAAGAAGTACGCCGCCTGGGCTGGGATCAGGTGACGTTCCTGTGCAAGGCCACCGGCCGGGAGCCGATGACCGACGCGGAGACCGCCGAGGTAGAGCGCGCGGGCATCCGCTGGCTGAGCCTCGGCTGAGAGCTTTGGCGAGGCCTCGGCGCGTGGAGCCGCTCAGCCCGCCGATGGCTCACGGGGTGCGTCGGCTTACGGCTTCTGGTCGTGAATCAGCCCTGCCGATCGAGCAGCGCCCATCGCCGTCACGATTCGGGCAGCAGGCCACGGTCAGGTCGATGAAGTTGCCGCCGCGCAGCCACCAGGCCCAGACGACGTCGTTGCCCCGGGTTAATGCGTCGAGGGCGTTCGCGGCCATCGCCTCCAAGGTCGGGGCCGCCCGCTGCTGTTCGAGGTGCATCCGGGAGTCGGCGATGTCGGTGTACTGCTGCGACAGCCAGGCGACCGCGTCGGCGGGGTCGTCCCAGGTTCCCTGGATCATCCGGGCCGGGCGTGCGAGCCAGGCGCAGGTGGCCTCGGGTGGGACGGTGGCGGTCTGGAACTCGGCGGTGCCGGCTCGTCGCGCGTCGTCGAACGGTTTGATCGCCTCGCCGGGGCCGCGATACAGGTATCCGTGGAAGTGCACCAGTGATCATCCTTATCCTCGTGGGGGGCGTCCCCCCGACTCCCTTTCGGGGGGACGCCCTTTCACTCACGGCATGACGGCGATCTCGACGCAGGCCTCACGCTCGATGTGCCTGGCGGCCTGCAACGCCCGGCTCTGCTCGATCAGCCAGTCGATACCGACGGCGACCGCCGCCGTCCAGGCCCGCAGCTACTCGTCGATCTGATCCTCCCGCGGGTGAAGGCGCACGGCCCCGCGCACGTGGAGACGCCGCCGAGCGTCGCGGGAAGCTGCCGCAACGACCGGCTCGCCGCATCGGTGGCGGCCACGCACAGCGCCACGACGCCGCACGGAGTGCCGCGGCTGTCACCGGCCGACGCCGTGGACGCCTTCGAGGGGGCGATCACCGCGCCGAAGTCGATCTACCACATTTTCCACCACCTCCGTCGTCGCCGGTATAGCCGCCGCACCGGCGCGTGGCCGTGCGCCACACCGCTTCGTTCGTCTAGTTGTTCCTCCGAAGGATGCTGCGGCCTTCAGTCCGGGGAGGGATTCGGACTCCGCCAAAACCGTCCCGACCCAGCCGATACGGCCTAAAAACGGAATTCACCGCAATTCGACAAAGCGCTTTACGTGCACGCATGTCATCTGTAATTTCGCGGTCATGCGGACGGCGTACAAGTGCCGGGCCTACCCGGACCCCGAACAAGCGGCGGTGTTCAACCGCACGTTCGGTTGTGTGCGCCTGGTGTGGAACAAGACCCTCACCGAACGTCACGCTGCGTATCACGAGCGGGGCGAAAGGACCTCCTATAAGCAGACCGACGCTGCGTTGACCTCGTGGAAGAAGACCGAGGACCTGGCGTTCTTGTCCGAGGTCTCCTCCGTCCCGCTGCAGCAGACGCTGCGGCATCAGCACGCGGCGTTCGCGAACTTCTTCGCCGGCCGCACCAAATACCCCCGCTTTAAGAACCGCAACTCCCGGCAGACCGCGCACTACACCCGCTCGGCGTTCCGCATGAACAACGGCGAGCTGTCCATGGCCAAGACCCAGGCACCGCTGCGGTTCGTATGGTCCTTCGACGACGCCGAGGTGTCCACGCTCAACCCCACCATGGTCGTCATCTCCCGCGACACCGACGGCCGCTGGTACGTCACGTTCGCCATCGACACCGAAACACCCGAGCCCATGGACGAGGAAGGGCACGCCATCGGCGTCGACCTCGGGATCAAGGACTTCGCGGTGACCTCTGACGGGGAGCGGATCGCCAACCCCCGATATCTGGAGCGCAAGGCCCGCAACCTGGCCCGATATCAGCGGCGCATGGCCCGCTGCGAGCGCGAGAGCATGAACCGCCGTAAGGCCAAGGCCAAGGTCGCCCGCGCTCACCGCAAGGTCCGCAACGCCCGCGCTGACTTCCTGCACCGCACCAGCACCAACCTCATCCGCAGGGCCGACACCATCGTGATCGAAGACCTCGCGGTCACCAACATGGTCAAGAACCGCGCTCTGGCGCGCGCCATCTCCGACGCGGGATGGGGTGAGTTCCGCAGGCAACTGGAGTACAAGGCCGAACGCGCCGGACGCACGCTCGTGGTCATCGACCGCTGGTACCCCTCCTCCAAGACCTGCTCGGCCTGCGGGCACCTGCTCGCCAACCTCAGCCTTTCCACCCGGCACTGGACGTGCCCGGGCTGCCGCACCCGCCACGACCGGGACATCAACGCGGCCAAGAACATCCTTGCGGCTGGTCGAGCCGTAACCGGGCAAACCCCCGGTGATGCCTGTGGAGCTGGTGTAAGACGGCAAGGGCCCTCCCTTCCGCAGTCGGCACTGAAACAGGAAACCCGCGCCGCGAGGCGCCCGGCCTAGGCCGGATCAGCCGCACGGCCGATGGGAATCCCCCTCCTTCAGAAGGGGGAGGAAGTCAAGAACCCACCTCCCTTCTGGAGTCCATCCGCACTGGCGGCCGTGCGGGGCCTTATCGCTGCGGCGGGGTCGGGCGCGGCCAGGTCTCGGCGATGGCCTGACGGAACTCGGCCAGGACCTGGCCGTACAGTGCCCAGCGGTGCTCCTCCAGCTCTCGCTGGGTGCGACCGCGGATCTTGTACTTGCCGGAGGCGGAGACGGCGACCCACTCCCCCGTCAGCGGGTCCTCCTGCACGCTGAACCCCGGAATGACCGGGATCGGCCCCGGGTGGGTCATCGGCCGAACCCCGCGATCTCGGCCGGGGTCAGGGTCACCCCGGGCTTGGCGAGGACGGCATGGACCACCTTGTCCGCGCCGCCGACCTCGACCCAGACCAGGTCGGCCACGGCCTCGCTGATCAGCATCCCGCGCCCGTTCGTGTCGGTGAGATCCGGCTGCTTCTTCGTCGGCAGCACGCCGGGATAGGGATCGCGGACCCGCAGACGAGCCCACCGCGCGTGCGCCTCGACGGCGAGCCAGATTCCCGGCTCGACACCGAGCGACGGCGCCTCCAGCGTCCGGACGCACCGGACGGCGTTGGTGACCAACTCGGACGTCACCAGCTCGACGTTGTACACGAAGTCCGGATCAGCGGGCCCAAGCCGCCCGCGAACCATCCGCCGAGCATCGGCGACAGCCTCGGGTACCGGCTGAATCTCGACCCAGGCTGGGCCGAGGGGCTGAACGTGCACACGCTCGATGTCCCTCGGTGCGCCTGGCACGTACTGCGTCATGGAGGACTCCCCGGAGGTGGGAGTGGGCCACTACTTGTAGTAGCCATCTGGATACGGTGCGCTCAACTATCCTCCACGCATTGTGTAATTGCAATTGGGTCTTTGTTGTTGGGGTTTTTCTCCAGAACTGTCCGGCCAGCGTGACCACTGGCCTACGATCAGTGACCGGCCAACTCCACGGAAACTGGGGAGAGGACGACGAACAGATGGCTGACGCCCGGCACAGCCCGACCGTCCGACGACGCCGTCTCGCTCGCGAGTTGCGCAAGCTCCGAGAGGGGGCCGGGCTCACCGCCGATCGGGTGACACGCAAACTGGAGTGGGCCGACGGCAAGGTCAACCGGCTGGAACGCGCCCTGGCCGTCCGGCCACGCGTCTCCGACATCAAGGCGCTGCTCGATGTCTACGACGTCGCCGACGAGGCCCGGCGCGAGGCGCTGTTCACCCTCACCCGCGAGGCACGTCAGCGGGGATGGTGGACGGCATACGGTGCTCTAGAGGACAACTACGTCGAGTTCGAAGCAGAAGCAACGAAGATCTTCAGCTTCCAACCGCTGGTCATCCCCGGCCTGCTCCAAACGCCCGCCTACGCCCGCGCTCTGCACCGCGGCTGGCTCATGACGGATGAGCAGAAGATCGAGCGCCTGATCCAACTCCGCATGGAGCGACAAAAGATTCTGGACCACGAGCAGCCACCATTCCTCTGGGCCGTCATCGACGAATGCGCCGTGATCCGGTCATTCGGCTCCGCAGACGCCAAGGCGGAGCAACTCCAGCGGCTGATCGACACGGAACGCCTGGAGCACATCACCGTCCAGATCATGCCGATGACCGCCGACCCGCATCCGGGTCTATCCGGCTCGTTCGTGATCCTGGACTATGAGGAAGATCCCAGCCTGGTGTACCGCGAATTCCGGCCAGAGTCCCTCTACATCGAAGGCCAGAAGGAGGTCGAAGAGCGTCGGCGGGTCTTCCAGCATCTGAGCGCGACCGCGCTTGGACCGAACGAGTCAATCACCTACCTCAGGCGATTGGCCGAGCAAAGTGAATGAGGTAACACACCGTGTCCCAGCCGAACGAGGTCTCTACTTGGCGCAAGAGCAGCCACTCCCAGGGCCAGGGCGGCGGAGATTGCGTTGAAGTGGCCGTCGTCGCCGGCCAAGAGCAGATCAAGCGCTGACCTACGGGAGAACTGAACGCCTCAGCGTGCTGTCGCTGGGGCGTTCTGCGTTTCCAATCGACCGGGGCCAGGAGCCGCTCGCAGACGGTCTCGGCGGACCGTCACTCCTCACGCTCGATCGGTGCGGACAGGATCCGCTGTAGTTCCTCGCCAGCCTCCAGAACAAAACTAGAGAACGTCGCGAGCAGTGCGGCGGAGCGCCGCCTCGCCGACCAGGACGAGGACGAGGATGAGGAGCGCGACGGGCACCAGGTACGGCAGGGGCCCGTGCATCATCGCGGAGCGCAGCCAAGGGTCGCCGAGCCGGAAGGCGACGCCTGGCAGGCAGCCGAGGGTCGCGACCAGGGCGCGGGCGAGCTGGATCCAGTCCAGCCGGGTTGCCGGGTACAGCGCGATGACCGGGAAGACCAAGGCCTCGTACCAAGGATAGTAAACCGGCGTGGTGACGACCCATGCCGTGCAGATCGCCAGCGCGGTACCCAGCCAGGGGGCCCTCTCGCCCAGACCGTACGGGCGGGTGCGCAGGAGAAGCGTTGCGACCGCGACGGCGAGCACGAGGGACGCGAGTGACAGCCATGACGGTAGTCGGCCGATGAGCGGGATGAGCAGCTGCCACGGCGTGTTCCACGACGGCGACTCGCTCCTCCGGGTCGACGCCGTGATCCCCGCGGTGCCGATCACCGCGTACCCGGTGACGAGGACGGTGATCGCGCCCGAGCCGAGAGCGAGCAGGGAGCGCGGCGCGCGTCGTACGGCCCAGGCCGCTCCGGCGCCGAGCAGCAGATAGGGCGCCTTCACCGCAGCGGCGGCGCCGAGTAGCAGGCCGGCAAGGCCGCTTCGGAGGATCGCCGGGCCGGCCACCGCGAGGCCGGCCACCGCGAAGCCGACCGCGAGCCCGTCGACGTGCGCCCCGCCGATCAGGGCCCACAGCATGAGCGGGTTGAGCGTCCACAGCAGGTGCACGCGGACCCGCCGCGACCGGTCCGGGCCCGCGAGCCGGTCGAGCGCGAGCGCCGCCGCGAGGAACGCCATGGCGTTCCAGATCTTCAGCCAGAACACCGTCGAGGTCGCCGAGCCGCCCGGCATCTCCGATGCCGCCCATTCGGTCGCTGTCGCCAGCGGTCCGTACACCGACGGGATGTCCTGCCACGGTTCCGGCGCGAGCGCGCCCACCGGGTCCCCCTTCGCACGGAACTGCCGGGGCGTCATGACGTGCGGGTTGTAGCCCAGTGCCGCCATCCGGCCGTACACGACGTAGTCCATCGTGTCGGTCGTCCCCATCGGCGGGGCGATCACCAGCACCGCGATCGCGAGCGATCCGACGGCCACGAGCCGACCCGGGCATGGCCGCCAGCCCTGGCGTACGGCCAGCAGCCCGGCGGTGAGGCCGGCCACCCCGCTGATCATCGCGGACCACAGGATGCCCGTGACCCACAGGTCCGAGTCGGGTGTCCAGCGGAGCCGCGGGAAGAGGCCGTCGCCGTCGAGCGGCGGAACGGTCGCGGGGAACCGGTACAGGCCAACCAGCGCCATGAACGCGATGCTGAGGCAGAATCCGGTGATCGTGAGAATTGAGAGGACGCGCGGGACCCATGAGGTTTTGGGATCCATCATCAGGCGAGGCACAATACGGCCTCCACATGAACCCGGGTCGAGGAAAAGGCGGCCGTGGTCGAACGTCTTACCAATCGGTGCCGGAGGCTCGCCGTCCGCTACCACGCGACCGTGCTGGTCGCGGCCATCAACGAGTGGCTGTGACCAGCACCGTCAAAAGCGGTGGTTAACGGATGCCGAGTGAGCCAGAGTGACCGGGTGACGACATCCGACGCAGAATTCCTCTCCGGCCTCGCGCTGTCACGCATCCTCTACGAGGAGGCGGTACGGCCGATCCTGACTCAGATGTATCCGGAGTTGCCGCATGCCGCCGCACTGGTAGGCGCGGGCTCGGAAGTCCTGGGGTTCGACACTCCCCGATCGACCGACCACGACTGGGGGCCACGGCTGCTGCTCTTCCTCACCCCGCAGGACGCGGCGGCGCACGGCGCCCGCATCCACCGCGTATTGGCTGAGCGGCTGCCCAAACAGGTGCGCGGACGCCCCACGCACTTTCGGCAGATCAATGATCAGGTCGGCCATATGGAGCCCACCGACGGCCCGGTGAACCACCGAGTGCTCACGCTGGAGGCCGGCTCGTGGTTGACCGGGCACCTCGGGGTCGATCCGACATCAACCGAGCCCACGCTCGGTGACTGGCTGGCCATGCCGCAGCAGCACCTCGCCGAAGTCACCGGCGGGGAGGTATTCCACGACAGCCTGGGCACACTCACGATGGCCCGGAAGCGACTGGCCTGGTACCCAGACCAGGTGTGGCGGTACCTCCTGACCTGTCAGTGGCAGCGGGTCTCCCAGGAAGAGGCCTTCGTGGGACGCTGCGCGGAGGTTGGGGACCCCCTGGGGTCTGCGGTCGTCGCCGGACGCCTCGTCCGCGACCTCATGCGACTGTGCCTGCTCCTGGAGCGCCGGTACGCGCCCTACAGCAAATGGCTCGGCAGCGCGTTCCAGCGACTGCCAGTGGCCGAACGGCTGACCCCGTCCCTCCAGGCAGCCTTGGCGGCGACACAGTACCGGCAACGGGCCAAGCACCTGTGCGACGCCTACGAGACCGTGGCCACGCTGCACAAACGGACCGGCCTGACGGCACCCCTGGCCGCGACCTGCCGGCCGTACCACGGCCGCCCGTATCGGGTGCTGTTCGCCGAACGTTTCGCGAACGCGCTGGCGGAGACGGTCACCGATCCATACTTGCGCGCCCTTCCACGGATCGGGAGCGTCGATCAATGGGCCGACAACACCGACTTCCTGGGCTCGCAGGAGCTGCCACGGGCTGTCGTCGAGACACTTCCCTGAACCGCTTCGTCGGCACTTTCGCACCACCCCCTAGTGCTCCCGCCCACCACCGGGCCTTGGGCGACCCACAGACGGCCAAGGGCGCCGACGGCGTTGACCGGATGCGGATACCTGCCTTCTGCCAGATACTTCGATCATGACTGTGCTGGAGACGGATCGGCTCATGATGCGACCACTGACGGGCGAGGACTTCGCCGATTACGCCGCGATGCTGGCCGACCCGCAGGTCTCGGGAGGGCTGGCGGAGAGTGTCGGTACCTCACCGGCTGATGCTTGGCGAAGTCTCGCCATGTTCATCGGGCACCGGGAGATCCGCGGCTACTCCCACTGGGCGCTGGTGGAGAAGGCCACAGGCCGGTTCGTAGGGCGCGCCGGGCCCTGGCAGCCGCACGGGTTTCCGGGGCTGGGGGTCGGCTGGTGCCTGGCACGAGAACACTGGGGAAAGGGCTACGCCACGGAGGCGGCCCGCGCTTCTGTGAGCTACTGCCTCAACGAGTTGGGCGCACACGAAGTCATCTCCGTCATCCTGCCGGGCAACTCCCGTTCCATATCCGTCGCGGAACGGATCGGCCACCGCCACCTGCGCGACATCCAATACCGCGGCCAGACCGTCCACCTCTACGGCCAGGGTGTGAGCTCGACCTCTCGATGAGACTCTCACCTACATCATCACGGTCAGTCCCCGGGCCCGATCGGGGTGGACAGGATCCGCTGCAGTTCCTCGCCGGCCTCCTCTGAACCGGCGTCCCACAGCCGCTGCAGCTCGCGCAGGTCCCCTGCTGAGACCGCGCGGCGGGTGAGCAGTTGCCCCGCCCGTTCGCAGCCCTCGTCCAGCAGTTCGTTCAGTTCGTCCAGGTCACCGCGGGCATCGGCCAGGTCCGCCAGCCGATCCAAGGCGGCTTCGTTGCCCTCGTCGGCCAACGCGCGCAGAGTGTCCCGATCCGGGGTCATGCTCACCATGGCCCCATGCTGCGACCCTGCCCTTAGGGCAAGGTCAAGTGCGGGAGTATGAGCAGGTGATAACCATCGGCCGGCTCGCCCGGTACGCCGGTGTGACGATCAAGACGATCCGGGTCTACCACGCCAAGGGCCTGCTGCCCGAGCCCGAACGCGACTCGTCCGGCTACCGGCGCTACACCGCCCGGCACGCCATCGACCTCATCAAGATCCGCACTCTCGCCGACGCGGGAGTCCCCCTCGCCCGCATCCGGGAACTGCGCGCCGCCCCAGACGCGGACCTCCGCCAGGCCCTCCACGACGCCGACGCCGAACTCACGGCTCGCATCCGCAGCCTTCGCCGAACCCAGAAACGCCTGCGACGTCTCGCCGCCGGCGACACCGACCTGCTGCCCCCTGGAGTCGGCGCCCACCTGGACCGGCTGCGCGAGTTCGGGTTCAGCCGCCGCTGGGTGGAACTGCAGGCCGACCTGTGGGTCCTCGTCTTCGCCACCCACCCGGAGACGGCGGCCGAGTTGCTCCACGACCAGGCACAATCCGTCGCCGACCCCGCCCTACGGCAGATCTTCCTCGACTACGACCGCGCCCACGACCTCGACCCCCACGACCCCTTCATCGAGGAATTGGCAGGTCGCATGGCCGACGCCACCCGAGACCGATATGACCTCGACAACCTGCCAGGGCAGGACACCGACTCCGACATCCCCGCCCTGATCCAGGGGACCGTCAACGCCTCGTCACCGGCATGGCAGCGACTCGACGCCCTTGTCCGCCAACGGCTCTAACGTGGGGATCGAGTGGCGGTGACCCCGCTTCCTCGCTCTTCCGTCGCCTCGTCGCACCGCAACCGTAGCGGCCTGGTGGGTCGTGGTCAGTTCGAGTGCGTACCTCCTGTCGTCGTTGTGGGGGCGGGCCTGAGCAGCCGGCTCGCGGCTGCGGCGGCCAGGGCGGCCGCGGCGGCGATTAGCAGGCTGGTGCGTCGCCATGGGCCCTTATCGAGCAAGGCGGCCCGTGCCCTGACCGATGTTCCGCTGCCCGAAACGGGGCTCGGCCACCGCGGTGATGGTGTCGCTCCGCGTTACCTCCGACGCGGAGCCATGCGAGACCGTCAGGGCAGCAGGATGACCTTGCCGAATTTGCCCGGACCGGACAGGCGGGCGTAGGCGTCCGCGAACAGGTCGAGCGGGAAGGCCGCGTCGACGGGTACCCGCAGCCGCCCCTGCGCCAGCAGGGGCACCACGGACGTCTGCACGGTGGCGGCGAGCAGCGCTTTTTCGGCGTGTGAGCGCCCGCGGATGGTCGTGCCGATCAATTGGGCCCGCGCGAGCATGAGGTCGAACATCCGCAGCGGCGCCGTGGTGCCGGCCTGGACCCCGACGACGAGCACCTTGCCCCGGCTGCGGAGCAGGGCGACCCGCTGCAGGCAGTCCTCGCCGCCGACCAGTTCCACGATCACGTCGTACGGCGCGTGCGCGGCTTCCTGGCCGGGAGTCACGACGTCCACTCGGCCGTCCGGGGCGAGTGCCTCCACCCGGGCATGGAGTTCGGGCCGTCGCACGCTCGCGATCGCATGCGCCCCGGAGACCGCGGCGACCTGCACCATTGCCGTGCCCACCCGCCCGCCGCGCCGTTGACCAGCACCCGGTCGCCGGCGCGGACCCCCGCCTGGGTGACAAGGGCGTCCCAGGCGGTGCTGAACGCCTCCGGGAAACCGGCGGCCTCCTCCCACGGCAGGCCCTCCGGCACCGGCAGCAAGAGATCGGCGGGCACCGTGATCCGCTCGGCGTGGCCCCCGCCGCCGACCAGTGCCATCACCCGATCCCCGGGCACAACCCCCGTGACACCGGCTCCGACCTGCTCGACCTCACCTGCGACCTCCAGGCCGGGCACGTCGGCCGGCCATCCCTGCGGCGCCGGGTAGTCCCCCCGTGCCTGCTGCAGGTCAGCGGCGTTGAGTCCAGCGGCCCGCACCCGGACCACCACGGCGCCCGGCCCCGCGACCGGCTCTGGACGCTGCTCCAGCCGGAAGGTCCCTTGGGAATCGATCACCACGGCTCGCATGATCGCAATGTAGACCCGCAGAGGAGCCCAGGAAGCCGGCATCCTCGACCTCGCATGGGCGCCCGAAGACGTCCTGATGTTCGTCAGCCAGATCGCAACCTCCTGGGCCGGCCAGACCGGCCTCGGCCCCGACGGCAAAGACCGCGACGCCTTCCTGGCTGCCCGGCGGGCCGCGATCGTCGCTGCCGTCCAGCGGCTCTTTCCCGCCGCGACCAGCTGATCTGCCCGCGTCGCGTTAGAGGCAGGTCGCGGTCGGATGGCGGCTTGTTCGCTGCGCCTCCTACCTGGACAGCGGGTCACGCACACGGCGGCCGGCGGAAACGCGTTCCGCCGGCCGCCGTGCTCGGGTCGGGGTCATGCCGCTTGCGGCTCTCCTGATCGCGCGTAGCGGCGGTCGGCGAGTTCGTCCGGTGATGCGGGGGCGTTCGGCAGAAGTGGGCCGGCCAGAGCCGTTGTGACCAGCGCCATCAGTACCATCATTGTGAACATTCGGCCGTCAAGGACACCGAGGCTGACGCCGACATTGAGGATGATCAGCTCGGTCAGACCGCGGGTGTTCATCAGCAGGCCGAGGGTGCCGGCTTCACGCCACGACATTCCGGTGAGCTTTCCAGGGGCCGTCGCGCCGATCACCTTTCCGGCGCAGGCGACAAGGATGATCGCGGCCAGTTCGATGACGTTTCGGCCGGAAAGGGCGCTGATATCGACGTTCAGGCCGGTCACGATGAAAAAGACCGGCAACAGCACCATGCTGATTCCATCGAACGGCCGCTTTACGCCTTCGGCGAGAACATCGAACGGCTCGCGCGGCATGATGACGCCGAAGGCGAAGGCGCCGAAAATGGCGTGGATGCCGATCCATGTCGTGGCGTAGGAGGACAGGAAGAGCCCGGCCACGAGCATGATGACGTACAGCGGCGGCACGCGGTCCGTGACCCACTTGCGAGTCATGTAGGCCAGCACCGGGCGTACGAGCAGCGCCATGATCGCCACGTAGACCGCCGACAGGATGCCGATCTGCACCATGTGCCCGGTGGCGCCGTTGGCGGTGACGATCGCGGCGGTCAGCGCGAGGAGGCACCACGCGAGCACATCGTCGATGGCCGCGCTGGCCAGCGCGAGAGCGCCCACTCGGGTCCCCATCATGCGGTGCTCGGTCAGCATCCGGGCGAGCACCGGGAACGCGGTGATGGACATCGCCGCACCCATGAACAGCGCGAACGCCGTGAACGACGTGTGGTGGCCCTTCACGGTCTTGTGGTGGGAGTACAGCAACGTCGCCAGGGCGATGCCGAGACCGAAGGCGAGCGCGATCGAGCTGATCGATACCGCGCCGGCCGCGCCGCGGCGCCCGTTCAGCAGCCGTCTGTCGAACTCCCAGCCGATGCCGAACATGAAGACCAGCAGCCCGACCTGCGCGATCGCCGACAGGTACGGCCGGCCCTCAGCCGGAAAAATGTGGGCGGTGGGGTTGCCCGGGAGCAGCCCGAGCAGGCTGGGCCCGAGCGCGATACCAGCGATGATCTCGCCGATGACCGGTGGTTGTCGCAGATGTCGTACCAGGCGACCGAGGATCGCCCCTACGACCAGGACAATCGCGATATCGGCCATTACGGCCGCGATCATTAAATCCGAATGCTGCGCAAGGCTCTTCATGGAACGCTCCATATCCAGGGTGAGTAGATCGGAATTGCCGGATGGCGATTGTCATGATCACATGGCACCCGAGATCACGCCATAGGTTGCGGCGCCCGGTTTCTGCTTCTGGTTCGGCTATGAATCCGACAGCAGCGCGAGTCCCGCGGCCGCAGCGAAGCCGGCGGCTGCCAGCGCCATCCGGTGACGGCCGGCGAGCAGTCCGGCCGCGACGTCGGCCAGATCACAGAGCGCTCCCAGGCGCAGGCCGAGGCCGCTGATCGCCGGATCCGAGGACAGGGTGGCGGCGCCGAGCGCGGCGTCTCGCGCAGCGAACAAGCGGGCGAACAGACCACGGTCGTCGGTGGGTGCGCCGGGCAGCCCCACGGCGCGGCGCGCCAGTTGTGGTGCGGCGAGCGTCGCCAGGCCGACTATCAGACGTGTCGCGCCCAGGGCGGCGACGACGCGTGCCGTGTTCTTTTCGGCGGCCCGCCCGGCCAGCGGCGGCAGACCTGACCGCCACCAGGCCGGCCATGCGGCCGGGCGCGCGGCGATGGCCAGTGCGAGCGGCACCGGGTCGAGAAACGAGCGGCGTGCCGTGACGAGCCCGCGCTCGTTGAGGGTCAGCCGGTCTACGGCGCGCACGCTGTGCGACCGGCCGCCGAGTGTGCCGGTGAGTTCGATGTCGATGTACAGGACGTCGCCGTGGGCGGCCCAGCCATGGACGCGGCCGCGCAGGTCGGGGACGAGCGTGAGCAGTTGGGCGAGGCCTCGGTGCCAGACGGCCTGGCCGCGCCCCTTGCTAAGGAGGGGCTGCTCCAGGCAGACGTCCGTGGCGAACAGATCGTCCCAGGCGTGCGGTTCGGGATTTCGCCAGCCGAGTGCGAACTCCTCGACCACGCGCTGCCGGTCGGTATCAGTGATACTCATAGTATCTACGGTACAGTCGGTAGCATGAAGGCGCCACCCCAGCGACTCCAATACGTGGAGCAGACGCGGCAGTCGCTTCTGGACTCGGCCGAACACCTGTTCATCGCCGGCGGCTACCACGCGACCTCGCTGGACGCGATCGCCGAGGCCGCGCGTTTCACCAAGGGCGCGCTGTACCGGCATTTCGCCAACAAGGAAGCGGTCTTCACCGCCGTGGTGGAACGCGTGCAGCGCGAGGCCGTCGACCAGATCGCGCTCGATGACACACGCACCGCACCGAGTTGGCCCGGCGCGATGGCCGCCGTGGCCGCCTACCTCGACCTCACTATCTCCGAGCGGTTCCGCCGGATCGTGCTGGAAGAGGCACCGGGAGTGCTCGGCTGGGTGCGATGGAGAGCGCTGGACGAGCAGACCACCGGCGGCGTCGTGCGCCATATGGTGGAGCGGCTCGCCCAAAACGGCGTCATCGCGCCTGCCGACCCGGCCGTGACCAGCAGACTCATCTGCGCCCTCGTGGCCGAGGCCGCGCTTGGCATGGCCACCACCAGCGATCCGCAGGCGGCCCGTCGTACCGCACTGGCCTGCATCCAACAGCTGGTGTCAGGACTGCGTGCCTGAACGCCGGCAAGTGCACTAACACGCACCGAGACCGGCCAGGTCATGGGTGGGCGGCCGCCGGGTCGGTGAAGACGCTGCTGGCGAGGAAGTCCTCGGGGCGCAGTGTGCTCAGATCCTCCCGGCCGACCTCGCCGCCTTCGGCGAGCAGCCGGGCGGCGTGCCGGAGGCGGGCGCGTTCGAGGGCGTTGCGGACGCTGCGCGCGTTGGCGAACCGGGGCCGGCGGCGGCGCCGCTCGAGATAGTCGCGGAACACCGGCGCCGTCTGCGACGCCAGGACGAAGCCGTCGCGGTGCAGCATCAGGGCGCCGATCGCCTCCAACTCCTCCACGGTGTAGTCGGGGAAGTCGATGTGGTGCGCGATCCGGGAGCTCATCCCGGGGTTGGACGTGAAGAAGGAGTCCATCCGGTCCCGGTATCCGGCGAGGACGACGACGAGGTCGTCGCGGTGACTCTCCATCATCTGCAGCAGGATCTCGATCGACTCCTGGCCGTAGTCGCGCTCGTTCTCGGCGCGGTAGAGGTAATAGGCCTCGTCGATGAACAGCACGCCGCCCATCGCCCGTTTGAGCACCTCCTTGGTCTTCGGGGCGGTATGTCCGACGTACTGGCCGACGAGGTCATCGCGCGTCACCGCGACCAGGTGGCCCTGGCGCAGGTAGCCGAGCCGGTGCAGCAGTTCCGCGAGCCGTGTCGCGACGGTCGTCTTGCCGGTGCCCGGGCTGCCGGTGAAGCACATGTGCAGGTTCGGCGGGGCGGTGCCGAGCCCGAACCTCGCGCGCAGCCGGTCGATGAGCAGCAGCGCCGCGATCTCCCGGATCCGGGTCTTCACCGGGAGCAGCCCGACCAGCTCCGCGTCGAGGGCGGCGAGCACCTGGCCGATCCGCGACTCCTCCTCCGCGCGCGCCAGGTCGACGCGGGCGTCATGCGGCAAGGGCTCGGGCGGCCCCGGGACATCACCGGAACCGCCCGCGTCGTACGTGCCGCCGGAATCCGTCGCGCGCATGTCGAAGCCGAGACGCGCGGTCATCGCGCCCGGTACCTCTCGCCGGCCGGCCGGTCCAGCGCGTACGGGTGCACGCGGTAGTGCACTCGCCGGTCGGCGGTCTCCGTACGGTCCAGGCGGAAGCCCGGCTCCACGGCGGGCCGCTGGACGATGAACGACAGCGCGGTCGTCTGGCGTCCGTAGCGGGCGTCGTAGGCGTTCAGCCGTACGTAGTGGTGCGGGTAGGCGCGGCGGCACTCGTTGATCTCATGCAGCACGCCGGCCGCGTCGCGCAGGTCGAACATCGGCAGTCCCCACATCTCCCAGTACGCGTTGCGGGGATGCGGGTCGTCGGTGAACTCCACCGAGCACGGCCAGCCGTTGCCGAGCGCGTACGCGATCTGCGCGCTGATCTCTCCGTCGGTCAGGTCGGGCAGATAGGAGAAGGTGCCCTGGGTGATGCGCATGGTGATCCTCACGTCAGGGTGGGCGTCGGGGCGACGTCCGGCGTGTCGGTGGACTCGAAGTCGAACGTGACGTCGCCCCAGGTCGACAGGGCGATGTCGAGCTCGCGGCTGCGCTTGGCCGCCGCCCGCAGGATGTCGGGTCCTTCGGCGAGGAAGTGCCGGCCCTCGTTGCGTGCCTTGATCATCGCTTCTAGTGCGACGCGGTTCGCGGTGGCGCCCGCGGCGATGCCCATCGGGTGGCCGATGGTGCCGCCGCCGAACTGCAGGATGACGTCCTCGCCCAGGTGGTGCAGGAGCTGGTGCATCTGCCCGGCGTGGATCCCGCCGGACGCGACCGGCATCACGCCCGGCATCGACGCCCATTCCTGGTCGAAGTAGAGGCCCCGTACGGGATCGGCGGTGACGTGATCGAGGCGCAGGGTGTCGTAGAAGCCGGCCACGGAGTTCGGGTCGCCCTCCAGCTTGCCGACGACCGTACCGGCGTGAATGTGGTCGACGCCGGCCAGCCGCATCCACTTGGCGATGACGCGGAAGCTCACGCCATGGGTCTTCTGCCGGGTGTACGTCGAGTGCCCGGCCCGGTGCAGGTGCAGCAGCATCCCGTTGCGCCGCGCCCACCGGGCCATCGACTGGATCGCGGTGTAGCCGACGGTCAGATCGATCATGACGATGACGCTGCCGAGGTCCCGGGCGAACTCCGCGCGCTCGTACATGTCCTCCATCGTGGCGGCGGTGACGTTCAGGTAGTGACCCTGGACCTCGCCGGTCGCGGCCTGAGCCTTGGCGACCGCCTCCATGCAGTACAGGAACCGGTCGCGCCAGCGCATGAACGGCTGGGAGTTGATGTTCTCGTCGTCCTTGGTGAAGTCGAGGCCACCGCAGAGGGCCTCGTACACGACTCGCCCGTAGTTGCGCGCCGACAGGCCGAGCTTCGGCTTGACCGTCGCACCGAGCAGCGGGCGGCCGAACTTGCCCAGATACTCCCGCTCCATCACGATGCCGTGCGCCGGCCCCTGGAAGGTCTTCACGTAGTGCGGCGGGATGCGCATGTCCTCCAGCCGCAGCGCCCGCAGCGCCTTGAACCCGAAGACGTTCCCGATGATGGAAGAGGTGAGGTTCGCGATCGAGCCCTCCTCGAACAGGTCGAGCTTGTACGCGATGTGCGCGATGTACTGGTTCTCGGCGCCGGGCACCGCGTCGACGCGGTAGCACTTCGCCTGGTACTCCTCGTAGCTGGTGAGGCGGTCCGTCCACACGACGGTCCACGTCGCCGTCGACGACTCCCCCGCCACCGCCGCGCCCGCCTCCTCCGGCGGGACGCCGGGCTGCGGGGTGATCCGGAACGCCGCCAGGACGTCGCTCGGGCCCGGCTCGTAGTCGGGCTGCCAGTAGCCCATCTCCGCGTACGGGATGACACCCGCCGACCATCGATTCGTCATGCCTTGAGCGTGCGGGACGACACTTGTACTGTCCATCAAGAATTCCGGCATGACACTGAAGCGATCGCTCAAATGACGGCCGTACGTCTGCGGGGGTTCGCCGGAAATGGGGCCGACATGACCGAGGCACATCTGCGGGTGTTCACGGAGCCGGGTTCGACATGACCGAGGCACGCCTGCGGGCGCTCGTCGCCCTCGCGGAGACCGGATCGGTGCGCGCGGCCGCGCGGCGGCTCGTCGTGACCGAGTCGGCGGTGTCCGCCGCGGTCACCGCGCTCGCGCGCGACATCGGGGTCGCGTTGGTGGAGCGCGCCGGTCGCGGCGTGGTGCTGACGCCCGCGGGGCGGATCTACACCGACTACGCGCGCCGCGTCCTCGGACTCCTCGAGGAGGGCCGCGCGGCGGCCCGCGGCGGCGACGACGCCGGACGCGGACGGCTGCGACTCGCGGCCGTGACCACGGCCGCGGACCAGGTACTGCCCGCGCTGCTGGCGACGTTCCGCGCCCGGTGGCCTGAGGTGGACCTCGCCCTGGAGGTCGGCCCGAGCAGCCTGGTGTGGGATCGTCTGGCGGCCCACGCGGCCGATCTGGTGCTCGGCGGACGGCCGCCGGCGAACCTCCCCGCGACCGTCCTGGCGACCCGCCCGAACGACCTGGTCGTCGTGGCGTCCCCCGGCGTCGCCGCCGCGTTCGCGCTGGACACCACACCGTGGGTGATGCGCGAACCCGGATCGGGCACGCGCCGTACGGCCGAGGCCTACCTCTCCGAGCGTGACGTGGACCCGCCACAGCTCGTCCTCGGTTCCAACGGCGCGGTCATCGCCGGCGCCGCGGCGGGGCTCGGCGCCGCCCTGGTCTCGCGCGACGCGGTACGTGACGAGCTCGCCGGCGGGAGGCTGGCCGTGGTGGACGCGCCCGGCACTCCCCTGCACCGGCCGTGGCACGCCGTGGCGGGCACCGCCCCGACGGCGACGACGCGGCTGTTCGTCTCCCACATCCTCGCCGCGGGCGGTTGGACGGGGCCCACCCCGGCCGACCCTCACCTACTGGCGAGTAGCGTTGGATGAATCAGACGCCCATCGACAGAGGAGACATACCGCCATGAAGACGCGTGAGGTGCACCTCGTATCGCGCCCGCAGGGCTGGCCGGAGCCGACCGACTTCGCGCTCGTCGAGACCGAGCTGCCCCCTCCCGGTGACGGCGAGGCGCTCGTCCGCAACCTCTTCATGTCCGTCGACCCGTACATGCGCGGGCGGATGAACGACGTGAAGTCCTACGTCCCCCCGTTCGGCCTGAACGAGGTCATGACCGGCGGCGCGATCGGCGAGGTGGTGGAGTCCCGCTCGTCCGACCTGAAGCCGGGCGACGTCGTCCTGCACGAGCTCGGCTGGCGGGAGCACGCGGTGGCCCCCGCGAAGGAGTTCCGCAAGGTGACGCCGGTCGACGGCGTTCCGGCGTCGGCCTTCCTCGGTGTGCTCGGCATGCCGGGGCTGACGGCGTACGCGGGGCTGCTCGACGTCGCCGGCATGAAGGAGGGCGACGCCGTCTTCGTCTCCGGAGCGGCCGGGGCCGTCGGCTCGCTCGTCGGCCAGATCGCCCGCCAGCGCGGAGCCTCCCGCGTCATCGGCAGCGCCGGCTCGGACGAGAAGGTCGCGTACCTGACCGACCGGCTCGGCTTCGACACGGCTTTCAACTACAAGTCCGGTCCGGTGCACAAGCTGCTCGCCGCGGCGGCCCCCGACGGCATCGACGTGTACTTCGACAACGTCGGCGGCGAGCACCTCGAGGCGGCGATCGGGGCGCTCAACAACTACGGCCGGGCCGCGATCTGCGGCGCGATCTCGATGTACAACGTCAAAGAGCCGCAGCCCGGGCCGCGGAACCTGCCTCTCATGATCGGCAAGCGCCTCACGCTGCGCGGCTTCATCGTCACCGACCACTACTCGATGTTCGGCGACTTCGTCCGTGAGGTCGGCGGCTGGCTCGCCGACGGGAAGATCCAGTTCGAGGAGACGGTGTTCGACGGCGTCGACCACGCCGTCGACGCGTTCCTGGCCATGCTGCGCGGACAGAACACCGGCAAGATGGTCGTCCGGTTGTAGGCGCTCGAAGCCGCCGGTCCGATCGTCCGGTTCCAGGCGCGCGACGCCGCCGGGTCCGGTCGCCCGGACCCGGCGGCGTCGTCAACGACGCGCGGCGCGATCAGGCGGCCGCGCGCTGCCGGACGAATGCCGCGGTGACCGCCAAGGCGACCAGCACGAAGATCGTGCCGACGGTGAACGCGACGCTCACCCCGTGGGTCAGGCCGCCGTGCCGGAGCGCCGTCCCGTACACCGAGACGAGCACCGCCATCCCGAGCGCGCCGCCGACCTGCTGCATAGTCTGCAGCGTGCCGGAGGCGGCGCCGGAGTCCTCCCGCCGCACCCCGGAAAGGATGGTGACGGTGATGGGCAGGAACACCAGGCCGGCGCCCAGCCCGAACAGCATCATCGGCCCGAGCACGCCCGAGGCGTACCCGCTGTGCGCGGACAGGCGGGTGAGCCATAGCATGCCGACCGCGATGAGCGGCAGGCCGATCAGCATGAGCCGCCGCGGCCCGACGCGCGGGATCAGCCGCGGCGAGACGCGCGCCATCACGAACAGCAGTCCCGACATCGGAAGGAACGCCACACCGGCCTTGAGCGGGCTGAACCCCAGGACGTTCTGCAGGAACTGGACGATGAAGAAGAACATCCCGAACATCGCCGCCGCGAGCAGCAGCATGTTGAGGTAGGAGCCGGACCGCGCCCGGTCGGCGAACAGCCGCAGCGGCACGACGGGCCGTTCGACCCGCGTCTCCACGATGATGAAGGCGGCCAGGAGCAGGACGCCGCCGGCGAACGCCGCCAGGGTGCCTCCGTCGCTCCAGCCCGCGTCGGCCGCGCGGATGAACCCGTACACCAGCGCGACCATGCCGGTCACGACCGCGACCGCGCCGGCGATGTCCAGGCGGCCGCGGTGCCGTTCGGTCTCCCGCAGCAGCCTTGGCGCGAGGAACAGGACGACGGCTCCGACCGGGACGTTGATGAACAGGACCCAGCGCCACGACGCCCAGTCGGTGAGCATGCCGCCGAGGACGAGGCCGATCGAGGCCCCGGCCGACGAGGTGGCCGAGAAGACCCCGAGCGCCCGGTTGCGCTCCGGCCCCTCCTCGAAGTTGGTGGCGATGAGGGCTAGTGCGCTCGGCGCGGCGAGGGCGGCGCCGACCCCCTGGACGGCGCGGGCGGTGAGCAGCCAGGCGGCGGAGCCGGAGAATCCGCCGGCCAGCGAGGCGAGCGTGAACACGGCGATGCCGACGATGAACGTCCGCCGCCGCCCGACGATGTCGCCGGTCCGGCCGCCGAGTAGGAGAAGGCCGCCGAACGCCAGGGAGTAGGCGTTGGTCACCCACGACAGGCCGGTCGCGGAGAAGTGCAGGCTGTGCTGAATCTTGGGGAGGGCGACGAACATGACGCTCGCGTCGAGCACCACCATGAGCTGGCACGCGACGATGACGGCGAGCGACAGTCCCGGGTGACGCGTGTGTCGTCGCCGCCGCTCTGCGTCGAGCGGCGGGTCGCCCATCTGTACGGTCTGCTGGGACATGAGTCGTAGACTCCTCGTGCAGGAAGGGTTGCGGCCGTCCCCCGAAGTGGCTGTCGGGGAGTGGCCGGCTAACCGGAGGGTGCCTCCGAAAACAATACGGAGGTATCCTCCGATTAGCAACCGTGTTTTCTGGAGGTGCGATGCCGACGACCGCCGGGCAGCGTCCGATGCGGGCCGACGCGCGCCGCAACTACGAGCGGCTCCTCACCGAGGCCAAGAGCGCGTTCCTCGAGTACGGCGCCGACGCTTCACTGGAGGAGATCGCCCGCCGCGCCGGCGTCGGGATCGGCACGCTCTACCGCCACTTCCCCACCCGCCTGGCCCTGCAGGAGGCCGTCTACCGCGAGGAGATGCAGCAGCTCGCGGACAAGGCGCACGAGCTGGCCGCGACCGCCTCCGCGGACGAAGGCCTGGCGGCCTGGATGCTGACCATCACGGAGTACTCCCGCACCAAACGCGGGCTCACCCAGATCCTCAAGGCCGTCATCGACCTCCACTCGAACACCTTCGTCCAGTGCCACGACCAGATCGAGACGGCCGCCGCGACCATCCTCGCCCGCGCACAAGAGGCCGGCACCGCCCATCCCGATCTCCGGGCGTGCGACCTGCTCCGGCTCGCCCACGCGCTGTCGGTGGCGAGCGAGCGGGCTCCGGAGGACACCGAGCTCCTGCTGTCCTTCATGCTCGACGGCCTACGCCCGCGCTCCTGACGCGGTTGTTCGGCTGACCTCGCGAGCCCCGAGAACGGACTCGGCCGACCTCGCGAGTCCGGCCCGATGCGCGTTCCGCACCGTTTCGCCCTGTTAGCGGGAATTCTCCCTGGCCGTGGGCCGGTTTCCCCCAACGGATGCGCGCCGACCGCGGCGCCGGCACGAGAAGGGGTGACATGGTCGCCACGGCGAGCGAGACCATCGAGGCGGCGCCGACCCGCGCCGGACGGGTCCGGCTGATCTTCATCCTCGGGGCGCTCACCGCGATCGGGCCCCTGTCGATCGACATGTACCTCCCGGCCCTGCCGAAGCTCACCCACGACCTGTCGGCCGGCGCGTCGCTCGTCCAGCTCACCCTGACGGCCTGCCTCGTCGGCCTGGCGGTCGGACAGCTGCTCGCCGGGCCGATCAGCGACACGTGGGGACGGCGCCGACCCCTCCTCGTCGGCGTCGCCCTGTACACGGTCGCCTCCCTGCTGTGCGCCGTCGCGCCCACGGTGCCGGCGCTGATCGCCCTGCGCCTGGTCCAGGGCGCGGCGGGAGCGGCCGGCATCGTCATCGCCCGGGCCGTCGTCCGCGACCTGTACGACGGGCGGGCCGCGGCGCGGTTCTTCGCCCTGCTCATGCTGGTGAACGGCGTCGCTCCGATCGCGGCGCCCGTCATCGGCGGCCAGCTGCTGCGCGTCACTTCGTGGCGCGGGGTGTTCGTGCTCATCGCGGTCATCGGCGCGCTGATGACCGTCGCCGCGTACGCGGGGCTGCGCGAGACCCTGCCACGGTCCGGGCGGGGGCCCGGCGGACTCGGATCCACCCTCCGGACGTTCGCGGGGCTGTGCGCGGATCGCGTCTTCGTCGGCTATGCCCTGGCGGGTGGGCTGGCGTTCGCGGCGATGTTCGCCTACATCTCCGGCTCGCCGTTCGTGGTCCAGGACATCTACGGCCTGTCGCCGCAGGCGTACAGCCTGATCTTCGCGGTGAACGCCCTGGGCATCGTGGGCGCCGGCCAGGTCAGCGGGTGGCTCGTCGCGCGCGTCCGCCTGCGGGTGCTTCTTGCCGCCGGCCTGTTGATCTCCCTGGCCGGCGGCGTGGCGCTGCCGGTGGCGATAGGGGCCGGCCTCGGACTGCCGGGAGTGCTGCCCGCGCTGTTCCTGGTCGTGGCCGCGATCGGGCTGATCATGCCCAACGCCACCGCGCTCGCCCTCACCGGCCGTCCGCCCGCCGTCGCCGGGAGCGCCTCCGCGCTGCTCGGCCTGGCGCAGTTCGTGATCGGCGGGGCCGCCGCACCGCTCGTCGGGGTCGCCGGCTCACACACCGCCGTGCCGATGGGCCTGGTCATCGCCGCCCTGACCGTGGCGGCGTCACTCGCCTTCGCGACGCTCACCCGGGGACATCGACCGATCGGTTGATGCCCGGGATCCACCGCGGCCGTACCCGACCGGTCGATCCGCGCGCACACCACCGCGAGCCATCCTCGAACCCGTCACCACGCGAATCGAGGAAGAGGCCATGCCGGTCATCGACGTCAGGAATCTGCACAAGCGGTACGGAGCGAAGGTCGCGGTCGAGGACGTGTCCTTCGCGGTCGACGAAGGGGAGATCTTCGGCATCCTGGGCCCGAACGGCGCGGGCAAGACCACCAGCGTCGAGTGCGTGGCGGGGCTGCGCGCCCCCGACCGGGGCACCGTGTCGGTGCTCGGGCTGGACCCCCGCCGCGACCGCGCCGAGCTCACCAAGCGGCTCGGCGTCCAGCTCCAGGCGAGCGAACTGCCGGACCGGATGAAGGTCCGCGAGGCCCTCGAGCTGTACGCCTCGTTCTACCCCCGGCCCGCCGACACCGACCGGCTGATCGAGGAGCTCGGGCTCGCCGACCAGCGTGAGACGCGCTTCCGCCGCCTCTCGGGGGGACAGAAGCAGCGGGTGTCGATCGCCCTCGCCCTCGTCGGCGACCCGAAGGTCGCGATCCTGGACGAGCTCACCACCGGCCTGGACCCGCAGGCGCGGCGCGACACCTGGCAGCTGATCGAGGGCGTACGGGACCGGGGCGTCACGATCGTGCTCGTCACCCACTTCATGGAGGAGGCCGAGCACCTCTGCGACCGCCTCGCCGTCATCGACGCCGGCCGGGTGGTCGCCGTCGACACGCCCGCCGGGCTGGTCTCGCAGGTCTCACCCGAGCAGCGCGTGCGGTTCCGGCCCTCCGTGCCCTTCGACGACCGGCTGCTCAAGGACCTGCCCGAGGTGCTCACCGTGACCAAGACGGGCGGGCAGCTCGTCGTGACCGGCACCGACGGCCTCCTGCAGGCGGTCACCTCGGTCCTGGCCCGCAACCAGATCATCGCCGTCGACCTGCGGGTCGAGCAGAGCAGCCTGGACGACGCGTTCGTCGCCCTGACCGGCCGCCCCATCAACTGACACCCTTCGCATCGAGGAGACGCACCAATGCTCGCCAAGCTCACGTCCATGGAGCTGAAGCTCTTCACCCGCGAGATCATCCTGCCGGCGCTGGTCCTGGTGCTGCCGCTCGCGCTGCTGCTCGGGTTCGGGTACATGCCGGGCGCGAACAAGGCCCAGCACAGCCTGGGCGGCCAGACCACCGCGGAGTACATGGCCGCGCTGGGTGTCGGGATCGCGCTGACGATCCTCGGCCTGTCCATCCTGCCCGCCACGCTCGCCTCGTACCGGGAGAAGGGCGTGCTGCGGCGCATGGCCACGACCCCGGTCCGCCCCGGGTACCTGCTGGCCGCCCAGCTCCTCCTCTACGTCGCCGTGGCGATCGCCACCGTCGTCCTGATGATCGTCGCCGCCCGCGTGCTCTTCGGCACGCACGTTCCCGAGCGGTTCCCCGCGTTCCTCGCCGCGGTCGTCCTCGGCATGGGCGCCCTGTTCGGGATCGGGCTCGTCGTCGCCGCCGTCGCGCCGAGCGCCAAGGCCGGCAACGCGATCGGCATGGTGCTCTTCTTCCCGAGCCTCTTCCTGGGAGGGGTGTACATCCCACGTGAGCAGATGCCCTCCGCTCTACGCGCCGTCGGCGACTACACCCCGCTCGGCGCGACGCTGAAGACGATGCGGGACGCCTGGATGGGCGCCGAACCGCGCCTCGCCCAGTTCGCCATAATGGCCGCGTACGCGGTCGCCGCCGGGCTCGCGGCCGCCAAGCTCTTCCGGTGGGAGTAGAGACGATGGGAGTGCGCCCCGACGGCCTCGAACGACGAGACGCGATCCTGCTCAGGGTCGTACCGTACGGGGCACTCGTCGTCTCCACGATCCTCGTCCTGATCGGCGACGCGAAGACGCCGACTCAGGTCTGGACGACGCTGGGCCTGACGGTGACGGCCGCGGCCTGGATGCTGATCGTCGCTCTGCCCGGCGCGTCCACGCCGGGACCGTGGCTGAGCGGCGTCTACTACGCCGGGCTGATCGTGCTGTTCGCCGTGATGATCCTGCGCAGTCCGCTGTTCGGCCTCTTCGCCTGGACGGGCTATCCGCAGGTGGCCTACCTGCGGGGCCGCTGGAAGCTGGTCGGCATGGTGGCGACGGCGACGGTCCTCTCCGTCACCTACGTCGGCGGCTTCGACAACCTCAACGCGTCCACGGCCCCGATCTACCTGATCTTCGTCGCGGCCACGGGTGCCGTCGCCGTGGGGTTCCTGGCCCTCGAGATGAAACGGCGGGCGACCATCGACCAGCTGGCCGAGGCGAACACCCGGCGGGAGGCGGCGCTCGAGGAGAACGCCGGGCTGCACGCCCAACTGCTGGCCCAGGCACGCGAGGCGGGCGTGCACGACGAACGCCAGCGCATGGCCCGCGAGATCCACGACACCCTGGCGCAGGGCTTCACCGGGATCATCGCCCAACTGGAGGCCGCGCGGCAGAACCCCGCCGAGTGGCGGCGGTACGCCGACCAGGCGCAGTCCCTGGCCCGCGAGAACCTCACGGAGGCGCGCCGATCGGTGGAGGCGCTGCAGCCGCCACACCTGGACGAGGCACGGCTGCCGGAGGCCATCACCGGGATGAGCGAACGCTGGTCCCGCACCTCCGGGGTCCCCGTCGGCGTCGAGACGACCGGCGAACCCAAGCCGATGATCCCCGAGGTGGAGGTCGCGCTGTTCCGCGTCGCCCAGGAGGCGCTGACGAACGTCGCCAAGCACGCCGGCGCCTCCCGGGTCGGGCTCACCCTGACCTACCTGGACGACGTGGTGCTGCTGGACGTCCGCGACGACGGGGCCGGCTTCGACCCGGCCGTGAACGACGGAGGCTTCGGGCTGACCTCGATGCGGCAGCGGCTGCTCCGAGTGGCCGGGAAGCTGGAGATCGAGAGCAGTCCCGGCGAGGGCACCGCGATCAACGCGACCGTCCCCGCCCTGCCCGCCGGAGCGCAACCATGATCCGTCTGCTGATCGTCGACGACCACCCGATCGTCCGGGACGGCCTGCGCGGCGTCTTCGCCGGCGACCCGGACTTCGAGGTGACCGGCGAGGCGTCCAACGGTGCGGAGGCGATCGCGCTGGCCGCCGACGCGGACGTCGTGCTCATGGACCTGCGCATGCCGGAGATGGGCGGAGTGGAGGCGATCTCCCGGCTCCGCGACACCCGCCCGGCGGTGCGGGTCCTCGTCCTCACCACCTTCGACACCGACAGCGACGTGCTGCCCGCGATCGAGGCGGGCGCCACCGGCTACCTCCTGAAGGACGCGCCGCGTGACGAACTGGTCCGGGCCGTCCGCGCGGCGTACCGCGGCGAGTCGGTGCTGTCCCCGTCGGTGGCGGGCCGCCTGATGGGCCGGGTCCGCGCCCCCTCCCCCGGCGCGCTCAGCAAGCGGGAGCGCGAGGTGCTCGCCCTCGTCGCCGACGGCACCACCAACCGGGAGGTGGCGCGGCGGCTGTTCGTCAGCGAGGCGACCGTCAAGACGCACCTGCTGCACATCTACGACAAGCTCGGCGTTCGCGACCGGGCCGCCGCCGTCGGCGAGGCCTACAAACGCGGCCTGCTCCCCTGACGGGGCCGACGGCGGCGACCGGCGTACGCGGGGCCGACGGCGGTCACCCCGTCGCCGTACGCGGACCTGGCGGCGGTCGCCCGCCGCCGTACGGGATTCGCTCAGTGTGCGCCGGCTCCGGTCAGGGAACGCACGGACAGCGCCGCGAAGCCCTCCGGGTCGGTCTTCTCCCGGCTGAGGAACGTCCCCGCGACGGCGCACAGGAACCCGACCGGGATCGACACCAGACCCGGATTCTCCAGCGGGAACCAGTGGAAATCGGTGCCCTTGGGGAACAGCGACAGGCTCTGCCCGGTCACCGGGTCGACCTTCCCCGACACCACCGGAGAGAAGATCACGAGCACGATCGCGCTGACCAGCCCGCCGTAGATTCCGGCGACCATCCCGGTGGCGTTGAACCGCCGCCAGAACAGGGCGAACACGATCGCGGGGAGGTTCGCCGAGGCGGCCATGGCGAAGGCGAGCGCCACCAGGAACGCGACGTTGAGGTTCTTGGCGAAGACGGCCAGCAGGATGGCGATCGAGCCGATGAGGAAGGCCGCGAACCGCGCCACGGCCACCTCCTGCTGCTCGCGAGGCCGCCCCAGCATCAGCACGTTGCCGAAGTAGTCGTGGGCGAGCGACGTGGCCGAGGCCATGACCAGGCCCGCGACCACGGCCAGGATCGTCGCGAACGCCACCGAGGCGACGAACGCCAGCATGATGTCCCCGCCGATGCGCCCCGCGACGTCCCGGCCGAGTTCGCGGGCGAGCAGCGGCGCCGCCGTGTTGCCCGCCGGGTCGTGCGCGAGGATCTGCGCGCGTCCGACCAGGGCGGTCGCGCCGAACCCCAGCGCGATCGTCATCAGGTAGAACACCCCGACCAGGCCGATCGCCCAGTTCACCGAGGTGCGCGCGGCGCGCCCGTCCGGCACCGTGTAGAAGCGGGTGACGATGTGCGGGAGGCCGGCGGTGCCCAGGACGAGGGCGAGGGCCAGGCTCACGAAGTCGAGCTTGTTGAACAGCGTCTGGGAGGAATGCCCCGCGACCTCCTTGCCGTACTTCAGGCCGGGTTCGAGGAAGGCGTGCCCCTTGCCGCTGGACCGGGCCGCCGCGCCGAGCAGGCGGCTGAGGTCGAAGCCGAAGCGGCCGAGGACCAGGAACGTCATCAGGGTCGCGCCGAACATCAGCAGCGCGGCCTTGACGATCTGGACCCAGGTGGTGCCCTTCATCCCCCCGAACATCACGTAGCAGATCATCAGCGCGCCGACGACGACGATCGTCATGACCTCGGAGGTGCCGGCGGACATGCCGAGGAAGGTCGACCCCGGCTTCACCCCGAGCAGCAGGGCGATGAGCGCCCCGGCCCCGACCATCTGCGCGAGGAGGTAGAACACCGAGACCGTGACGGTGGACACCGACGCGGCGATCCGCACGGAGGACTGCCGGCGCACCCGCTGGGACAGGACGTCCGCCATGGTGAAGCGGCCTGTGTTGCGCATCAACTCGACGATCAGCAGGGCCGGCAGCCAGGCCACCAGGAACCCGATGGAGTACAGGAAACCGTCATAGCCGGACAGCGAGATGATGCCGGCGATCCCGAGGAACGACGCCGCGGACATGTAGTCGCCCGCGAGCGCCAGGCCGTTCTGCGGGCCGGAGAAGACGCGCCCGCCGGCGTAGAAGTCAACGGCCCCGTCGGTGTGCATCCGCGCCCAGACCGTGATGGCGAGGGTGATGCACACCAGCCCGATGAACAGGGCGAACGTGATGGTCCGGCCGCCTCCCGTGAGGGAGCCCGCACTGGCGAGGATCATCGCGGCGCGCCTCCCGTCCACGGCCGGCCGGCCGTCTCGGGCCAGGGCACGGGCCGGGGCGGGGAGGCCGCCCCGGGCGGCGCGGCCGGATCCGGCGGCGGCGCCGTCCCGTCCGGGGGCGTCGGCCCGAGGTAAGGCCGCCCGCCGCGGGCGAACGGCGCAGGCGATCCAGCCGGGGGCGTCATCCCGTCCGGGGGCGTCGGTCCCAGGTAGGGCCGCGCGCCATCGGCGAACCGCGCGGGCGATTCGGCCGGAGGCGCCGTCGGCGAGGACCCGGGCGTCGGCGCGGGCGAGGCTCCCGTCCGGCGGCGGACCGCCTCGCCGACGCGTTCCTCCGCGTCGGCGAGGATCTGGGCGGCCAGCGGATCGAGGACCTGCCGGGCGTACCGGGTGTAGCGCCAGGCGAGCACGAACGCCGAGGCGAACTGGAGCACGCCGAACACGAGGGCGACGTTGACGTTCCCTACGAGCCGGTACGCCATGAGGTCGCGGGCGAACGCCGCCGCGACGACGTACAGGAAATACCACCCGAGGAACATCGAGACGATCAGAACGATTAATCTCCTGGATTTCCCTTTTAGTACAGCAAATCTCTCATCTTGCCTTATCGCGACATATCGGGCGCGATCGCGCGGATCCGTTCTGCGACGTGGCGATGGCCGTGACCCGGTGACCACCACACACCCCTCTCCCTGCTCGGCGTGACCCTGAGTGGTCCTCCCATTCCGCAATGAGATCAGACCGAGGCCGTTCGCATTCGCCACTTCGCAGGAATTCCTGCTTGGAAAACGCGGGATCCCGCGCGAGCACCGCCGAAAGGGGGTGATCGCCCGAGATCAGCCCTCTTCCGGGCGAGCCCGCCGGGTCGGCTCCTCGCAGCGAGCCCGACGGATCGGTTCTTCTCCGCGAGCCCGCCGGGCCAGGGCGACGAGCGCCAGGATCAGGGGCAGGGCCGCCGCGGTCGCGAAGCACCACGCGAGCGGCAGCCGGCCGATCAACCGGCCGGCCGCCGCCATGCCGATCGAGGAGCCCGCGTTGAACGCGGTGTTGACCCACGCGCCGGCCCTCGTACGGGCGCCCGGAGCGGCGGACTCCTCCGCGAGCAGGTACGCCGTGGTCATCGCCGGGGCGACGAACAGCCCCGCGACGCCGACCACCGCCGCCAGCGCGTACAGGCCCGGCGCCGCCCCGGCGACCGCCAGCGGCGCCGCGAGCGCGGCGGTCAGCACGGGCAGGCGTACTCGTCCCGGCACCCGCCAGGAGCGCGAGCCGTACACCAGGCCGCCGACCGCGCTGCCGGCGGAGAGCGCTGCCTCGGCCCACGCGGCCGCGGGCGCCTCGTGACGGCGCGCGGCGAACGCGACCAGGAGCAGGCCCAGCGCGCCCAGGCACGTACCGATCCCGGCCGACAGGACGACCGGCCGTCCGAGCCCGCCGAAGGAGCCTCCACGCGACCGGCGGGGCGTGGGGCCGTTCTCGACCGGGTCCGCCGTCTCGCCGGCCGCCCCTGTCTGGGAGCGGGCGACCGGAGAGGAGACGAGAGCGAAGGTTCCGGCGAGGACCAGCCCCGCGCCGACGGCCACGCCCGCGGCCGGGCCGACGAGCGCGGCGATCAGGCCCGCCAGCAGCGGACCGGTGACGAACAGCAGCTCCTCCGCGACGGTGTCCAGACTGTAGGCGCGCTGTAGCAGCCGCCGGTCGGGCACCAGGTCGCTCCAGAGCGTGCGCATGACCGGGCCGAGCGGAGGCGGGAACGCACCGGCCGCGAGCGCCAGGACCACGAGCGGGGCGGCGGGCACGCCGTGCCGCGCGGTGAGGAGGGCCAGGGCGCCCAGCACCAGCGCGTACGCGAGCGCCATCGGCGGCAGGGCGCGACGCGGGCCGTACCGGTCGATCAGCCGGGCGCGCACCGGGGACAGCACCGAGACGGCCAGCGCGAACCCGGCGACGGCGGTGCCCGCCGTGGCGTACGAGCCGGTCGCGCCGGCCGACGCGAGGGTCAGGGACAGGGGGACGATGCCGTACGAGAGCCGGCCCAGCAGCGCGGCACCGAAGGTGCGGCGAGCGTGCGGAGCGCGCAGGACGGCGGCGTATGAGGGAGTGGACGAAGACACGAGACGTTTCTCGGGATGACGGCGTGCGAAAACCCGCGCCGTGAGCGTCAGGGGACACCGAAGGACCGCGGCCGGTGAGGCGCGGTCAGCGGCGGTGTCTAGACACAGGAGAGGAACACGCCGGCCACTTTACCGCGCGAGCTCCGCTCCGAGACGTCCGTCCCCTGCGGCCGTCCGGTGACGCGGCCGCGACTCGCCGATACGGTCAGCCCGAATGCCGAATTGGCGACGGACGTAACAATCTCGCTCTACGCTTAGTAGGCCATACCGGTCAGGCAGGGATGGAGACCACCTTCGTGGATGAACAGGTCGACCCGTCGTCACTCGGCATCGACACCGGCAAACCGAGCGTCGCCCGGATGTATGACTACTACCTGGACGGTAAGGACAACTACCAGGTGGACCGGGACGCCGTGGACCGGATCGCCCAGGCGATGCCGGAGATCCGGCAGCTCGCCCGGGAGAACCGCGCCTTCCTGCGGCGCGCGGTCCGGTACATGGCCCGGCAGGGGATCCGGCAGTTCATCGACATCGGCTCCGGCCTGCCCACCGCGGGCAACACCCACGAGGTGGCCCAGCAGATCGCGCCCGACGCCCGGGTCGTCTACGTCGACAACGACCCGATCGTGCTGGTGCACGGCCGCGCCCTGCTCGCTCGCGACGACAACACCACCGTGGCGACCGCCGACATGCGCGAGCCCACCTCGGTGCTGCAGCATCCGAACACCACCAAGCTGATCGACTTCAGCAAGCCGGTCGGTGTCCTCCTGATCGCCATGGTGCACTTCCTCACCGAGGAGGAGCGGCCGTCCGTCATGGGCGCGCTGCGCGACGCCCTGCCGTCCGGCAGCCACATCACGTTCACCCACGTCACCCGGGACGGTCAGTCGGCCGCCGCGGTCGACCAGATCGAGAGCGTGTACGCGACCACGCCGACGCCCATCTACTTCCGCGAGCGCGCCCAGATCGCGCGCTTCTTCGACGGGTACGAACTCGTCGATCCCGGCCTGGTCACCATCGACGCCTGGCATCCCGACCCCGCGGACCCGGCCCCGGAGGCCACCCGTTGGCTGTATGGAGGCGTCGGCCGCAAGCCGTGACCGCCGACCAGCGCCTCCGGTCTCGGCCGCAAGCCGCCGGCCGCAAACTGTGACCCTGGCCGTATCCGGCCGGCGTCGGCGATACGGTCAGCGGCGGCGGGCGTTCGTACGGCGGGTCGGCTCGGCGGTGGCCGGGTCCTCCGGCCAGGGGTGGCGCGGGTAGCGTCCGCGCAGCTCCGCACGGACGTTCCGGTAGCCCTCACGCCAGAACGACGCCAGGTCCGCGGTGACCGCGGCGGGCCGCCCGGCGGGCGACAGCAGGTGCACCACGAGGGGAACGCCCGCGACGCGCGGCGTCTCGGTCCATCCGAACAGTTCCTGCAGCTTCGCGGCGAGCACCGGCTGCTCGCCGGAGTAGTCGATCCGGATCCGCGACCCGCTCGGCACGGCGATCCGCTCGGGGGCGACCTCGTCGAGCCGGGCGGCGCACTCCCACGGCAGCAGTCCGCGCAGCAGCGCGGCCACGTCCGCGCGTTCGAGGTCGGCCCGCCGCCGCGCGCCGCCGGCGGCGAGGTCGAGGGACTCGAGCAGCGCATCGTCGTCCATCGCCGGCCACGGCGGGCCGAGGACGCGATGACAGAACGCCAGCCGGGCGCGCAGCGCCTCCGCGTCACGGGTCCAGGTGAGCAGGCCGAGCCCCTCCCGGCGCAGGCCCTCGCGCAGGGCAGCCCGGACGAGCTCGGGGTCGGGGTCCGGCAGCGGCACGGCCGACAGCTCGATCGCGCCGAGGCGCTCGACACGGCGGGCGACGACGTCGCCCCGCCAGACGACCTCGTCCTCCGCCGTGACGCCCACGGCCGCCCGGGCCACGTCCTCGTCGATCGGGACAGCCTGGCGGATCCGCGCGGCCGGAGCGCCCGCGGGCCGGTCGGCGACGGCGATCGCCAGCCACTCCGCCCCGCCGAGCGCGGAACCCCTGAGGGGCTCGGCCGCGGTGCCGGACGCCATCAGGTATCCGCCGCCGCGGGTCCGGGCGACCCGTTCCGGAAACGCGAGGGCGACGACCACGCCCGCCGTCGTCTCGTCGTCCGGCCCGGCCTCCGGAGCGCCCGTGATCGCGCGCCGCAGCCGGCGTACCTCGTCGCGCCACCGCGGGTCGCCTCGCAGGCCGCGCCACTGCCGGACCAGGTCCTCGTCGGTCCGCTGCTGGTCGGCCAGCACCGCCACGACATCGGCCGCACGCGCCCCGACGCGCTCGGCGCCGTCGAGGAGCGCGCGGGCCAGCCGGGGGTGGACGCCGATGCGGGCCATCCTCCGGCCGCGTTCGGTCGCGCGACCGCCGTCGTCGACGGCGCCGACCGCCCGCAGGGTCTCGCGGGCGGCGCGCATCGCGGCGGGCGGTGGGGCGTCCAGGAGTGCCAGGCCGGTGGCGTCCGGATCGCCCCAGCAGGCCGCCTCCAGCGCGAACCCGGTCAGGTCGGCCAGTGCGATCTCCGGCCGGGGACGCTCGGGGAGCCGCTGGTGCTCGGCCTCGGTCCAGCACCGGTACACCGTTCCCGGCGCCTCGCGCCCGGCGCGCCCGGCGCGCTGGTCGGCGGCGGCCCGCGACGCGCGTACGGTCGTCAGCGCGCCCAGCCCGCGCGCATGATCGGTGCGCGGCTCCCGCGACAGCCCGGCGTCCACGACGACACGCACGCCCGGCACGGTGAGGCTCGACTCGGCGACCGACGTGGCCAGCACGACGCGTCGCCCACCCTCCGGCCCGCGCAGCACCTCCTCCTGCACGGCCGCGAGCGCACGGCCGTGCAGCCGCAGCACGTGGAGGTCACCGAGAGCGCGCGCGACCCGGTCGATCTCGGCCACACCGGGCAGGAAGCACAACACGTCGCCGTCCCGCTCGCCCAGCGCCCGGCGGACCGTCGAGGCCACGTGGTCGAGCAGCGCCGGGTCGACGGCCAGACCGTGCGGCGGGCGTACGGGACGGGGCGGCGGCGCCCAGACCACCTCGACCGGGTATGCCGCGCCGTCCGCGCTGACGACCGGCGCGCCGCCCATGAGCTCCGCCCACGGCCCGGTGTCGGCGGTCGCCGACGCGGCGACCAGCCCCAGGTCGGGGCGCAGCGTCGCACGGACGTCGAGGAGGAAGGCGAACGCGGTGTCGGCGTCCAGGTGACGCTCGTGGCACTCGTCGAGGATGACGACGTCCGCGCGCACGTCCGGGTCGTGCTGCAGACGCCGCAGCAGCACGCCGGTGGTGACGACCTCGACCGCGCCGCCCGGCCGCCGCTCGCCGCGGATCGCATAGCCGACGCGTTCGCCGACGGGCTCGCCGAGCATCCACGCCATCCGGCGCGCGGCAGCGCGCGCCGCGAGCCGCCGCGGCTCGGCCACGATCACCCGCCGCCCGGTCTCGGCGAGGGCGAGCGGCACGAGCGTGGTCTTCCCGGTCCCCGGCGGCGCGGCCAACACGGCGGTCCCGGCAGAGTCGAGCGCATCACGCAACGCGGGAATCGCGGCGGACACGGGCAGGTCGGACGAACGCACCCCACCAGTCTGGCCGCTCCCGCCGGTGCCCGAGGACGGGGGCGCCACTCCCGGCACCGCAGATCATGATTCTCAGTGTGACCCTGCCGGTGCCCCGGCGGGCAAATAAATCGCCTGCTGGAGGGCGAAGCCGGCTGGGATACTCCGTGCCGTGACGACTGAGCACTACTCCGACCCGGTGCTGAGCGTCGGTGAACGCGACGCCGAGCTCAGCGGACGACTGACCGCCGAACTGATCGCCTTCAATACGGCCGCGACAGGTGCGGACGACCACGACGCGTTCTCGGTCAAGGTCACCGATGAAGCGGGGGAACTGGTCGGTGGGTTGGCCGCCTGGACGTGGGGCGGTCTGTGCGGCATCGAGTTGCTGTGGGTGCGCGAGGACAGCCGCAAGGACGGCTGGGGCAGCAAGATCCTGCTCGCCGCCGAGACGGAGGCCCGGCGACGCGGTTGTGATCGCATGGCGGTCTCCTCCTTCACTTTCCAAGCCCCCGGCTTCTACCAGCGCCATGGCTATGTCGAGACCGGCCGGACACTGGGCATTCCCGGCGGGAACGCGGACGTGCACCTGTACAAGTCGTTCACCGGGTCAGTCGATCATGAGCAGCGATGACGACCCCTCCGTACGGCGGGGGCGGGTTCAGGTCGCGTGCTCGGCGATGAACACGAACTCGCGGCCTGGGCGATCAGGGGCTTCTCGGACGTCCAGCACGCGATAGCCGTTCGCGCTCAGGCTCGTCTCCACCTCGTCACGGTGACGGAACCGGAGGGTCGAGTCCGAGGTGACGACCGTGCCGTCCGCCAGGAACGTGTAGGTGTAGCGGAAGGAGACCAGCGGAAGGCTCACCTCGGTGACCTCGAAACGCTGCTCCACGGGGCCGACTCCCGGAAAATCGAGGGTGACCGGCGCATTGTCGGTCGCCCACTGTTCCCACGCCCGATATTCAGGGCGTCTCGTCTCGAAGACGAGGTGACCCCCGGGGCGAAGTGCAGCGTGGACGCCCTGGAGCGTTCGTGTCCAGTCGGCGTCGGTGAGAAAGACCTGCGCCACGTTGCCCGTCATCACCGCGAGATCGGCGCCGCGCGCCGGGACCGTCGTGGCATCGCCGTGCACCCAGGTGATTCTTCCGGTCGGATCCTTCGACCTCGCGACGCCGAGCGATGCCTCCGCCGGGTCGACGCCCGTCACCGTACGGCCGCTGTCCGCGAGGAGGACCGCCAGGCATCCGGTGCCACAGCCGATATCGAGCACGCGGTCCGCGCCGAACTCGTCCGCGATGTCGAGGTAGGCCGTTAGGTCGTCGCGGTCTCCGTCGAAGGCGTCGTAGATGGGCGCGAGGCGAGAATCGGCAAAGATCGCGTCAGGCACTCCGCGACGATATCCACGCTCGTCCCCGCCGGCCACGGATTTTCGACCGCCGCCGGCGCACGCCCGCGCACGCCTGCGCCGCGTCCCCGGCCGCGCGCGAATACGGTGCTCAGAGGTAGAAGCCGGTGCCGGACGTCGGGGGCGGCGTTTCCGCGGTGCGGCCGTCGCGGATGGCGTACAGCTCCGCGAGCGTCGCGTTCTCCGGGACGCCGTTCGTCGTGCCCAGCCAGGCGGCGGCCTCGGCGTGGGACAGCGGGCCCATCTCGATCTGGGCCAGGCAGCGGCCGGGGCGTACGACGGCGGGGTGCAGGCCGGACAGGGGCCGGTTGGTGGTGATGGCGACGAGGACCTCGCGGCCCTGGCCGACGAGGCCGTCGGTGAGGTTGAGCAGGCGGGAGAGCGCCTGTCCGGTGCTCGCCCCGCCTTCGGCGCGGATCAGGTCGTCGCAGTCCTCGAGGACGAGCAGCCGCCAGCGCCGGTCCTCCTCGTCCTCGTCCTCCTCCCCCACGGCGACCTCCATGAGGTACGCCGGATTGCCGAACAACTCGTCCGGGTCGAGGACGCAGTCGAACTGGCACCACTTCGACCACTCGCGGGCGAGAGCGCGCAGGGCCGTGGTCTTGCCGGTGCCGGGTGGTCCGTGCAGGAGGATGAGCCGGCCGGTCACGTCGGCCGCGCGTACGGCCGCGAGCCGGTCGACGGCCGTCGCGGTGGTGGCCGGGTAGTTGTCGCGGATCTCCGCCCAGGGCGTCGTGGCGATGGACCGCTTGCGGCGCTGCGCCCCGTGGGAGCTGGAGTGCCAGAAGCCCATCTCGACGCGGTCCGGTTCCGATGTCGCCTCGACGGCGTCGCGGACGGACTGCTCGACGACGGCGGCGGCCAGTTCGTCGCTGACGGCCGTGACCTCGACGGTTCCGGACCCGCCGCGCCAGCGGACCGCCCGGAGCGTCCAGCCGTCACCCGCCGCCAGCAGCGCGTCGCGGCTCTCCTCGCGGACGGCGCGCAGCACCCGCGCGCCCGGCGGGCGCAGGGGCGCGTCGGGGCGGACCCGGTCCAGCCGCTTCACCCGGGCGTACGGCTGCCGGCCCGTCGTGAAGGGCTGGAGGGCGAGGACGTCGATGACGCCGCCGAGCGTGTCGGTCGTGTCGAGGCGGTAGTCGACAGGCGCTTCGGGCTCGGCCCCTATGATCGGGACGACGGGTTCGGACATGCCCTCGATCATCGGGGCGCCCATGGCCCGCGTCCAGTGAATTTGCACAAAACCGGGCGTACCGCCGCTCGTCGGCGGGCCCGCGCACGTCCAGAAGGAGCATCACATGGCCACCGTCCGTACCGCGAACGCCCACTGGGAAGGCCCGCTCATGGGCGGGCAGGGCAAGGTGTCGCTGGACTCCTCGAAGGTCGGGGAGTTCGAGGTCAACTGGCCGTCCCGCGCGGAGAAGCCGGAGGGCAAGACCAGCCCGGAGGAGCTCATCGCCGCCGCGCACAGCACCTGCTTCTCGATGGCGCTGTCCCACGGCCTCGCCGGCGCCGGCACGCCCCCGGAGACCGTGGACACCCGCGCCGACGTGACCTTCCAGCCGGGTGAGGGCATCACCGGCATCCACCTGACCGTACGCGCGTCGGTCCCGGGCATCTCCGCCGAGGACTTCGAGAACGCCGCCCAGCAGGCGAAGGCCAACTGCCCGGTGAGCAAGGCGCTGGCCGGCACGAAGATCACGCTCGACGCGTCCCTGGCCTGACCCCGGCGGTGTGGGCGTCCCCGAGACGGGCGGCGCCCGCACCGTCGCCCCGCCGTGCCACCCGGTTCATCGAGCTCTGCGTGCCCGTCCTCTGGTGGGTCGGTCGCAGCGGGCCTGGAAGCGTTCCCGCAGGTGGCTGTAGTCGTGATCGGGGAAGAGATCGGGAAAGCCCTCCAGGGTCTTCTCCAACTGGCGGACGGTGGCGTGGTACTTCCCGTGGCGGAGGTCGACGTCGGTGAAGAGGTATTGCCAGCCCGGGATCCCCTTCATGACGAGCAGAGTGTCCACGTAGGACCGGTAGTCGAGTTCCAGCGGCACCAGGTTTCGGTGGTTCGTGTCGTAGAACCACAGCCCCTGGCTCGGAGCGTGGTGACGCAGCGCTGTGAGACGGCCCGATCCCGGGGCCTCCTCGAGCATCAACAGCCCGTCGGCCATCAGCTCTCGTTGTTCTGGAGACAGACTCACGTCCACGTACGGCACTACCCTGCCGGACAGGCAGTTCCGGACGTCCTTCAGGAAGAACTCCCCGTCGAGGGAGTAGTCGTCCATGTGCCAGGCGACATGGATGTGGTCGGTGCTCAGCAGGTACTCGCGAACGCCCTCGACGGCCGTGTCTCCCCAGGCTGAGCCGATCAGCGCGGCGTCGTCGGCCGAGAGTTCCCGGGGCGGCCCTGACCCGATCTCGCAGGCGGTCATGACGATGTCCGGCGTGGCGCGAAGTTCGTTGACGTGCGAGTGGGCGCGAGCCTGGAAGTCCGTGGTCATCTCTGCCTCTCCGAAACCATGATCACGTCGATCCCAGCCGAGACTACGGTGTCGCCACCAACAAGATCACCTGGCGCGTCGCGCCCGTACAACACCGTTCCTAAAGACTGGGCATGAGTTGTGTGCTCAGCCGGACGCTCCGAACGGTGTTGGGCGTCCTGGTTCCCCACTTTCGCTCCGCAGCCGGGCGGCACGACTCGTGATCGTGGTCCGGGGGTGCGGGGGCGGGGTTCCTCACGTCCTGGGGCATCCGGTGCGGCCTGGACGGTCCGATGCCCTTGCTCATCGCTCTGGTGAGCAGGGGGCGGTGCCGTCCGTCGCCGGATCGGGTGTCCCAGGGCGCGTCGTCCGATCGCCACGGCCGCCGCCTGATGGCGGGTGACGGGGCGCCGAGGGGTGGTGAGGGGGCGCCGCCAGTGCTGGGCTCCCCACTTTGAGGTGTAGCCGGGGTCGACGGCGACGATGGTGATGCCGAGTTCAGCCGCCATCGCCACCAGCCTGGCGCGGAGCTTGGCCACGGGCATCCCGGAGATCAGGTTGCGGAACCGCTTACGCCGACCGTGTTTCTCGCGGGTCGTCTCCGCGGCGAAATCCAGGTCCTCGATCGCGATGGCAATGCTGTGCCGTTCAGCCCAGTGCAGAAGACTGATGATGGCATGCCGGATCTGGGCGTCGCGGTGCTGGGTGGTGCCGGACAGGTCGTAGTCGAATCGGCGGGGCTCGCCGACCGGGTTGCCGTGGGCGTCGAGTCTCCAGGCGGCCAGGTGGTCGGCGTTGGTGTCCACCCCGATCAGGCCACCAGCACGGACGGTTTGCAGGGGAACGGTTTTGACCGGCGGGATGGTCCAGGAGGCCGTCAGGTACCAGCGTCCGCGCTGGACGTCCTCGCAGATGCGGTAGGCCACAGCCCGGTTCGCGCACACGCGGTCGCGCCATTGCTCACCCCGGTGCGGGAACGACACCTTCGAGGTGAGGACGTACCGGCCGTGTGCAGCGTTGGCCAGGTGCGCCAACGGCGAGGGGAGCTTGATGCCGACCTGGCCGTCGGGGGTGACGCGGATCGTCTCGTTCCCGTACCGCTTGCCGGACTCGCCATCAGCGGCCAGGAACCGGCGCTTGGCCTGCCACTTTTCACGCCATTCGGGTGCGGTGAGCTCGACGGCATCCAGGTTGTGCCGGGTGCGCAGCAACCTCTTACCACCGCGCACGACGCGAACCCGCCCGGCCTCATGGTCGGCCCGCTGTTGTTCGAGCCGGTCCTGAAGCAGGCGCAGGCGCCGGGTCTTTTCGAACCACTCCTGGGCGCCTTGGTAACCGCCCGGTGCTTTCTTCGTGCCTTTCTCTCCGACCGGCAGGGACAGCCGTTGCGTGATTGTGGCGATCCCGGCCTCAAGGCTGCGGATGTAGGCGAGCTGGCTGCGCCGTGCCAGCGCCCACTGGTCATGCGTGGCCTTGGTGATCGACCCGGCCCAGCGCGAGGACGACTCGGCGGTTAATGCCCGTTTCCGCTCCGCCCATTGGCCGGTGTCGTGATCCAGCCCCGCCGCGCACCGTGCCTTCAGGTCGGAGGAGGCGAGCGAACCGAGGTGGTCACCCACCAGCCGCAGCACCGTCACATCCTGCGGGGTCAGGCCCTTGAGGCGGTCACGGATCGCCACACCCGACGACCCGACCGCAACGAACGGCACTTCGATGGCGCGCAGGTCAGCCATGCCGGGCCGCCTCCACCGCCGTGCGGGCAGGGTCCCGCGCCGAACGATGGCCATACCGACGAACGCACAAGCAAACCGACGTCTGCCCCATGTCCCGCGCGAGATCGCCGACGACCTCTCCGTCGTCCCTGGCCACCAGACGGCGGCCCTTCGCGACCAACGCCGCCTCGGCCAGTTCCATGTTCATGCCACCGAGGCGACCTTTCTGTTCCGCCACGGACGTGGTTACGTCCAGGTCGGCGGGAAGCGGCCGGCCCCTGGAACCGGAGCCGTTGATGCCCGAGGCGATCTCGCACTCCAGCCGCGCTATGCGGCGCCCCCTCTTGGCTGCCCACTGCGACAGCCCGGCAACCTGACATTCGAGGTCCGGCTTGTGGTCATGGGAGGAAACGCGGGCGTACAGCCAGATACCAACCATCGCATCTGGGGCAGCACCGACGTCGATTTTCACCCAGATCGTGCGCAGCCCGACCCGCTGCGCCGGGACCGGAAGCGTGCCATGACGGAACCAGCGGTAAGCGGCGAAGGGACTGGTCCCCTGCGCTCGTGCCCACTCCGCCCAAAATCACAGCAACAACATAGCGTGACCATCGAGACACCGCGTGCACTTATGCACATTCAAACTCCAGCAGTTAACCACCCACGAACCTACGTGGTCGAGTACCGAAAGTTACCGATTCGCCGCCCACCCTCGGACCCTAACGCCCTGATCAGCTGATTCACGGAGGAAGAGTGGTATGAACGAACTGTTCGAGTTGGTTGCCGTCAGTGCGCTGGAGCTGGCCAATCGTCTCGTCGTGGCGCCGATGACACGCAGCCGCACGTACGGCGGCCTCGTCACAGAGCTGACCGTCGAGTACGACACGCAGCAGGCGGGCGCCAGGCTGATCATCGCGCCGTACAACGAGGCGGACCCGGCCACCTTCTACGGCGGTGACCACCGCGGCTACACCGACTACCCGGTCCTGGGATCCTGACCGCTCCCCGTACGACCGCCGTGCCGAGATCCCCGAGCCCGCTCTCGCGTGCTACCGATGACGCCGCCGGCCGGATGCCCGAGCGATCTCCGTACGCGGACGGCGCGCAGTACAGTGCGCCGGACGGATCTTTGCCTCGTGGGCGGAGGAGATTTCGCGGTGACCACCGAGACTCCGGCCGGGTCCGCATCGGCGCCGTACGTCGTGAGGTTCCGGCGGCTCCGGCCGGTCCTCATGATCGCGGTCGGCGTCCTGGGTCTCGCGATCTCGGTCCGGATGATCGCCGGAGTGGTGCGGGCCGGGCAGCCGAACCGCGTGCCCACGCGCCTCGGCCTGGCGGCCGCATCCGTCGTCCTGGCCGCGGTGGGCGGCGCGCGGCTCGCCCGGGGCCGGCGCACCGGCTGGATCGCCTTCGCCGTCGACGCGGACGGGATCTTCCTCGTCGCGTCGCCGGACGGGGCTCGCCGGTTCGGCTGGGACGAGGTCAGCGCGCTGGTGCTGTTCTCCCGGCGGACGGAGTTCGTCGAGGGCACGGTGCGGTGCGTCGGGGTCCGGCTGCATCCGATGGCGCCGGGCTCGCCCGAGCGGCATCTCGCCGAGCTCACGGAGGCGGTGTCCCGACACGACCTGCCGCTGGACGTGTGGGAGCGGCTGCGCCGGCTCGACCGCGGGCCGTCGGAGGCCGGGCTGGAGCTCGCCGTCAGCTTCCACGCGGAGGCCCGCGGATGGCGGTACCGCACGGCGTCGCTGACGGAGGCCACGCGGATCCACGCGCCCGGGGTCCCGGTCGTCCGGGAGCCGTCCGAGCGCTACTACGACCTGGTCGGCTGGCGGGCCGACCAGGAGGAGCTGCGCCAGGCCCTGGAGGACGCCGAGCTCCGCCACTGGTGCTGACGTCCGGGTAGGACCGGGTCGCCGCCCGGACGCCTGGTACCGCAACTGGTGCTGACGGACCGAGAGAACTAGATCCGCGTGCCGTGGCCGGACCAGTACGGCTCGCGGATGAGGCGCTTGTAGAGCTTCCCGGTCGGGGTGCGCGGCAGGTCGGTGACGAAGTCCACCGAGCGCGGCGCCTTGTAGCCGGCCAGCGATGCGCGGCAGAACGCGATGAGCTCCTCCGCCAGCTCCGGCGACGCGGTGTGCCCGTCCTCCGGCTGGACCACCGCCTTGACCTGCTCGCCGTACTCCTCGTCGGGCACGCCGAACACCGCGACGTCACCGACGGCCGGATGGGTGATGAGCACGCCTTCGATCTCGGCCGGGTAGATGTTGACGCCGCCACTGATGATCATGTCGATGACACGGTCGGCGAGGAACAGGTACCCGTCGGCGTCGAGGTAGCCGATGTCCCCGGTGGTGAACAGGCCGTTCCGGTGGATCGAGGCGGTCTTGTCCGGGTCTCCCCAGTACTCGACGTCGTCGCCGCTCGCGTAGCGGAACCACAGCTGTCCCGGCTCGCCCGGCTCGGCGGGGCTGCCGTCCTCGCGTAGGACGTGGGTCTCGACCGTGGGCAGCGGCCGCCCGACCGTGCCCGGCCGGCGCAGCCATTCTTCGGCCGTCACGATGGTGTTCACCGACGCCTCGGTCGACCCGTAGTACTCGTGGACGACCGGACCCAGCCAGTCGATCATCCGGCGTTTCACCTCCGGGGAACACGGCGCGGCACCGTGCCACACGGCGGTGAGGCTCGACAGGTCATGCGCCGCGCGCGTCGCCTCGTCGAGGCGAAGCATCCGGACGAACTGGGTCGGCACGAGGTGCACGTTGGTGATCCGATACCGCTCGATGAGCCGCAACGTCTCCTCCGCGTCGAACCCGCGCCGCATCACCAGCGCCCGCCCCGCGTACAGCAACACGTACGAGAACAGCCACTGCGCCGAGTGATAGACCGGCCCGACGAGCAGCGACCGGCCGCCCTCGGGAATGCGGAGGACGTCGGCGTAGCCGGGGGCGGCCATGGCCATCATCTCGATCGGCGCGCCCGCCTGGGTGAGCTTGCGACTGACCCCCTTCGGCCGGCCCGTCGTACCGGAGGTGTAGATCATCGGCCAGCCGAGGACCTGGTCAGCGGGCTCGCCATCCGGCCCGGAGGCGAGCACGTCCTCGTACGGCCGGAAGCCGGGGACCTCGCCGAACCCGACCCGCGCCACCAGGTCGGCCTCTGCCGCCGCCGTCTCGGCGACCTCGGCGAATCGGTCCTCGGAGAACAGGACCCTCGCTCCGGAGTCTCCCAGCACGTACGCGAGCTCGTCCGCGGTCCAGTGCCAGTTGACCAGCACGTACCGCAGGCCGACGTGCGTCGCGGCCGCCATCACCTCGAAGTACTCACGCCGGTTGCCGGAGTGGATCGCGATCGTGTCGCCGGTCCGCAGGCCGAGCCCGCGCAGTGCCCCCGCCAGCCGGTCGACCCGCTCCTCGAACGTCTGCCAGGTGGTGACGCCGTGCTCGTCGATGAGGGCCGGCTCGTCCGGCCTGGCCTGGGCGAACGGGCGGAGAAGTCGGGCCATGGAGACCTCCAGATCGGTCAGTCGGGCCGGGCACCGGCCATGCGCAGTGCGAGCCCCACGTAACGGTCCCGCAGGTCGGTGGGGCCCAGCGGGCGGTGCTCGTGGAACCACTCGCTGAGGTGCACGCACATGTCGAGGATGGGAATCGCGGTGAGGACGGCCGCGGACCGGTCGTCGCCGCCGACCAGGTGGAACTCACCGCACTTGTGGCCCGCCAGCAGGACGTCCGCCAGGCGATCGCGCAGCCGCCGCCGGATCGCGACGACCTCGTCGTACCAGACGCCGGAGAGCAGGTGATACTCCCGGTTGGCGACCCGCGCGGTCTCCTGATGGTCGGCGTGCCGCGTCACGTACACGCCGACGATCGCTCGCAGCTCGGCCAGGGGATCGCCCGCGACGGCCTCATGCGCCGCGGTCACCTCGTCCTCCAGCCGCAGGTGGATGTCGCGCACGACCACGTACAGCAGTTCGTCCTTTGAACCGAAGTGGTTGTACAGCGCGCCGGGCGTCATGCCGCACGCCTCGGTGATCTGCCGGACGGAGGTCGCCAGCGCGCCCTGACGGTAGAAAAGGTCGATCGCGGCCGCCGCGAGCCGCCGCTGGATTCGCGATCCGGCGAGCGGAAGCTCCGATTCGGTCACGTGCGCGGCTCCTCGTCTTGACGGCCGACAGACCCGAGCGTACTAATTTCCCTAACGTGAATGAACGCTTATTCACCTGGATTCGGTTCGTCCTTCCTCGGGGGCGGAGCGCCATGACGCTCCGACACGTCGGCCTGTAGGAAACGAGGTGGCCATGGCCCCCGCCGATCCGACCACGACCCCGTCCAACGGCTTCTCCGCGCACCGGCTGTGGGAGCGCGGCCTGGACCGCTACCCCGACACCGCGGCCCGCTACCGGTACCTGGCCGTGGCGGTGTTCGTCACGATCGTCCTGTACTACGAGCTCTACGTCGCGGGCGGCGTCGCCCCGCTGATGCTGGCGCACTTCAAGATGTCGTTCCTCTACTACGTGAACGTGCTCGTGTTCGCCAACCTGGTCGGGGCCTTCGGGTCGCTGGCCGCCGGCATCGCCGACCGGTGGGGCCGCGCCAACCTCGTGACGTACGGTCTGCTGGGCACGGGCCTGCTGACGCTCCTGACGCCGCTCGCCCCGAACAAGACGACGTTCGCGGTCGTCACCATCCTGACCGGCCTCGTCGAGGGCATGTGCCTGGTGGCCACCCCCGCGCTGGTCCGCGACTTCTCACCGCAGATCGGCCGCGCCTCCGCGATGGGCTTCTGGACGCTCGGACCGGTGATCGGAAGCCTGGTCGTCAGCTTCGTGGCCAACCGCACCCTGCCGCGGTTCGACGACTCCTGGTCCAGCCAGTACTACATCGTCGGCGTCGTCGGGCTGGTGGCGTTCGCCGTCGCGCTGTTCGGGCTGCGGGAGCTGCGGCCCGGGCTCCGCGACCAGGTGATGGTGAGCGTCGCGGACCGCGCGCTGGTCGAGGCCCGGGCGGATACGGCGGAGCAGCAGGCCGATCTGCGCCACCCGTGGAGGCAGATGGCACGCCTCGACGTCCTCGCGCCGGCGCTCGGCGTCAGCGTCTTCCTGCTCATCTACTACACCGCCGTCGCGTTCTTCACCATCTACCTGACCTCGAACTTCGGACTCACGACCGCACGGGCCAACGGGGTCAACAGCTGGTACTGGGCGATGAACGCGGTCGCCCTCGTCATCGTGGGCGTCGTCTCGGACCGCCTTCGGGTGCGCAAGCCCTTCATCGTGGGGGGCACGCTCCTCGCGGCGGTCATGACGTTCCTGTTCATGACCCGGACGACCCATCCGCACACGAGCGCGGGCACCCTCATCTGGATCATCAGCCTGCTCGCCGTCGGCCTGGGCGTGGCGTACACGCCATGGATGGCGGCGTTCACGGAGACGATCGAGCGGCGGAACCCCGCCCTGACCGCGACCGGCCTGGCCATCTGGGGCTGGATCCTGCGGATCGTCGTGTGCGTCTCCTACTTCGTCCTCCCGTACGTGGTCGGCGCCGTCGACACGCTGACGCGCGCCCCAGAGGTGCTGGCCGCGGCGAAGAAGGTGCCGGCCGGCACGGCTCCGCCGCCCACGCTGCTGCACGAACTGGGCGAGCTCAAGAAGGCGGCGGCCGACGCGCCGCACCAGTGGCAGTCCTGGTGGTGGATCTGCATCGTCGCCGAGCTGCTCTTCCTCGTCCTCATGCTGCCGCTGGCCGGCCGGTGGAATCCACGCGCCGCCCGCGCCGACGCCGACGCGCACGCGCGGGAGGTTGAGCGGCTGACCGGAGCGCAGGGCTGAGAGGCCTTCGTCCGCCGCCCGCGTCGTCGCGGGCGGCGGCGACCGGTCCGAGCAGGACCCCGCCGCTCCGGGAACCACCACGGCGACGCGAACGTCGGTACTCATGATGCTCACGAATGAACAGCGAGACCGGGCCGCGGGCGTACTGCTCGGCGCGGCCTGCGGAGACGCGCTCGGCGTGCCGTACGAGTTCGCCGAGCGGCTGCCGGACACGGCCGTGCCGGAGATGATCGGCGGCGGACTGGGCCCGTACGCGCCCGGGGAGTACAGCGACGACACCCAGATGCAGGTCTGCGTGGCCGAGGTCGCCGCGATGGGCGGCGACCTGCGTTCCGATGCGGCCCTCGACGGGATCGCCGAGCGCTTCCTCCGGTGGTTCCACGAGGGCGCGAGCGACGTCGGCCTGCAGACGTCCGGCGTGCTGGCGGCCGCTGCACGGGCCGGCGGGCTGTCGCGGGCCATGCGGGAGGCCTCCGCGGACCTGCACCGCAAGACGGGGCGTACCGCCGGGAACGGCTCGCTCATGCGGACCGGGGTCGTCGCACTCCCCTATCTCGCCGATCCGGCGGGCCTGACGGAGGCCGCGCGCCTGGTCAGTTCCCTTACCCACTTCGACGACCTGGCGGGGGACGCCTGCGTGCTGTGGTGCTCCGGCGTACGGCGAGCGGTGCTGGACGCGAGCCTCGACGGCGTGCGCGAAGGTCTGGACCTGCTTCCCGCCGACCGCCGCGACCGCTGGGCCTCCTGGCTGCGCGACGCCGAGACCGCGCCGCCTTCTCACTTCAGCCCGAACGGGTTCGTCGTGCCGGCGCTGCAGGCCGCCTGGTCCGCCGTCATTCGCGCCGGGAGTCTGCCGGACGGGCTGGTCGCCGCGGTGCGGGCGGGCAACGACACGGACACGGTCGCGGCGATCGCCGGGGCGCTGCTCGGTGCCCGGTACGGCGCGCGCGCCGTACCGGGCACCTGGCGCGAGAAGGTGCACGGCTGGCCGGGCCTGGGCGCGGACGACCTGACCCGGCTCGCCGAAGGGGCCGCCACGCGCTGACCGGTCCGGCCGGGCGCCCGGCGGATCTCCGATCAAGGCGGCTCGATATGAGACCTCCTGATCAGGAGGCGCCCGCGACACCGGGCCTGGCGCCCTCGTGCCCCGCACCGCTCTGGTGTGACTCGTCGTGGCGGCGGGCGAGGCGCAGCGCGTACTCGCGGGGCGACACCCCCAGCCGCCACGTGCACACCGCACAGGACAGGTGATCGTTGGTGGTCTGGTCGTCGTGGGCGATGTCGACCACGCCTATCCGCAGGTTCTCCACGGCCCGCACCGTACACGGAGCGTAGCGGGATGCTCCACTTCCGTGCTGCGGCGTGTCAGCCGAGCGGGCGCGCCTCCGCGACGCGGACCTCGACGCAGTTGCCTTCCGGGGTGCTCTTGGAGCTCTTTCGCCACAGGTCGTCGGTGCGCATCAGATGCCCTCCAGGATCGTGCCGATGATGTCGATTGACTCGTCGGGGGTGGCGCTGATGACGCTGAGACGATCCATGGCGAGGGTGTAGCGGTCGACGTCCTCGCGCTTGTCGAGGTAAAGCGCGTTGCCGAGCTGCTCGACGTAGACCACGTCGGGCAGTTGCGGATCGGCGAACCGCATGATGGTGAACCCACCGGGTGCGGCGTGCTTCGCGCTCGCGGCGAACGGCGTGACCTGGAGCGTGAGACCGGGCTGCTTCGCGGCGGCCATGAGGTACTCCAGCTGGCCGCGGAGCACCTCGGGTCCGCCGACGGGCCGCCGCAGCGCGATCTCGTCGATCACGGCCCACAGCCGCAGCGCGCCGTCGCGGAACTTCCGCTGTCGCGTGGCCCGCAGCGCGACCCGGCGCTCTATCTCCTCGGGCTGGAAGTCGCCCAGGGAGATGACGGCCCCGGCGTAGTCCTCGGTCTGCAACAGGCCGGGGACGAACTGCGGCTCGTACGTCCGGATGCGGGACGCCGCCTGCTCCAGGCCGATGTAGGACTGGAACCACGACGGCAGGACGTCACCGTAGCTGTGCCACCAGCCGGGCTGGTTGGCCCGGCGGGCGAGGGACAGCAGCTGGTCGCGCTCCTCCGCGTCGGTGATCCCGTACAGCGACAGGAGGATCGCGACGTCCGCCTCCTTGAAACCGCTGCGGCCGAGCTCCATCCGGCTGATCTTCGACTCGGATCCGCCGATCGCCTTGGCCGCCGCGACCGAGGTGACGCCCGACTTCTCCCGAAGCCGGCGCAGCTCCGATCCGAGAAGGATGCGCAGCGCCGTCGGCCCGCTCGCTCCAGCGTTCGCCATGACCTCGACCTCCCTTGCGGCTGACCCCAGAGTCTTCCACGGACCCAAAGATCAACCGCCGATGCAATTTCATTCACCCATGGGCTTGCATCGTCAGCGTCGTGGCGCAATGCTATCCCATAGCTGGATGCAATCCCATTAGCAGCCGTGGCCAGGCGTGTGATGGTGATGCGGGCGAGCCGCGAGGCCGCCCGCGCGACGTCCGTACTCGGCGGCGAGTTCTCCGATCTGACCGCCGAGTACGGGCGTTCGTGGAAAAATCAACGCCTCCGACATAACCGGCGACAAAGGCATCTCGTGACGGACAGCGACGACCGGCAAGACGAGTTCCGGCCCGACATTCCGAGCCCGGCGCGGGTGTACAACTACATCCTTGGCGGCAAGGACCACTATCCCGCCGACCGCGTCGTCGCGGAGAACACCATGGCCGCCCTGCCCAGCGCGCGCGACGCCGCGGTGGAGAACCGCGGCTTCCTGCGCCGCGCCACCCGCTACCTCGCGGCCGAGGCGGGCGTGCGCCAGTTCCTCGACATCGGCACCGGGCTGCCCTCCAACGGCCAGGTCCACGAGATCGTGCAGGGCGTCGCGCCGGAGTCCCGGATCGTGTACATCGACAACGACCCGGTCGTGCTGGCCCATGGCCGGGACATGCTGCACGGCGTCGACGGGACCACGATCGTGCGGCACGACCTGCGCGATCCGGACGCGATCCTGGGCGACCCGCAGCTGCGCCGGCTGCTGGACCTCGACCGGCCCGTCGCCCTCATGCTGGTGGCGGTCCTGCACTTCGTCGCCGACTCCGAGGACCCGTACGATCTGGTCCGCCGGCTCATGAAGCCGCTGCCGGCGGGCAGCCACCTGGCGATCTCCCACGGCACCGACGACGGGGACGACGAGGTGCAGCAGGCCCTGGACGAGAACTACAAGACCTCCAGCTCGGCCCACGTCCGGCCGCGCTCGCAGGTCGAGGCGTTCTTCGCGGACCTGGAGCTGATCGAGCCGGGGGTGGTGTGGACCCCCCTGTGGCGCCCGGACGAGGCGTCGAGCCCGCTGCGAGACGACCCCGCCCGCTCCGTCTGCTGGGCCGGCGTCGCCCGCAAGCCGTGAGTCGGCCGCATGGGGACTGGTCCAGAACGACGTTCGGATCGTAGGGTTCGGGGGCGGAGGTGCCGATGAAGAGTCAGGACGACGTCAGGGCCGAGCTGACCGCTCCGGGGCAGCTGTTCGAACTGGACGAGATCGAGATCCGCGGCGTCCGGACTCGCGTCTGGAAGCACGCTCCCCCGTCGCTGCGGTCCGTCCTGGAGATCACCCGGTTCCACGGCGAGGCGCCGTTCATCGTCCACGAGGACGAGCGTCTGACCTTCGAGGAGCACTTCCGGCGCGCCGCGACGTTCGCGCGCCGCCTCGTCGAACGGTACGGCGTGCGCAAGGGCGACCGGGTCGCGATCGCCATGCGCAACTTCCCCGAATGGTCCGTCGCCTTCTTCGGCGCCGCGGCCGTCGGCGCCGTCGTCGTCCCGCTCAACGCCTGGTGGACGGCGTCGGAGCTGGAGTACGGCCTGCGCGACAGCGGCGCGACGCTGCTCGTCGCCGACAAGGAGCGTGCCGACCGGCTCGCCGACGCGCTGCCCGGGCTCGGCATCCCCACGATCGTCGTACGGGCCGAGGGCCCGCCGCCGCCCGGCACGGACGCGTACGAGGCGGTGCTCGGCGAGGTCACCGCCGACGTGGCGCTTCCCGAGGTGGAGATCGAGCCGGAGGACGACGCGACCATCTTCTACACGTCCGGGACGACGGGCCGGCCGAAGGGCGCGCTCGGCACGCAGCGCAACATCACGGGGAACACCTTCTGCCTCGGGTACGCGATGATGGCCGCCGGCGTGCAGGCGGGCCGCTCGCTCGAGGAGGTGTCCGCGCCGCAGCGGCGCGTCACCCTGCTGAACGTGCCGCTGTTCCACGCGACCGGCTGCCACGCGATCCTCGTGGCCAGCGCCATCCTCGGCGGCACCGTCGTGCTCATGTACAAGTGGGACGCCGAGCGCGCGCTGCAGCTCATCGAGCGGGAGCAGGTCACGGGGTTCGGCGGCGTGCCGACGATGGCGTGGGAGGTCCTCACGTCACCGGAGTTCGACAAGTACGACACCTCCAGCCTCGTGACCGTCTCGTACGGTGGCGCGCCCGCGCCGCCCGCGCTCGTCGAGAAGATCAAGGAGCTCCTCCCGGAGCGGGTTCCGAACAACGGGTACGGCCTCACCGAGACGTCGGCGGTGACCGCGTACAACAGCGGGATCAATTACCTGACCCATCCCGACAGCGTCGGGCTGCCGGTGCCGGTGGTGGACGTCAAGGTCGTCGACCCGGTGGGCGAGGAGCTGCCCATCGGCGAGGTCGGCGAGCTGCTGGTGAAGGGCCCGAACGTCATCAAGGGCTACTGGAACCGTCCGGGCGACACCGCCCAGGCGTTCCACGACGGCTGGTTCCACACCGGCGACCTGGCCCGCGTCGACGCGGAGGGCTTCATCTACATCGTCGACCGGGCCAAGGACATGCTGATCCGCGGCGGGGAGAACGTCTACTGCGCCGAGGTCGAGGGGGCGATGTACGAGCACCCGGCCGTCGCCGACGCCGCCGTCATCGGGGTGCCTCACGAGGTACTCGGCGAGGAGGTCGGCGCGGTCGTCCGCCTCCAGCCCGGGATGACCGTCACTGCGGAGGAGCTGCGGGCGTTCCTCGGCGAGCGGATCGCGGCCTTCAAGGTGCCGGCCCACGTCTGGTTCCGCGAGGACGAGCTGCCGCGCAACCCCGCCGGCAAGATCCTCAAGACGCGTCTCCGCGCGGAGCTCATCGGCTGAGGCGCGCTACCGTTCCCGGACGTTGCCGCACTCGCTGCTGGCGCGCCGCAAACAGACATGGTTGCTAAGGTTGGCAATTGCTGAGGTCGTGATGCCTGGTCGTCCCACCGTGGTGGCGCCAGGTCCGGCCGGCTGACAGGGTGGCGTTGGGGTGTCCACGATAGGGGGTGCCGCGGTGAGCAGACCGCTGTACCAGTTGAAGGCGGAGTTCTTCAAGACGCTGGGGCATCCCGCCCGGATCCGGGTGCTGGAGTTGCTGAGCGAACGCGAGCATTCGGTGTCGGAGATGCTGCCGGAGGTCGGGATCGAGCCGGCGCATCTGTCTCAGCAGCTGGCGGTGTTGCGGCGGGCGAATCTCGTGGTGTCCCGCAAGGAGGGCTCCACGGTTTTCTACTCGTTGACCAGTCCACACGTGGCCGAACTGCTGGCCGTGGCCCGTCGCATCCTCACCGGTGTGCTCTCGGGGCAGGCCGAGCTACTGGAGGACCTGCGGGCCTCGACGGGTGGCCACTGAAATCGCGGCGCTACGGCCGACCGCGAAGCGATCATCCTTTCTGAACGGCGGCCGGCTTGGCGTCGTTGACCGAACAGACCAATGACGCCTGGGCGCGGATCACCGTACCGGTCGCGCGGATCCGGCCTACGGCCTCGGTGACCGGAGCCGGTTAAGCCGCGACGATCGTCTCGCGCCGCGCACCCCGCGCCCCACGCCTTGGCCATGGCTGCACTGTTGCTAAAGTTAGCAACTGCCGATGTGACTATGCACTGATACGTGGTCGTATCGCCGTGTGGCCTGGTGAATTCGCAGGCAGCACGTGGGTCTTTCCCGGCAGGCGTACAGGGGTGAGTGGGGTGGGTGAAGCCGGATGGGTCTGATCGACAAGATCTGCCGCACGGGACGAGTCGCCGAGCCGGCGCCGCCGGTGCCGGAACGGGCTGAGGGCGAGGCGGTCGAGCGTGTGTCGGGGTCGGTGCAGGTCCGGCACGTGGACGCCGGGTCGTGCAACGGCTGTGAGATCGAGATCGGACAGGCGTTCTCCCCGGTCTATGACGCCGAGCGGTACGGGGTACGGCTGGTGGCCTCCCCGCGTCACGCCGATGCGTTGGTGGTGACCGGCCCGGTCACTCGGAACATGGTGGATGCGCTGCGCAAGACCTACGAGGCGGCGCCGCGTCCGTGCCTGGTGGTGGCTCTGGGGGACTGCGCCCGTGACTGCGGCATGTTCGCCGGCGGGCATGGGGTGGCCGGTCCGGTCTCTGAGTTCGTGCCGGTGGATGTCGAGGTACCGGGTTGCCCGCCGCCGCCGGAGGCGATCGTGGCCGCGTTGCGCGGGCTGTCCGGCCGGTGACCACGGGGATCGGGGTCGCCCGCCGCGGGGTGAGGGTGAACCGGTGAATCTGATCGCCTCTGGGCTGGGAGCCGCTGTGGCGGCGTCGGGTGCCTCGGGGGTGGCGGCCGTGCTGCCGGCCCGGTGGCGTGCCGGGGCGGTCGGGATCGGTACCTCCGTGGCCGGTGTCGCGGGCGTGGTCGCGGGCGCGGCGGCTCTGTCCGGGCGGGTGTGGCGGTCGGTGCTGCCGAACCTGCTGCCGCTGGGCGGAGTGCGGATCGAGGTGGACGCACTGTCAGGGTGGTTCTTGCTGGTCGTCGGTGGTGTGGCGGCACTGGTCGGCGTCTACACGGCGGGGTACGCCGGCCGGACCGGGACCGGTGCGTCCTCACGTACCGCGCTGGCCGCCCTGCCGTTGTTCGTCGCGGCGATGCTGGTGGTGCCCGTGGCGGGCAGCGTTTCGACGCTGTTGCTCGCCTGGGAGTTGATGGCGTTGTTCTCGCTGCTGCTGGTGATGACCGAGCACGCCCACGGCTCCGAAGTACGGTCGGCCGGCCGGTGGTACGCCGCCATGACCCAGGCCGGCTTCGTGACGATCCTGTTTGCTCTGGTGTGGGCGGCCGCAGCGTGCGGTGGGGAGTCCTTCACCGCCATCCGGCAGGCCGCGCCCGGCCTGCCGGGCGTGGCGCGGGGTGGGGTGTTCGTGCTTGCTGCGGCGGGATTCGCGGCCAAGGCCGGGATGGTGCCGCTGCATCCGTGGTTGCCGCGGGCGCATGCCGAGGCGCCCAGTCACGTCTCGGCGCTGATGAGCGCGGCGATGGTGAGCCTGGGGGTGTACGGGATCGTCCGGCTGGGTTTCGACCTGCTCGGCGGCGGGCCGGCCTGGTGGTGGATCCTGCTGGCGGCCGGCGGCGCGCTGTCCGCGCTGTACGGGATCTTGCAGGCCGCCGTCGCGGTGGATGTGAAGAAGATGCTGGCGTACTCCACCGCGGAGAACACCGGGTTGATCCTGCTCGGCGTCGGGGCGGCCGGGCTGTTCGCCGACGCCGGACAGCCGGGGCTGGCCGGTGTGGCGCTGGCCGCGGCTCTGCTGCACGTCCTCAACCACGCGGGCTTCAAGACCTTGTTGTTCTTCGCCGCCGGTGCGGTGGTGCGCGCGACCGGCACCCGTGACCTGGACCGTCTCGGCGGGCTGGGACGGCGGATGCCCGCCACCACGGCGGCGTTCGCGCTCGCGGCGTTGTGCGCGGCCGCGCTGCCTCCTGGCAACGGCTTCGTCAGCGAATGGCTGTTGCTGCAGTCCTTGATCCATGCGCTGCCGCCCGCATCGGACCTGAACGCGATCGCCGCTCCGGTCGCCGTCGGCGTTGTCGCGCTCACCGCCGGGATCGGGGTCGCCGCCTACGTCAAGACGCTCGGGACCGGGTTCCTCGCCCGGCCGCGTAGCTCGGCGGCGGAGGCGGCGCGAGAGGCGGGCCCGGTGATGCTGGCCGCCATGGCCGCCGCGGGCCTCGGCTGCGGACTGCTCGCCATCGCGCCGGGGTTGACGGCGCCCGCCCTCACCCGGGTCACCATGATCACGCGCGGTGGTTCGCCGCTGACCGGGACCATGCGGCTGCACCTGCCGGGGGTGGGCGCGCTCTACTCACCGCTGCTGGTCGTCGTGGTCTTGGCCGTACTCGTCGCGGGGATCTCGGTCGCCGCGCGGACTCTCGGCAGGCCGCGTCGCCGCGCCGTCGCGTGGGGCTGTGGCGACGGCCCGCAGACCGCCCGGACCCAGTACACCGCCACCTCCTTCGCCGAACCGTTGCAGCGGGTCTTCGACGATGTGCTACGTCCTGAACAGGACGTCGAGGTCAGCCACTACGACGAGTCGGCCTACCTGGTGGAGCGGGTGCGGTTCCAGACCCGGGTGCCCGATCGGATCGAGACCTACCTGTACGTCCCGCTGCTGGCGGCGGGTCGGCGGGTGGGCCGGGCGGCGCGCGTGCTGGCGAACGGGAGCGTGCACCGTTATCTGGCCTACGGCCTCGTGGCGTTGCTGATCGTGCTGGTGGCCGGGGTGAGCCGGTGAGCGGCTGGGCGGTGGCGGTCGGCCAGGCGCTGCTGACGGTGGTGGTGGCGCCGTTGCTGATCGGGTGGATGCGGCTGGTGCGCGCCCGTATGGAGGGCCGGGCCGGTGCCGGGATCGGCCAGCCGTGGCGGGACCTGCGGAAACTCGCCGGTAAGGAACCGATCAGTCCGGCCGATGCGGGATGGCTGTTCGTCGCGGCACCGCCCGTGCTGGTCGCGACCAGTCTGCTGATCGCCGCCATCGTTCCGCTGGTGTCCACCCGGTCGGTGGTCGGCGGTTCGGTCGACCTGATCGCCGTGGTGGGGTTGTTGCTGTTGGGCACGGTCGCGCTCGCGCTGGCCGCGCTCGACACCGGCACGGCGTTCGGGGGGATGGGCGCCAGCCGGGAGATGGTGATCGCGGCGCTGGTGGAACCCACCGTGCTGCTGGCGGTGTTCGCGCTGTCGGCGCGCGCCGGGTCGACCAGCCTGGCGGCCATCGTGAACGCTGGTGTCCATCACCCGGACCGGCTGGTCTCCCCGGCCGGCCTGCTGGCCGCGGCGGCGCTGGCCGTCGCGATTCTGGCCGAGACCGGGCGGATGCCGGTGGACAACCCCGCCACGCACCTGGAGCTGACCATGGTGCACGAGGCCATGGTGCTGGAGTACGCCGGCCGTGACCTGGCCCTGGTCGAGCTGGCAGCCGCGATGCGGCTGAGCCTCCTGCTCGGGCTGCTGGCCAACCTGTTCGCACCCTGGGGGGTCGCCACCGGCATCGGCTGGGTCGGCCTCGTCATCGGAGCGACCGCGTTGATCGTCAAGCTGACCGCGCTGGGGGGTGTGCTGGCCGCCGGTGAGGTGCTGCTGGCCAAGGTGCGCCTGTTCCGGATACCCGAGCTGCTCGCAGGGTCGTTCGTGCTCGCCCTGCTGGCCGTCACCGCCTCCTACGTACTCGCCTGACCGCACTTGTGAAGGAAGCCGCTGTCATGACCCACTCCATCACCGTACGGCCCGAGCCGGGCAGACCGTGACGAGTTCCGCCTACACCCAGGTGCTGTACGCGGCGTGCGGTGTGCTGGTGCTGGCCGGTATCGGTGTGGTGTGGCGGCGTGAGTTGTCCGCGCTGCTGCGGTTGCTCGCATTGCAGGGCGCGGCCCTCGCGTTGATCGCCGCCGTTCAGGCCGCCCATGGCCGCAGCGTGGAGCTGGCCGTGGTGGCGATCGTGGTCGCCGTGGTGAAGGCGGTCGTGCTGCCACGGGTACTGCGCCGGGTCCTGGCCCGCGACGACCAGCCGCGCGAGGCGACGCCACTGGTGAACGTGGCCGCCTCGCTACTCGCCGCCGGCATGTTCACCTTGGCCGCGTACGCCGCCGCCCGACCGCTGGTCGATCTGAACCCCACTCCCGCCGGCCGGGCCGCCCCCGCCGCACTGGCCGTGGTCCTGATCGCGTTCTTCACGCTGGTCACCCGGCGGCGCGCCCTGTCACAGATCGTCGCCGTGCTGATGATCGACAACGGCATCGCCGCGCTCGCATTCCTCATCGCCGCCGGTGTCCCGCTCATCGTCGACCTCGGCGTCACCGCCGACGTGCTGCTCGCCGTCCTCGTGCTGCAGGTGCTCACCGCACGCATGCACACCCACCTCGGCGGAACCGATCTGGACGACCTGAGAGAGCTTCGCGACTGATGCCCATCGACCTGCTGCTGTACGTGCCGCTGGCCCTCCCCGCCGGAGCCGCCGGGCTGCATGCGGCCTTCGGATGGCGGACCTGGACCGCCTGGGCGGGTGCGGCCACCGCCGCCGGACAGCTCACCGCCGCCATCGCCCTCGCCCCCCACCTGCTTCACCACGTGGCCCGCGTCACCGGGGGCGGGCTGCTGCGCGCCGACGCGCTCACCGGCTTCATGCTGATCGTCATCGCCGCGGTCGCATTGATCGCGACCTGGACGAGCGTGCACCACATCGACGCCGAACAGGCCGCCGGACGCATGAGCTCCGCCGACGCCCGCCGCTACGGAATCCTCGTCCACTCCTTCCTCGCCGCCATGGGCGCCACCGTGCTCGCCGACAACCTCGGCCTGATGTGGGTCGCCCTGGAAGCCACCACCGTCATCACGGCGTTCCTCGTCGGGCACCGCCGGGACCGCGAGGGGCTGGAGGCCGCTTGGAAGTATGTGGTGCTGTGCTCCGTCGGAATCGCCATGGCCTTCCTGGGCACCGTGTGCGTCTACGCGGCCGCGCTGCACACCGGCGGGCACGGCACCGGCGCCCTGGACTGGACCTTCCTCCTCGCTCACGCGGACCGCCTCGATCCCGGGGTGATCCGGCTGGCCGCCGGGCTCGCCGTGCTCGGGTTCGGCACCAAGGCCGGGCTGGCCCCCATGCACGCCTGGCTGCCCGATGCTCACAGCCAGGCCCCCGCCCCGGTGTCAGCGCTGATGTCAGGGGTGCTGCTGTCGGTCGCCTTCACCGCCATCCTGCGCTACAAGATCCTCACCGACGCCGTGCTCGGCCCCACCTACATGCGGGTCCTGCTCATCACCGCGGCCCTGGCCTCCCTCACCGTCGCCGCACTGCTGCTCATCGGCCAGCGCGACTACAAGCGCATGCTCGCCTACTCCTCCATCGAACACATGGGCCTGGCCGCGCTCGGCGCCGCCGTCGGCACCCGCCTGGCCGCCGCCGCGCTGCTCCTGCACATCCTCGGCCACGGCCTCGCCAAGTCCGTCGCCTTCACCAGCGCCGGGCAGATCCTGCAGCAGGCCAAGACCAGTCGCATCGCCGATGTACGGGGGCTGGCCGGCGGCGAACCCGCCCTCGCCGGCGTCTTCGGTTTCGCCGTCGCCGCGCTCGCGGGGCTACCACCGTTCCCGCTGTTCGCCTCCGAGCTCGGCATCGCCCGCTCGGCCGTCTCCGCCGGGCTCGGCTGGGTACTCGCGATCGTCCTGGCCCTGCTGCTGGTCATCTTCGCGGCGCTCGCCCGCCACACCACCGCCATGCTGCTCGGCCCCGCCCCTGCACAGGACCGCTCCATGGCCACGGCCAGGGGCCGCGGCGCAGTGACGCCGCTCGTCCTCGGCCTGACCGCCGCCGCCGTCATCGGCACCGTTCTCGGTCCGCTGCAGCCTCTGCTGCGTGCCGCCGCCGCGATCGTGGGAGCACCCTGACCATGCCATCCGACAACAAGCGCTCCGGAAACAGGCCATCCAGCAGCGCCGCCGGCACGCACCCCGAACGAGCGAACATCCTGCCGCCCTCACTGAACGACCGCCCCGTCGTCCGCCGTACCCAGACCGAGCTCATCGAGCCGACCCAGCTGCATCAACGCGCCGCCGAACTGCTCAAGCAGGGCTACCGGCTCGCTCTGGTCGCCGCCCACCACGACACCCCCGAGGCCGCCAACGGTGCCGCCATCCGCGTCGTGTACCTGTTCGTCGTCGGCCCGCCCGATACCCGCGTCGAACTACACCTGCACCTCGATCCGAACGCCCCCGCCCTGCCCACCCTCGCCGCCCTGTCCTTCCCCGCCGGCCGGTTCGAACGCGAGATGCGGGACCTGTACGGCGTCGTACCACTGGGCCACCCGCTGCCGCGCCGTCTGCTCCGCCACCCCCATTGGCCCCGAGGCTGGTATCCGATGCGCGCCGACGCCGGGCCCCCTCCGGCGTTCGGCGACCCCGAAACGCCCTACCCGTTCCGCCCGGTCGAGGGCCCGGGAACATATGAGATCCCCGTCGGGCCCGTCCACGCCGGGCTCATCGAACCCGGCCACTTCCGCTTCACCGTCGTCGGTGAGACCATCCTCAAACTCAAAGCCCGCCTGTGGTTCACCCACAAAGGCACCGAGAAACTCTTCGAGGGCCACGCTCCCGCCCGTCGCGTCGCCCTCGCCGAACGCATCAGCGGCGACACCGCCGTCGGCCACGCCCTCGCCTACTGCCTCGCCGTCGAAGACGCCGCCGGCGTCGAGGTATTGCCCGAGGCCGCCCGGATGCGGGCGATCCTGCTCGAACTCGAACGTCTCCACAACCACATCACCGACATCGGCGCGCTGTGCAACGACGTCGGCCACGCCATCCTGCACGCGCACGCACTGCGCATCCGCGAAACCCTGCTCCGCCTCAATCTCGACACCACCGGACACCGGCTACTCCGCGGCGGCATCATCCTCGGCGGAGCCAACATCCGCCGCCTTCCCGACCCCACCCGGCTGGAGGCCATCGGCGACGACATCCGCGAACTCGTCGCCCTCGCCCTGTCCCACACCATCATCCGCGACCGCTTCACCGGGACCGCCGTCCTCACCCGCAAACAAGCCTTCGACCTCGGCACGCTCGGCTACGTCGCCCGCGCCAGCGGCCTCAGCGACGACGCCAGGGTCAGTCATCCCTTCAGCGACCTCGGAGACACCCTTACCGTCCCCACCCGCACCAGCGGCGACGTACTGGCCCGTTTCCTCATCCGCGCCGACGAAATCGACGTCTCCCTGGGCCTCATCACCGAACTCATCGGCGGGCTCAACCCCGGCTACATCACCAGCTGGCCACCCATCACCTCCACCCGGCACGCCACCGCCGGAACCGGCATCGTCGAAGGCTGGCGCGGCACCATCGCCCACCGCGTCGAACTCGACGGCGAAGGGCGTCTCACCCGCGTCAAAATCGTGGATCCGTCCTTCTTCAACTGGCCCGCGATCCCCGTCGCCCTCAAAGACACCATCGTCCCCGACTTCCCCCTCACCAACAAAAGCTTCAACCTCTCCTACGCCGGCAATGACCTCTAATGGAAACCGACAAGGAATTCATGTCACAAAAAAAATCGTACGACGAGAAGTTCGCAGAGCGGATGGCCAAACGCCAGGCCAAGCTCGGCCCCCTGAAGGAGGGAAAGGTCTTCGAGCACGGGCCCGCGAAATTCCTGTTCGTCTTCATCATCGGGTTTGTGATCATCACTCACCTCGCCATCCTCGTCGTCATGATGCAGAGCGGCCTGCACTGAGCCCGGGCGGTGACGATGCCAGCGCGGCGCAAGACCGCCCGCCCTCGCCGGGCTGATCGGCGGCGTGGTGGCTCCAGCGGTTCACTACCCTCGGAGGATGATCGATCTTGAGCGGCTGGTGGACGACGCCCGGCGCGACGGCGTCGGCAAGCTCGTGGTCGGCGCCGTCGTCCACGACGGCGACCGCGTGCTCATCCTCCGCCGGTCCGCCGCGGACGACTTCCTGCCGGGCATCGAGGAACTCCCCTCCGGAGGCGTCGAGGACGGCGAGGACCTGCTCGGTGCGCTCGCCCGCGAACTCGCCGAGGAGACCGGCCTGTCCTCGATGACCGGGCTCGACCCCGGCTTCGTCGCGTCGTTCGACTACGCGTCCGGCTCGGGCCGCCGGGCGCGGCAGTACACCTTCGCGCTCCCGTACGACGGCGGCCCGATCACTCTCTCGGCCGAGCACGAGGCCTGCCGATGGATCTCCCGGGCCGACCTCGCGGCGTCCGACCTCACCGAGGAGTCCGCGCGGACGCTGCGCGAGTTCTTCGAGCACGGCCTCAGCGGTCGTGGTCCTGGTTCAGGAAGCCGGTGACGACGGAGTAGAAGTCGTGCGGCCGCTCCTCCTGCAGGTGGTGGGAGGCGTGGTCCATGACGTACAGGTGGCCGCGCGGCACCATGCGGGCGAGCATCAGCGGATAGTCGGGGGTGAGGAACGCGTCGTACATCCCCCAGGCGAACAGTACGGGGGCCGTGATGCGCCCCAGTTCGTCGGTGAGGTCCTGCCAGTCGCCGCGCGGGTTGTCCGACGCCGCGGCGAGCGCCATCTCCTCCGGGTCGAGGCTCTGCTGGTACCGAAGGTTGACGGTCTCGTCCGGGATGGCGTCGGGGTCGTACCACTCGAGCCGCGCCATGAGCTCGCGCATCTTCTCCCAGGACGGGCCGGTGCCCCCGTAGTAGGCGTCGCGGGCGTTGCGGCCGCGGCGGGCGCCCTCCGGCAACGGCGCGAGCGGGCCGTAAAAGGTCGGCATGCTGCCGGTCACGACCAGCGAGCGGACCCGCTCGGGGTACTTCGCCGCCAGGTTGAGCGCGATCGTGCCGCCCCAGGAGTTGCAGATGAAGTCGGCCCTGGCGACATCGAGCGCGTCCATGAGCGCGACGGTCTTCGCGGCGTGGAAGTCCCACATCGGCCCGGTGATGACGCACTTCTCCGACCTGCCGTACTGCAGGATGTCCACCAGGTAGCAGTCGCGGTCATGGGCGAACATCGGGGCGACAGGGGCAAAGTCCGACCAGGCCGTACACCCCGGCCCACCGCCGTGCAGGAAGATCGTCGGGCTGCCCGCGCCCATGCGCAGATAGTGGTACTTCACGCCGTCGGCGTCGGCGTACGCCCCCTCGGGCGCCGGCTGGATGTCCATGGCGGGATCCTCGCGCCGCGACGGCCGCCCGCCGAAGCCCGTCGGTCCGCTGAGCGGTCCGCGGACCTTACCGCCGGCGGGCGCCGTGCGTAGCGTGCGGCCCCAGGGAGCCAGCCGGGAGGTATCGCTTTGGAAGCCGTGGCCGCCGCCGTCGACCTCGCCGAACGGCGCGCCCGCGCCCTCATCGGCCGGGTCGAGCGCCGATCGCTCGGGGTCGTACGGGCGGCCGAGGCCGCGGAGTTCGCGCGGGCAGCCGGCGAGACCTCGCCGCGCCTGGTCGACCCGGATGACGCCGGCTTCGTCGTCCACCCGATGTACGTCGTGAGCCTGCTGCGCGGCGCGCCGGGCCCCGGCGATGAGGAGCTCCGCCCGGACGGGATGTACCGCGACGAGGTCCCGGGCACCGACGGGCTGGACGTCGGCCTGATGGCCGGTGGCCAGGACGTGCGCTGGCTCGCCGGCGTACGGCCCGGCGACCGGATCGAGGTACGGCGCACGCTCACGGCGGTCGAACGCAAGGGACGCGGCACCGGCTTCCTGCTGCTGACCGTCGAGAAGACGTACGGCACGGCGGAGCGCGGCGCTCTCGCCGAGGTCACCGAGAGGTTCATCGTCCGTTGACAGATCACCAGACTCCAGTGCGGAACCCCGGGGCTCCGACGCGCGTCGATCGCGTCTCCCCGCCGGCCGGCGCCCCCGAGCCGGATCGACCGCCAGCGCCCGGCGCGGAGATGGCACCGACGCCTGGTGCGGAGATCGTTGCCGTACGGGCGGCGCCCGACGCGGTGCGGCTGTTGCGGTTCGGCGCGGTCACCCGGAACGCGCACCGTATCCACTACGACGCGGAGTTCGCGCGTGCCGAGGGCTTGGACGGACCTGTCGTGATGGCGCAGTTGCACGGTTGCCTCCTGCACCGGGCCGCGACCGCGTTCGCCGGCGGCGACCCCGGCGCCGTCCGCGCGCTCGGGTGGCAGAACCGCGCGCCCGCCCGTGCCGGTGCCCGTCTCGTCGTCACCGGCACCGTACGCGCGGTCGACGACGCGACCGGCGAGGTCACGCTCGACCTGGAGGAGCGGCTCGACGACGGCACCGTCTGCTGCCGCGGACACGCCGTCGTCGCCCCGCGGGCATGAACGGCGTGCGCGCCACCACCGCCTCTGCGGCGTGTTCGCCACCCGGCAGGAGATCCGGTGAACCCCCGTTCCGCCGACATCACGCCTCGGCGAGCAGCCGTGCCTGCGATCGGTCGTCCCAGCAGTGACGGCGCCGCCCGCGGGAAGCCCACCCGGCGACCGCCATCACCGCGAAGGGTGAGGGTGGGTCAGTCCATCAGTTAGCGAGGGGACCCGCGCCTTCAGGCGTGGGGGAATCGCTTTTTTGGGCTGCTTTGACCTCAACTGCGCGCACGGATCTTCACTTTTGGCCTTGGCTAGATGTAGGCCTCGTGTATAAGGGTCTGGTGATTGTGGCCAGGAAGGTTCGCCGGTACTCCGGCGGTGTGTACGACCTCGGGCTCCACGTGGTGTGGTGCCCGAAGTACCGCCGTCGGGTCCTCGGTGGCCGGGTCGCAGTCCGGTTGCGTGAGCTGATCGAGCAGAAGGCGGCCGAGAAGGGGTGGGAGATCGTCGCCCTCGAGGTGATGCCCGATCACGTGCAGCTGTTCGTCAAGCACGAGCCGAAAGCATCGGCGTCGTATGTGGCGAACCAGTTCAAGGGCTTCACCTCCCGCGTGCTACGGGAGGAGTTCCCGCACCTGAAGTCGCGGATGCCCACGCTGTGGTCGTCATCGTTCTTCGTCGCCTCGGTCGGCGCGGTCAGTGCGGACACGGTCGAGAAGTACATCAACACCCAGTGGGAACGGCCCTGGACGAAGAAGCAGAAGGAGGAGGCCGAGCGTGCACCGCGCGTATAAGTTCCTCCTGCGCCCCACTGTCCGCCAGCGCCAGGCCCTCGAGGAGATGCTGCGGGATCACTGCTCCCTCTACAACGGGGCGTTGCAGGAGCGCCGCGACGCCTACCGCCACCCGTCGAAGACGAGTATCAAGTACGTGCAGCAGTCCGCGCAGCTCAAGGAGATCCGGGCGTTCGACCCCGAAACGCAGGGCCGCTGGTCCTTCTCCTCTCAGCAGGCGACCTTACGCCGTCTGGACAAGGCGTTCCAGGCGTTCTTCCGCCGGGTGAAGGCGGGGGAGAAACCCGGCTATCCCCGCTTCAGAGGCGTGAACTGGTTCGACACCGTGGACTTCCCCAAGGACGGCGATGGCTGCCGCTGGGACTCCACCCCGCACGACCCTCTCACCCGTGTCCGCTTCCAAGGTGTCGGGCACGTTCGTGTGCACCAGCACCGGCCCGTGAAGGGCCGTGTCAAGACCGTGTCCGTCAAGCGCGAGGGCAAGCAGTGGTATGTGATCCTCGCCTGTGATGAGGTACCGGCCGAGCCGCTGCCCGCGACCCGGGCCGTGACCGGTATCGACATGGGCATAACCCACTTCCTCACCACCAGCGAGGGCGAGCACCAGCCCAATCCCCGGCACGGCAAGCGCAACGCCGACGCCCTCGCTGAGGCTCAGCGCGCCCTCAAGGAGTTCCCCCGGCGCATGCGGGAGCACCGCAGCGCGAAGCACCGCCGGGCTGTGGAGAAGGTCGCCACGCTACACCGCACAGTGCGTCGTCAGCGCACCGACCACGCACACAAAACCGCGCTCGCCCTGGTCCGCACCTACGACGTGATCGCCCACGAGCGGCTGAACATCACGAACATGATCCGCGCACCCAAGCCGAAGCCCGACCCCGACAACATGGGGGCGTTCCTCCCGAACGGCGCCGCCGCCAAGGCCGGGCTGAACAAGAGCATCCACGACGCGGGTTGGGGGGTGTTCCTGAGCATCCTCGCGCACAAGGCTGAAAGCGCCGGTCGCGTACTGATCCCGGTGGACCCCCGCAACACCTCCCGCACCTGCCCCGCCTGCGGGCACGTGTCCGGCGAGAACCGCACCACACAAGAGAAATTCGAGTGCACCCGGTGCGGGTACACCGCCAACGCCGATCAGGTCGGCGCACTCAACGTCGCCATCAGGGCCGGGCTGGTCCTTCCCGAAGTGGCCTGAGCCACCGACAGGAGAAGCCCCCCGGATTCATCCGGAGGGAGGAGTCACCGTCAGGGCGACCTTGCCGACCGCCGCGCCGCTGCGCAGGCGTTCGACGGCCTCCCCCACACGGTCGAGGCGGTAGCGTTCGACGTTCAGGCTCAGGTCTCCGGAGGTGATCTCGGCCAGGAGACGCTCGCCCACCTCGGCGAGGTCGCGGCCGCGCGTCATCAGGTTGACCGGCAGCAGCGCGACGTCGGCGAGCAGGAAGTCCGCCAGGTCGACGGTGAACTCCCGCCCCGCCGAGTAGCCGACCAGGGCGGCCCGGCCTCCGGGCCGGACCAGCCCGAGGGCGGCGGCCAGCACCGGGCCTCCGACGGTGTCGACGAGCGTGTCGGCCGGGCCGCCCAGCGCCTCCTTCGAGAGGTCGCCGGCGAGCATCGCCTTGGCCCCGGCGGGGACGTGGGCCAGCTTGGCCGGCCGGCCGACGACGCCGATCACCTCCGCGCCCGCCCGTACGGCGAGCTGCACCGCCACGGACCCGACCGCGCCTGCCGCGCCGGTCACGATGACACGCTCCCCTTCCCGGACCGCCGCGACATCGTGCACGGCCGCCCAGGCCGCGCCCGCCGCCGAGAAGAAGGAGCAGGCGACGGCCGGGTCCGTGCCGACAGGGGTCGGGACCGCCGCCTTGTCCGGGACGACGGCGTGCTCGGCCCAGCCACCGTCGCGGCGCAGCCCGAGCCCGGAGCCGTTCAGCCGGACCAGCGAGCCGATCGGGTGGACGTCCGACGCGACGACCGTGCCGCAGGCGTTCGTGCCCGGGACGAACGGCAGCGTGGGCAGGATGCCGAAGCGGCCGTCCACGACGTTGAGGTCGAGGTGGCCGACCTGGGCGGCGCGCACCCGGACGAGGGTCTCGCCCGGCGCGCGCGGCGGCACGGGCCTCTCCACCAGCCGCGGCAGCGTTCCGAACCGTTCCAGGATCAGCGCTCGGGAGCTTTCGGTCACAGTTTCACCCCATAGCGGCGCAGGACACGTGAGGAGACGATACGCAGCACCCGGTCGAAGACGAACCCGAGGATGCCGAGCGTGATGATGCCGACGAACACCCAGTCGATACGACCGTAGTTCCGGGACGTCCAGATCAGCGCGCCGAGGCCGACCTGCGCCGCCACGATCTCGGCCGAGACGATGGTCAGGAAGCTGTTGCCCATGGCCAGGCGGGCGCCCGTGACGATGTGCGGCACCGTGGCGGGCAGCACGACGCTCCGCATGACCTGCCAGCGGCTCGCACCCAGGCTGGTGGCCGCGCGGAGCTTGGACTCGTTGACCGACAGCACGCCGGCGATGGTGTTCAGCGTGACGATGAAGACGGACGTGTAGAAGATCAGTACGACCTTCGACGACTCGCCGATGCCGAGCCACACCACCGCCAGGGTGACGAAGGCGACCGGCGGGATGAACCGGAAGAACTCGATGTACGGGTCGAGCAGCTGCCGGATCACCGTGAGGCGGCCCATGAGCAGGCCGATGGGCACGCCGACGGCCAGCCCGAGGCCCCAGCCGATGAGGATGCGGCGGCCGGAGGCGATGACGGAGTTCAGCAGCGTGCCGTCGGACGCGAGCTCCTTGGCCGCCTTGACGGTCTGCGCCGGCGAGGCGACGAGCGCGGAGCCGTACTTCATCGCCACGAGCTGCCAGACCCCGACGCCGATGGCGATGGAGATCAGATACATGCCGACGGTACGGATCCGGCCGGACGCCACGCCGGATCGCCGGCCCCGGATCCGGGGGGCGGTGTCCGCCTGCTCGACGGTGTCGACGGTCGTCACCCGTCCTCCTCTCCGGTGGCGAGCCCCTGCTCGCGCAGGGCCGCGCGGACCTCCTGGCCGATGTCCTGCCGCAGCTTCTGGTGCAGCGCGATCGCCTCCGATGACGTCTCGTCGCGGGGCCGGGGCAGGTCCACCCGGTAGATGTTCTTGATCGTGGCCGCCGGGCCCGCCGTCATCACCGCGATGCGGTCGGCGAGGATGATCGCCTCGTCGATGTCGTGGGTGACGAACACGACGGTGCACCCGGACTCGCGCCAGATGCGGTCCATCTCCTCCTGCATGACCTGCCGGGTCTGGGCGTCCAGCGCGCCGAACGGCTCGTCCATGAGCACGATGCGCGGCCGGTTCGCCAGGACCCGGGCGATCTGCACTCTCTGCCGCATACCGCCCGACAGCTGGCCCGGGAACTTGCCGGCGAACTTGCGGAGGCCGACGAGCCCGAGGTGCTCGTCGGCCAGGGCGGCCTGCTCCGCCCGGGACATGCCGCGCATGCGCGGGCCGAACGCGACGTTCTGCCGCACGGTGAGCCAGTCGAAGAGCGCTTCGCTGCTCTGGAAGACCATGCCGCGTTCCGGCGACGGCCCGGTGACGGCTCGTCCGTCCACGGAGACGGTGCCGGCCGTGGCCGGGGTGAACCCGGCCAGTGCCGACAGCAGAGTCGACTTGCCGCACCCGCTCGGACCGAGCAGGCACAAGAACTCCCCCGCGGCGACCTCGAGGGAGATGTCGTTGACGGCGTGGTAGGCGCCGAAGCTGATGCTCACGCCGTCGATGCGCGTGGCCGCGCCGCGGGCGGCCTCTCGATCGATCTCGGTGGTCAACGCGTCCTCACTTCCCCGCGTGCTGGGTGAACCAGTTCTGGATCACGGCGGCGTTCACGTCCGGCTTCGACTTGACCTTGCCGGTCTGGAGGAAGAAGTCGGCGGTCGACTCGTAGCCCTTCAGGTCGGCGGCGGTGATGTCGCGGACCCCGAAGTCGATCTCATTGATCGCGGCGACGGTCTGCGCGGTCGGCACCTTCGCGGCCTTCTGCGTGGCCTGCGCCGCCGCCTGCGGATCGCTCTCGGTCAGCTTGGCGGCCTCGTCGATCGCCTGGGCGACCTTGCCGGCCGCGCTCTGGTTGGCGCTCAGCCACTTGTTCCCGGTGATGAGCCACTGGACGTAGGACAGGCCGTAGTCTCCCGTGTTCTCGACGATCTTCCCGCCGAGCTGCGCGCCCTTGGTCGGCCACGGCTCCCACAGGACGTACGCGTCGATGTTCCCCTTCTGCAGCAGTGCGGGGATCTCCGGCGGGTCGGCGGTGACGAACGTGACCTTCTTGGGGTCGATCTTCTTGGACTCGAGGAACCGCGTCGCGGCGAGTTCCGACAGGCCGGGAACGATCGCCATCTTCTTGATCTGTGACGGGTCGCCGATGTTCTTGCGCTCGACGACCTTCAGGTACTTCCCGGAGGCCTCATAGACGAGGAGCGCCCGGAGGTCGGGATTCTGCTGGAGCGTGCCGATCGCCGTCGTGTCCGAGCTGCCGGCCAGCTGCACCTGGCCGGAGGCGATCGCGTCGACGGCGTCGCCGCCTTTGCCGAACTGCACGACGTCGACGTTGACCCCGTGCTTCGCGAACAGCCCTTTCTCCTGGGCGAGAAAGATGGGCGCGTACGACGGGTCGACGCCGACCGCGAGGCGGATCTTCGGACCGGCGGCGTTTCCGCCGGCGCCCGCGGAGTCGGTCGTGCCGGCGCCGCAGGCGGACATGGTCGTGATCAGTGTGATGACGGCGGCGGCAGCGCGCCAGGGGATGTGCCGTGCTTTCAAAGAGCACCTCGCTGGCATTGGGCCGGGAACCCTGGCGTGGGTTCGAGGTTGGCCGAAGTTCGTCGCACCGTAAGGTCGGCGACGCTCGCGCCGCATGACCGAAGGTCCACTCACCGGAACGTCGCCGGATCGTCATCCGCGACGACGCGCCGACGGCCCCGGTCTGCTCAGCGAGACGTTTCCGTAGGCAAGCCCTCCCCGGCGATCGATCATCTCGTCATCGCTCAGTTGGACATTCTGGAGGACGGCCCATGACCGAGCCCGACTCGCCCGCCTCCCAGGGCGGGGACACCCGCTCGCCGGGACGACGGCCCAAGCGGCCCGGACGACAGGACTGGTCGTCCTGGCCCGAGTACGACGCGGCCGCCGCGGGCTTCCGCGGGTACTGGTACCCGGCCACCTGGTCGAGCCACGTGACCGGCAAGCCCATCGCGGTCACCCTGTGCGGCGAGAAGATCGCGCTGGTCCGCGACGGCGGACAGGTGCACGCTCTGCACGACCGCTGCCCGCACCGCGGCGTTCCCCTGTCGCTCGGCGACCAGCAGTTTCCCGGCACGCTCAGCTGCCCGTACCACGGGTGGACGTTCCGCCTCGGCGACGGCGAGCTGTGCGCGGTCATCACCGACGGACCCCAGTCGCGGATCTGCGGCAAGGTCCGGGTGCAGACCTACCCGGTGGCCGAACGCCTCGGCATGGTATGGGTGTACGTGCCGCTCGCCGACGAGGAGCCGCACCCGATCGACTCCCAGCTGCCCGAGGAACTGGTCGACAACGCCTTCATGATGGGCGGTCGCATCGAGCCGCGGGCCGGGAACTGGCGGTTCGCGTGCGAGAACGGCTTCGACGAGGGGCACGCGAAGTACCTGCACCGGACGTCGCTGTGGCGACTGTTCAAGGCGATGCCCACCTGGAACATCACGAGGATCGTCCCCGAGGGACGCTGGATCTACCGGGTGCAGGACGAGGTGCACTGGGAGGCCGACTTCCCGGGCGTGGGCCGGTGGACCGGCAAGCGCTGGTGGAAGATCCAGCCGCCGAAGGAGACCTTCAACCTCGGCAACACCGGCAAGCCGAAGAAGGTCGACCCGGTCATCGAGTCCCGAGGATTCCCCGGCTTCGCCTCGCTGTCCATGCCGGGCGTGCTGCGCATCGCGTACCCGAACTTCATCCACTACGAGTTCTACGTCCCGGTCGACGCCGACAACCACACGTACGTCGGCGTGATGGTCAACTTCACCGAGGGCTGGAAGACCCTCGGCTTCTACGCCAAGTACCTCGGCGCGATCCGCTGGCTGTTCCACGGCCAGTTCTCCGGCCAGGACGCGTGGATGGTCGACGTGACGGACGCGCCGCCCGAGAAGCTCTACCGCCCCGACGTGTCGCTCACCGCCTGGCGGACCCTCGCCGAAGAGGAGTTCGCCAAGAAGCGGGCCGAGACCGGCGCCAAGTGACCTATGAGGAGTCTTTCGTGCGACGCACCCTGCTGACCCTGACCATCGGAGCGGCTCTCGCGGTGGCGGCACCGCTGCTGTGGCGCTGGATCGCCCGTACGAGCAACACCCAGGTCCATCGGGTGAACCAGTGAGTGGACTGGAGGGGCTGGACGAGCGGCGCCGGGAGCTGGTCGCGGCGGCCTGGAAGCACGTCACCACGGCGCGGCTGCGCGAACTGATCGTCGGCCTCGTGAACGAGCCCAGCCCCACCGGCGGCGAAGGGCCGCTGGCCGAGTACATCGCGGGCACGCTCGGCGCGGCCGGCATCACGGCGGCGACGCAGCCGCTCGACGACCGGCAGGCCAACGCGTGGGGGCGGCTGCGCGGCGACGGCACCGGCCCCGACCTGATGCTGTACGCGCCGATCGACACGCTGACCACCGGCGACGCCGACGAGGACGCGCCGTGGACCGGCCCGGAGCTGCGGCCCGACATGCGGCCCGCAGCCCGCGTCGTGGGCGACCTCGTGGTCGGGCTCGGGGCCTCCAACCCGAAGGGCCACGCCGCGTGCGTGCTGATGGCCGCCGAGGCGATCCACCAGGCGGGGCTGCCGCTGACCGGGGACCTGCTGGTGGCGTTCGGCGCCGGCGGCATGCCCACGAACGCGCTGGACGGCAGCGTGCGGCGCAACACCGGGCAGGGGGCCGGCTGCTCGTTCCTTCTGGAACAGGGGCACTGGACGGACTTCGCGGTGATCGCCAAACCCGGGTGGACGGTCTCGTGGGAGGAGGTCGGGCTGGCCTGGTTCGAGGTGACCGCGGGCGGGATCCACACCTATGTCGGGTCGCGGCACCGGCTGCCGTACGACAACGCGATCGCCCACGCGGGCGAGGTCGCCGTACGGCTGGAGCGCTGGTTCGCCGAGTACGCCGAACGGCACGCCGAGGGCACGGTCGCCCCGCAGGGCATCGTCGCCGCGATCGAGGCCGGCCGGCCCCGGATGGCGGCGGTCACCCCGGCCTCCTGCCGCCTGCGGGTGGACCTGCGGCTGAGTCCCCGGACGACGCCGATGGAGGCCAAGCGGGAGTTCGCCGCCGCGATCGAGGGGATCCGCGCCGAGCTGCCCGGCGTCGAGCTGTCGTCGGAGATGGTCCTGGCCATCCCGGGCACCGCGTCCGATCCGGGCATGTGGGTGTCCCGCAGCGCGGTCGCCGCCTGGGAGGCCCTGGAGGGCCGCGAACACGAGGTGATCCGCGGCAACAGCGGCGCCACCGACGCCAACATCCTGCGCAACCGCGGCATCCCGACCGTACGGATCGGCATGCCGAAGGTCACCGAGGCGCCCTTCGAGATCGACTTCGCCCTCGGCATGAACACAGTCGACGTCCGCGCGATGGAACGCCTCACCCGGCACCTCATCCGTACGGCGGTCGACACCGTCACCCGTTCTCGATCGGAGGTGGGACTGTGACCGAGATCGTTCTGGGCGTCGGCGCGTCGCACAGCACGCTGATGAACACGCACTGGGAGGAGACGGTGCACAAGGACGAGGCCGGGCGCTTCCGCGACGCCCTGTACGCGGCGCGCGACCGGATCGCCGCGGCCCGGCCGGACACCGTCGTCATCGTGGGTTCCAACCACTTCCGCGGGTTCTGGCTCGACCTCATCCCGAGCTTCACGATCGGGGTCGGCGAGTGCGTCGCGAGCGGCGAGTCGGGCACGCCGAAGGGACCGCAGCCGGTCGACGAGGAGCTGGCCCGACACGTCGCGGGCACGCTCGTGGACGGCGGCGGCTTCGACGTCGCGTTCTCGGCCCGGCTGCAGATCGACCACGGTCAGTCGCACGCGATCCAGTACCTGCTCGCCGGGCTGGACGTGGAGATCGTCCCGATCGTCGTGAACGTCTTCGCGCCCCCGCTGCCCACCCTCGCCCGCTGCGACGCGCTGGGACGCGCGATCCGGGAGGCCGTCGAGGCGTTCCCCGGGGACCGCCGCGTCGCCGTGATCGGTTCCGGCGGCCTGTCGCACCGGCTCCCCTGGCCCGACTGGCGCAGCCCGGACGGCGAGGACGAGGAGTTCATGGTCCGGGCGTGGCTCGACGGGCGGAACAACTGGCAGGACTACGACGCACGCCGCCGTCAGATCATCAGGGCCGCCCGGGCGGCGATCAATCCGGAGTTCGACGACGAGCTCCTGACCATGGTCGAGAAGGGCGAACTGCACCGCATCACCACGTACACCACCGAACGCCTCGAAGAGGTCGCCGGCAACGGCGCGCAGGAGGTGCGCACCTGGCTCGTCATGGCCGCCGCGCTCGGCCACGCGCCCGGCCATCGCCTCGCGTACGAGGTCATCCCCGAATGGCTCACCGGCATGGGCGTCGCCGTCATCGATCCCCACGGAAAGGTTTCCTCATGAGCATCTGGACCGCGCTGGCCGACGTCGACTACCGGCACACCTACGTCGACGCGGGCGGGATCCGGACCCGGGCGCTGCAGGCGGGTCCCGAGGACGGCGAGCACGTCGTCTTCCTGCACGGCACGAGCGGCCACCTTGAGGCGTTCGTCCGCAACATCCCCGAGCACGCCCGGAAGTACCGCTGCCACGCGATCGACATGCTGGGCCACGGGTACACCGGCAAGCCGGACGTCCCGCAGGAGATCCCCGCGTACGTCGACCACCTGATCGCCTACCTCGACGCCGTCGGCGCCGAGCGCGCGCACCTGGTCGGCGAGTCGCTCGGCGGCTGGGTGTCGGCGTGGGCGGCGAGCGAGCACCCGGACCGGGTCGCGTCGCTGCAGCTGCTGTGCATGGGCGGCACCAAGGTCAACCCGCAGGTGATGGAGCGCCTGAAGAAGACGACGACCGCCGCGTCCCTCGAGGACGACATCGAGCTCACCCGGAACCGGCTGCGGCTGCTGTGGGCCGAATGGGACGAGGAGTTCGGCGACGAGCTCACCGAGGCGCGGTACGCCATCTACCACCGGCCGGACTTCCAGAAGAACCTGCCGAACCTGCTGGCCCTGCAGGAGGTCGAGATCCGCGAGCGCAACCTGCTGCGCCCCGACCGCATGGCCCGGATCACCGCCCCCACATTGGTCGTCTGGGGCAACAAGAACCCGTTCGGCGACGTCCCCGAGGCGCAGGCGATCACCGACGCCATCCCCGGGGCATGGCTGGAGATCTTCAACGAGTGCGGGCACTGGCCCCAGCACGAGCAGGCCGGCCGCTACAACCCGCTGAGCCTCGCGTTCCTCGCGGAGGCGTAATGACTGGAATGCGGATGACCCGGATCCGGAAGGGCGGGGAGGCGCGATGACGGGGATCCGGAAGGGCTATGCGGACACGTCGTTCGGGCAGGTCCACTACGCCGAGTGCGGATCCGGCGCGCCCGTGCTGCTCCTGCACCAGACGCCGCGATCCTGGGACGAGTACCGCGAGGTGCTCCCCCTCCTCGGCCGGACGCACCGCGCGATCGCCATGGACACGATCGGCTTCGGCGCGTCGGCGCCGGTCGCCGAGCACCGCATCGAGACCTATGCCGCCGCCGTCGTGGAGTTCCTCGACGCGCTCGGCCTGGACCGCGCGACCCTGGCCGGCCACCACACCGGCGGCGTCGTCGCGATCGAGGTGGCGGCGCGGGCTCCGGACCGCGTCGAGCGCCTGGTCCTGTCATCCACGCCGTACGTCGACGCCGCCGCCCGCGAGATGCGGCGGCACCGCCCTGCGATCGACCACGTCGAGATCGATCCCGACGGCACGCACCTCACCGAGCTGTGGCGGCGCCGGCGGGCCTTCTACCCCACGGACCGGCCGGACCTGTTCACCAGACTGGTCCGGGACGCGCTGGTCGTCGGTCCGGACATGGAGAAGGGGCACGAGGCGGTCAGTGCGTACCGGATGGAGGAGCGGATCGGTCTCGTCCGCTGCCCGGTGCTGTGCGTCGGCGCGTCGGCCGATCCGTTCAGCTTCCCCGAGCTGAAGTCGCTGTCGTCACGTTTTACCAGCCCGACCGTTGCGGTGATCGAAGGCGGCATGGTTCCTTTGATGGAACTTCATCCCTCCGAGATAGCCGATCTGATCGCGAGGTTCGCGTCATGACCGTGGTTCCGTTCGTCCGACCCGCTGCCGAATCTCCGATCAGCCCGCAGAACGACGCCGACGCGATGAACTCCGTTCTCGGCAAGGCGCGCCTGATCATCGAGTCCTTCACCGCGGAGGACGACGTCCTGTCGCTCGCCGAGCTGGTACGGCGCTCGGGGGTGGCGAAGGCCAGCGTGCACCGGCTCGCGCAGGAGCTCCTCGAGTGGGGGGTGCTGGAGCGGGCCGGCAACCGGTACCGCCTCGGCCTGCGACTCTTCGAGATCGGCCAGCGGGTGCCCCGGCAGCGGACCCTGCGCGAGGCCGCCCTCCCGTACATGGAGGACCTGCTGATCGCCACGCAGGAGACCGTCCACTTCGCCATCCACGACGGCCTCGACGTGCTGTACGTCGAGAAGCTCGTCGTACACCGTGGGCTGAACAAGCAGTCCCGCATCGCCGGCCGGCTCCCGCTGTACTGCACCGCGACGGGCAAGGTGATCCTCGCGTTCGCGTCCCCTTCCCTGTTCCAGGAGGTCGTACGCAACGGCATACGGCCGCTCACCCGCAAGACGATCGTTCAGCCGGGGCTGCTGCGCGCGCAGCTGGACAAGGTCCGCGAGGATCGGCTGGCGGTCGAGGTCGAGGAGACCCGGCTCGGCTACATGAGCGTCGCCGTCCCCGTCTTCACCGCCCCCACCACGCTCGCGGGGGCACTGTCGATCACGGCACCCACCTGCCGAATGAACGTCGGCCGCTTCACCGGCGCCCTCCGCACCGCCAGCCTCGGCATCTCCCGCACCCTCCAGTCCCTGGCCTGACGCGGCTCCGTGATCACTTTGTCGTGGGATGCCGCTACTGTCGCCTGATCTTCCGGACCGATCAGCGAGGCAGGACCATGTACGAAGAGCGGCTCGCCGAGTTCTCCCGTGCGCGCCTGGACGGCCGGCCGATCCCGAACGACCTGCGCACGATGCTGGTGGCGCAGTGGGAGGGCCGTACGGACTTCCAATACCTTCTCGACATCACCTTCTTCGCCGACCAACTCGCCGCACTCGGCCTGCCCCTCAGCACCCGCGACTACGACGCCCTCTACGACGACGACTACGCGGTGGACCCGGAGAAACTCACCGACGAGCTCATCGAACGCCGAGCGCGAGAAACGCGGCATCCGCACCGCACGGACATCTTCCGGGCCGGCCCTTTGACCTTGTGTCCCGCATCGACTCGACGAGTAATGACAGTGCCGGCGCAGCTCCTCAAAGGCTACGAACCGGCATCCCGTCCGCGTAGACCACGATCCGCCGGTTCTGCATCCGGCCACTGACCGATCTGGTTAAGATCAGCAAGATCGACGGGCGTCCTTTGTGTCTAATTAAGCCGCCAGGCTTGCGCATAGTAGCGGAGAGGTCACACTATGCTGCATAAACTCCCCCTCGCGCTGGCCGCTGCCGCATGCGTCGTGGCGTCCTCGGGTATCGCGCACGCCGATTCGGTGACTCCTCTGCCACACGCCGTGGCGCCCATGGGGCCGTCCATCAAGGTGGACACCGGATCGTTGAACAGCACAAAGGCGGAGGCCGAGGCGACGATCCGCTACTGGACCAGGGCGAGGCTGTTGAAGAACTCGTCATCGGCGGAGTCGGAGGCCCCGAGTCCGAGGTCGTCGGATCCGGCGGATCCCGTGCCCACCGTCGGGCGGATCGTCTTTCCCGCGTTCAACTGCACGGGCACCGTCATAGGGGCGGATCTCATCCTTACCGCGGCCCACTGCATCAAGCGATATGGCGTGCCGATCGGAAGGCTCGGCGCGTTCGTGCCGCAGTACAGCGGCGGCAACAGTCCGTGGGGCAGCTGGCCGCTGGCCGACTACTACATCGACTCGCGCTGGGGGATCACCGATAATCCGCGGTACGACTACGCGCTGGTGAGGCTGTCAACGACCGGCCATGACTACCACCTGGGCGACAAGACCGGATCCGTGCGGATGTCGGCCGACCCGTTCAAGGCCGGCGAGCAGGTCGACCTCCTCGGGTACCCGGGCGACCAGGACGTCCCGTACCGATGCGAGACCCCCGTCAGCTCCGCGAAGTTCAGCGGCGTCAATTACTGGAAGATCGACTGCGCCTCCTACACGGATGGCGTCAGCGGAACCCCCTTCCGGCACTACCAGCCCGCCCCGTGGAACACCACGACCATCGGCGCGGTCGTCGGCGGATACCAAGAAGGCGGCTCGACGGTGGCGACGAGCTACGGATCCCAGTGGGATTCCAGCATCTACACGCTGTGGCAGCAGGCGAACACGGGCAGCACCGTCTCCTGAGCATCTCGTTCTCATCGGCGGCACGACGTCGCAAGGCAGTCCACTCATTCACCCTTCAGGGCACTGCGCTTCACGGGTCGGCTTACCTTAATTTGAGGAACGTTGCCGTATCCAGGAAATGATAGAGCCGGACACTGGCATTGTCCGACGCTTAGGCGCAGAGCCGCGAGGCTACGATGCGGGTCAGATAACTGGATCCATCGGAAGTCCGATCGTCTCTGCAGAGCACCCGGTTATCTCCAATATCTGCGATACCTACGTTATCGCTGCCCTCAGGAGGTGTGCCATGACATCGGGATCAAGCTCTACAGGCACGCATATCGAATCGGAAGACCATCCGTGGAGCGTCTATATCGCTGACCATCCTCAGCGGACGGAGTCGCACTGGTTCACGGAGGCCAAGCGCACAGCCCACAAGATACTGGCCGACTCGGGCCAGGACAGGCTCCCCTACGGTCCCGGACCGTGGGAGATGCATCACGGAGGGAGTCTGTGGGTCCGCTCGGCGAACGGCTGGCAGATGTACCTCGCACGGGCCGGCATCGAATGGAGTACGCAATTCTGCGCCGACCCGGTGAAAGTCGACCGGCTACGCCGAGACGCGTTGACGCTGATCACCGCCTTCCCCAATACCCTGCCCGCCCTCGCCGACCTCGGTTACGACGAGGCGGAGCAGATCCTTAACGAGGAAATCAAAGACGCCGACAGCGTCGCCCGCTACACCGATTCACTGTTCAACAGCTGCGTCCCGCTCACCAAGAGCGACCACCAAGGCATCCTGCCCAAAGCGGCCGGTGAGCACCACTATCCGTGGCCCGTGAAATCCGCCGACTTCTTCCGCCGCGACGACTTTCAGCTATGGGTCACCCTGCCCGACGGCACCCATGGCGCCGTCACACCACTGGCGCCGCGAGGCTCCGGCGACGGCAGGGTGCGCCTCGTCTTCGCTCGCCACGGCACACCCCAAGGCGACGCGATCGCCACCGCTCAGCACGAGCACAAGGCCGTCATCCTGCCTCCAGAACACCCGCTCGCCCGGCAGGCCTTTTCGCGGCAAACCGCCACACGGTAGCCGCGCCAATTCGGTTGTCGATATGAGCGGTAGATGGTCGAATGTGTGCTCATGGCGGCCAGCCGCGAGTCCTCGACAATCTATGAAGCCGCCGACGGCAGTGAGCTACCCATGTTGGTCTTCGAGCCGGCCGAAGGCATACAGCCCGTGGCGGGGATCGTCATGTTTCACGGTGGCGCTCTGCGCAAAGGATCGGCCGATGGGTTGGCACCACACTGCCGACAGTTGGCGTCGCGCGGCATCTTCGCGGTTTCAGCCGGGTATCGGCTGATCGGCCGGGGGGCGGTGAGCATCGACGACTGCATCGCCGACGTTCGGCGGGCGGTTGAACACTTCGTGAGCCTGTCCGCATCGTACGGGCTCGATGACAGACCGCGCGCATGCCGCCGTCGACGGCGAGGTTCGCGCCGTGATCACGCCGGCGTCGTCCGTCAGGCGGATCGGAGCGGTGATGGCCGTGTCGGGTCGACGGCTCGCAGCCGGCCAGGGTTCAGGACCAGGCGATCTCGCCGGTTCGGCCGGTCAGGGCGCTGGGATCACCGGCGGGACCGTGGATCCCCGCGTTTGAGCACGGTGTGACCGAGTTCGATAAGGCGGCGGGCGGTCTCGCGGCCGAGTCCCTTGTTCGCTCCGGTGATGAAGGTGATCGTCACGTGGTCATTGTTCGTCCGCCCGTGACACCCCGGCCAGGGACGCTTCGACGGTAGGACCAGCTGTACCACCATCGACGTCACATTCGATGGCCGAGGATGCACGAAGATGGGCATCATGCGCACGACACCCGGGGCCGGGCTGGGCGCGATGATCCGTGTCTGGCGGGATCGGCTGCCCCCGTCGGCCGCGGCGTTGCCGGTGGGCCGGGCACGCCGCGCGGTCGGGCTACGCCGCGAAGAGCTCGCCGAACTCGCCGGCGTGTCCGTCGACTACATCGTGCGCCTGGAGCAGGGGCGGGCCACGACGCCCTCGGCATCGGTGGTGGCGTCGTTGGCACGCGCCCTGCAGCTGTCGACCGCCGAGCGGGATCATCTGTACCGCCTGGCCCGTCTCGCCCCTCCGGCGGACGGCGCGGTCTCCGACCACATCCCGCCCGGCGTACAGCGGGTGCTCGCCCGGCTCGGGGACGTCGTGGTCGCCGTGTTCGCGGCGGACTGGCGGCTGGTCTGGTGGAACCGTAGTTGGGCTGCGCTGCTGGGCGATCCATCATCGTCGTCACCGCAGCTGCGCAATTTCGCCCGCGACAGGTTCCCGATAGGTGCCGGACCTGCTCGCCTCGCGCTATGGCCGGTGACCGAACGGGACAGGGACGCCATCGACGCCGCCGTCGTGTCCGACCTGCGTCGCGCCACCGGCCGGTTCCCTCACGACCTGCGCCTGGCCGAGCTGATCCGCGTGTTGAGTACGGGCAACCAGCGGTTCGCCGAGCTGTGGGCGACCGGTACGGTGGCCGCTCACCGTGAGAACCATAAAACGATCGAGCACCCCTCGGTGGGGCCGGTCACCGTGGACTGCGATGTGCTGACCGACGGTGACTCCGAGCTCAAGATTGTGATCATGAGTGCCGTGCCCGACAGCGCGGATGAGACCAAGCTGCGGCTCGCCGCGACCGCTGGTCCGCCGGTCACCACGGACAGCTCGCCCACGCGCCGGTAGGCGGGGTACGCGCCGTCCCCACCGGAGGCTCAGGCCGCGGCCGCCCGGGGGCGGGGTCAGTGCGCGAGGTAGCCGCCGTCCACCGGCAGTACGGTGCCGGTCAGGTAGCCGGCGTGTTCGCCGGCTAGGAGCAGGAGCGCGGCGGTCAGCTCGTGGGTCTCGCCCCAGCGGCCCATCGGCACCTCCCGGCGCACCATGGCGAGGGCGACCGGGTCGTCGCGGGACGCTTCGTTCATCTCGGTCAGCACCGGCCCGGGAAGCAGGCAGTTGGCGGTCACCCCCGTACCGGCCAGCTCCAGCGCCAGGGACCTGGTCAATTGGACGACCGCGCCCTTCGACGCGGCGTAGCCGGCGCGTTCCGGGGCTCCGACCACGCCGAGTACGGATCCCACCGTCACGATGCGCCCGTAGCCCGCGGCGGTCATCCGCTTGCTCGCCTCCCGCACGGTGTACCAGGTGCCGTAGAAGTTGGTCGCCATGCAGGCGTGGAGCACGTCGGTGCCGAGTTCGGCGACGCTGCCCCGAGCCAGCGTGCCGGCGCTGGTGACCACGATGTCGGGCCCGCCGAGCCGCTCGGCCACCTCGTCGACCATGGCGCGTACCTGGTCTTCGGCGGAGACGTCGCAACGTATTCCGATGGTCCCCGGGCCGATCCGCTCGGCGCACGCCGTGGCGCGGTCCGGATCCCGCGAGGTGATGGCGACCCGGGCCCCGGCGGACGTCATGGCACGCGCCGCCGCGAACCCGATGCCGGAGGCGCCGCCGGTGATGAGCGCCGTACGGCCGACGAGGGAGAACACGTCCGACATGCGCCGATCGTAGGGACCGGCGCGCGGGCGGGCCCCGGCTCTGGTCTGGTGAGCGGACCGCCGGTGTCGCATGATGGGTGTCCGGCGATCATTGAAGGGTCTGGCCAGGTGGAGTCATTAGGGCTCGCGGAGAGTGGCCGGGTGTACCGCTCCGGTCGTGAATCATGCGTCGGCGAGCAGTGACGGGCGCAGCCGAACCCTCCGAGAGCGTGGTGCAACACGCGTCGGTGGGGCCGTTCGGGACGATTTTCCAAGCGGGCCGCGACATGGTCGTGTACGAGGCGGAGGCCCCGTATCGCCTGTCGTGGTGGCCGAAGCCGACGGGCGTTCCGTCGGCCGAGCAGGCGCGTGCGCAGCCCAGCCGCCTGCTGCGCGCGTCGACCGCCGTGGTGCCGTTCACCGGCCGCGGCGACGAGCTGGCCGATCTGCGGGCGTGGCGCGACGGGTCGGCGCCGCAGGCCGTACGGCTGGTGCACGGCGTGGGTGGTCAGGGCAAGTCACGGTTGGCCGGGCACGTCGCCGAGGCATGGAAAGGGGACGGCTGGCAGGTTCTCGCCGCGCATCACCGCCGCGATCCGGCGGCACCCGCCGCATTCGAGCCGGAGGGCCTTCGGACGGCGAACCGGCTGTTGGTGATCGCCGACTACGCCGAGCGCTGGGACTCGACCGATCTGCTGAGACTGCTCGCCGATCTCGGCCGTCCGGCCGACGCCGCCGTACGGGTGCTGCTGCTCGCCCGGCCGGCCGGAACCTGGTGGCAGACCCTGGCCCACCGGATCGAGGCGGATCTGGGATGGGAGAGCGACTCCCAGGCACTCGGGCCCGTCGAAGCCAGTCCGGCGGGGCGGACGAGACTGGTCGAGATCGCACGAGACCGCTTCGCCGCATTGCTGAACATCCCGGACGGTCACCTCATCGAGGTGCCGGAGGGGACAGCGGCACATGATGAGTACGGTCAGGTGCTGGCGGCGCACATGGCCGCGCTGGCCGCCGTACTGGCCCACGACCAACGCGTTCCGGTCCCGGAGGGCCCGGTGGCGGTCTCGACGTTCCTTCTGAACCGCGAACGCGTCCATTGGCAGGCCTTGCACGACCGGGTCGACGGCCCACTGACCACCAATGCCGACGTGATGGGCCAGACCGTCTACACGGCCACCCTCACCGGCGGCCTCCCGCACCACGATGCCGTGGCGGCCCTCCAGCGGATCGGGGTGGAGTCCTCCCAGCACCCCGGCCAGATCGTCAAGGACCACGCCCTGTGCTATCCGCCCCCGGCAGGGCGCGGAGCCGGCGTCGCGGTGCTGCAACCGCTGTATCCGGATCGCCTGGGTGAGGACTTCATCGCGTTGACGACACCGGGCCATCCCTACGACCACCCCAGCGACCCCTGGACCGAGGGCGCCGCGGACCGCCTCCTCACGCCCGACGGCACCCCGACGTGGACGCGGCCCGCGCTGACGGTGCTCATCGAGACCGCGCGCCGCTGGCCGCATGTGGCGGACGGCCAGTTGTATCCCCTGCTTCGCGCCCATCCCGAGCTGGTGCTGCAAGCGGGCGGTGCCGCGCTGGCCTCCCTCGCCACCATGCCCGACGTGGATCTGTCGCTTCTCGAGACCGTCGAGGCCCGGCTGTCGCACGAACGCGATGTCGATCTGGATCCCGCCATCGCCGCCTTGACCACGCGCCTGGCCGAGCACCACCTCACGCGTGCCAGGCACCCCGCCGAGCAGGCACGCACCTTCGCCAAGCTGGGCACGCGGCTGACCAACGCCGGCCTTTATCACGACGCCGTCGAGGCGGATCGCAAGGCCGTCGACGCCTACCGGCGGCTGGCCGAGTACACCCCCAGGGCACTGGTCGAGCTGTCGGGGGCGTTGGGCAATCTCGGCATTGCGCTGTCCCGGCTGGGACGGCACGCCGAGGCGTTGGCTCCTTCCCGGGAGGCGGTGCGGATCGACCGGCGGCTGGCCGCGGACGGATCGCGGACGAGCCGCGCCTACCTCGCGGCATCGCTGAACAACCTGGGCAATCGGCTCTCAGCGCTGAGCCGCCACGTGGAGGCGCTGAGGGTCGCCCAGGAGTCGGTGCAGATCCGGCGACGACTCGCCAAGGCCGATCCGGACGCCTACCGGGCCGCATTGGCCAGTTCGCTGGACAATCTGGCGAACCGGCTGGCGGCTTTGGGAGAGCACGAGAAGGCGCTGGAGGCCACCGACGAATCGGTGTCCCTGTACCGGCGGCTCGCCGCCGACAACCGCGCCATTCATCAGGGCGAGTTCGGCACCGCGTTGGACAACCTCGGGGTGCACCTCAACAACCTCGGACGGCACGACGAAGCGTTGCGGATCGTTCAGGAGGCGGTTCAGGTCCGCCGCGAGCTCGCGGAGTCGAACCCTGCCGTCTTCACATCCGGTCTCGCCGGATCACTGGGAAATCTCGCCAGCCTCCTGGCCGCTCTGGGACGACACGAGGAATGCCTGACGGCCGCCGAGGAGGCCGTTCGGCTGTACCGGGTGGTGGCCCACGCCAATCCGGGAGCCGCGCAGCGCCACCTCGCGGCCGCCCTGTGGAATCTCGGTACCGCGCTCCGCAGCGTGGGGCGACGTGAGGAGGCGGCGGAAGCGACCGGGGAGGCGTTGCGGCTGTACCCGCCGTTGGCCACGGCCGACTCGGACATGATCCAGTATTGATGGCCGGCGGCCGATCTGAAACGTTCACTATCGCACGGCCTCGGTCAGGGTTCGCTTGACCAGGCGGCCCTCCTGCATCACCAGGACGACGTTCGCCGGGTCGCCGAGCAGGTCGATGTCGGCGACCGGGTCGCCGTCGCACACCACGAGGTCGGCGATCTTTCCCGGTTCGACGGTGCCGAGCGTCTCGTCCAGGCCCAGGAGCCGGGCGGCGTTCAGCGTGCCGGCACGGATGGCCTCCAACGGCGACAGGCCCAGTTTCGTCATGTGGCCGAGCTCCCGGAGGTTCTGGCCGTGCGCGAGGACACCCGAATCAGTACCCAGCGCGATCCGCACGCCGCGCCGGACCGCCTCACTCAGCCGTTCCGTCGCGGACTCGGCCATGCGCATCTTCTTCTCGTACGCCGCGGGCGTGAAGTGCTCACGCGCGACGTGGAACGTCGACAGGGTCGGGACCAGGAACGCGCCCTTCTCCAGCATGAGGTCGATGCCCTCATCGTCGATGAGGTATCCGTGTTCGATGCTAGACACACCGCCCCGCAAGGCGTTCTTGATGCCCTGGGCACCCTGTGCGTGTGCGGCGACCGGCCGGCCGCGATGCCGGCGGGTCTCGTCCACGACCGCCGCGATCTCCTCCACGGACAGGCCCTCGTCCTCGGGCTGATCGCTCGGGCTGTTCACGCCACCGGTCGCGCAGACCTTGATGACGTCGGCGCCGTCGCGGAGGAGCCGCCGCGTGGCCAGGCGGGCCTGCGCCGGATCGTCGACCAGTTCGCTGAACGGGCCGAGAAGAGAAGACGGGTCGAAGCCCGTGGGCAGGCCGAAGTCCGCGTGTCCCCCGGTGTGGCTCATCAGCCGGAGTGCGACGTGCAGCCGGGGCCCGTCGATCAGGCCGAGCGCCACCGCGTCCCGGTAGCCGGCGTCGATGCCGCCGAGGTCCCGCGCCGTCGTGACGCCGCCGTGCAGCGTCTTTCGCATCTGCTGGGCGCGCTCGAAGACGGTGACCGTCGGACGGTTGGTCAGCAGCCTCCCCGTGAAGTCGGTGTTGCTGTTCATGAGGAAATGCAGATGGCAGTCGAAGAATCCCGGCAGCAGCGTGCGGCCACCGAGATCGATGACCGTCGCGCCGTCGATCTCCGGTCTCGAAGCCTCCGGCCCGACGTAGGTGAATCTGCCGTCCTCCACCACCACGGCCACCGACTCGACCGGAGCCGCACCGGTGCCGTCGATGAGCCGGGCACCGGTGAACACAGCAGGTCGGGTCCTGTCCTCCGTCATTTCCTACTCCGATTCTGTGCCGGGCGCGCGGTCAGGGATGTGCACCTCGACGATGCCGGTGGCGCAGACGGTGCCGTCGGCGGCGGTCTCGGTGAGCGCCAGTTCGACGAGATGGCCGTCGCCCTCCTCCCGTACCGTGCTCACCGTCGCCGAGCAGGTCAGGGGCACGTCCGCGTACGCGGTCGCGCGGTTGCGCCACTCGACGCGGCGCAGCACCGCGCCGGAACCCGCCCAGCGCAGCACCGTGCGGGCGAACATCTCTCCGTGCAGCGTCGACTGCACCACGACGTCGGGGAACCCCTCCGTACGGGCGTGCTCCTGGTCGTAGTGGATCCGGTGGGAGTTCCAGCTCACCGCGCTGAAGCGGAACAGCCGTACGCGCGTCGGCGTGAACTCCAGCGGCGGGCACACCGTGCCCGGTTCAAGCTCCATCGCCGTCTCCCAGCACGATCACCGACTCGTCCGACACCACCAGTGGGGTCCCGGAGTCGTCGAAGTACTCGGTGCGCAGCCCGAGGACCACGAAGTCCCCGGCCTTGCCGTGCTTGCGGTCCGCGCCGGTCAGGGAGCGCTCGGCATGGATCGTCATGCCGGCCCGCACCGGGGCGAGCAGCCGTACGGCCTGCCCGCCGTGGACCTGCCGGACCGGCAGGCCTTCGGTGCACGGTGACTCCTGCGCGCCCAGCCCGTCCGGTCGCAGTTGGTCCTCGGGCGGGCCGTCCTCCCAGCTGAGGATGCCGGTCAGGAACATGGGCGGCGCGATGACCGGACGGCCCGCCGCCTCCGCCGCGCGGGCGGCGACGGCGTACTCGTCGTCGCCGACCGCGATGGCGTACCGGCACAGGTCCCGGACCGTGACCTCGCCGAGGCGGACGCGCTCGGTCCGGCCGCGCAGCCGGGCGGCGCGGGCGCTGACCTCTTCCAGGGGATCGCCGGTCATGAGACGTACTTCTCGTACCAGCCGCGGAGCATCACCGTCTTGAGGTCGGGCCGTGTTTTGATCAGCTTCTGTCCGAGGAGGAAGTCCAGTTCCTTACCGGCGGAGGTGTAGTCGGCGTCGGTGAAGCCGCGCCCCGCGAAGTTGATCTCGGGGAGAACCTTGACCGTCGTGTCGGCGGGCAGCTTGACCTGTTTCTGCGTCGCCTCGGCGGCGGCCTTCGGGTCCTTCGTCACGATCTGGTCGGCCTGCGCGACGACCTTGAAGATCTTGCCGGCCGTGTCGCCGTGGCCGCTCAGCCACTTCTGGTCGGCCAGGAGCCACTGGACGTACCCGACGCCGAAGTCGCCGATCCGGCCCGCGAGGTGGCCGCCCTCCTTGACGCCGTTGGCCGCCCACGGCTCGAACAGGATGTAGCCGTCGATCGAGCCGCGTCCCAGCAGGCCGGGCATGTCCGGCGGAGACCCCTTGACGATCTTGATGCTGTTGGGGTCGATGCCGTTGTGCCGCAGGTACGCGTGGGTGGCGTACAGGCCGAGGCCCTGGATGGAGCCCATGGTCTTGATCTGCTTCGGCGAGTCGACGCCCTTGCGCAGGACGACCTTGAGGTAGCGGTCGGAGGACTGGAAGACGCCCATCGAGCGCAGGTTCGCGTTGTTGGCCATCAGGGACAGCGCGGTGGAGTCGGCGTTCGCGGAGATCTGGGCGGTGCCGGCGACCACGGCCTCGGCGGCGGCCGGTCCGCCCTCGACCTGCATCAGCTGGACGTTCACCCCGGCCTTGGCGAACATGCCGCGTTCCACGGCAAGGTAGAGCGGCGCGTACGACGGGTCGACGCCGACGGCGATGCGGATGACCGGGCCCTTGGCCCCGGCGTTGGCCGCTCCGGCGTCCGTCGACCCCGACGTGCAGGACGCGGCCAGGACCAGTGCGGCACCGGCGACGACGGCGGCGCGGGCGCGCCGCATCACGGGCTTCATGCCGTCTCCTCGGCGAGTTCGAGGGCGATCTGGGTGATCTGGTCCTCCTGACCGCCGACCAGCCGGCGTTCGCCGCAGCGCAGCAGGATCTGGGCCGGGTCGACGCCGTAGCGCTCGGCGGCGCGGGCCGCGTGCCCCATGAAGGAGGAGTAGACGCCGCCGTATCCCATCGCCAGGGAGAGTTGGTCGACGACGCACTCGCGGTCCATGATGGGCCGGACCACCTCCTCCGCGACTCGCATCATGCCGAACGTGTCGATGCCGGTGCGCAGGCCGAGCCGATCGCAGACCGCGACGAGCGCCTCGGTCGGAGTGTTCCCGGCACCGGCGCCGACGCCACGTGTGCAGCCGTCGACCTGCACGGCGCCGGCGCGGAACGCGAACATCGTGTTCGCAACGGCCAGGGAGAGGTTCTGGTGCCCATGGAAGCCGATCTGCGCCTCCCCGCCGATCTCGGCGAGCATCGCCTCGACCCGCTCGGTCACCTCGTCGAGGACGAGCGCGCCCGCCGAGTCGGTGACGTACACGCACTGGCATCCCGCGTCGACCATGGTGCGCGCCTGTTTCGCCAGGTCCTCCGGGCTGAGGCGGTGCGCGAGCATGAGGAAGCCGACCGTCTCCAGGCCCATCTCGCGGGCGAGCCCGAAGTGCTGCTCGGAGATGTCCGCCTCGCTGCAGTGAGTGGCGATGCGGATCACCGAGACGCCCAGGTCGTGCACGGCCCGGATGTCGTCCTTGGTGCCCACACCGGGCAACATCAGCGCGGCGATCTTCGCCTGCCGCGCCTCGGCGACCGCCGCCTTGATGAGGACCCGCTCGTCGGTGCCGGACATGCCGTACACGTAGGACGAGCCGCCGAGCCCGTCGCCGTGGGTCACCTCGATGACCGGCACGCCGGCCGCGTCGAGTTCGCGCACGACGCCGCGGACCTGTTCCTCGGTGAACTGATGCCGGACGGCGTGGCTGCCGTCCCGCAGGGTCGAGTCGGTGACCCGGATGTCGAGGCCGTCGCCGTACGCCATCACGCACGTCCCTTCGTCAGCAGGTGCTCCGCGAGGACATCGCCGACGCGCGCGGCGGCGGCCGTCATGATGTCGAGGTTCCCCGCGTACGGCGGCAGGAAGTCACCGGCGCCCTCCACCTCCAGGAAGATCGCCACCCGTCTGCGTGCTTCGCCCGACCAACCTGCCCCGACCGACCTCCCGTTATGATCCGTGTCGAACTGCGGGTCGGACAGCAGCCGGTAGCCCGGCACGTAGCCCGCCACCTCGGCCGCGATCTCCTTCACCGACGCCGTGATCGCCGCCTCGTCGGCGTCGTCGGGGATCGAGCAGTAGACCGTGTCGCGCATCAGCACGGGCGGATCCGCCGGGTTCAGAATGATGATCGCCTTGCCGCGCTTCGCGCCGCCGAGCACTTCGATCGCCCGCGACGTGGTACGGGTGAACTCGTCGATGTTCTGCCGGGTGCCCGGGCCTGCCGACAGGGAGGCGATCGACGCGACGATCTCGGCGTACGCGACCTCGGCGACCCGGGACACCGCGTACACCATCGGGATCGTGGCCTGCCCGCCGCAGGTGACCATGTTGACGTTGGGCGCGTCCAGGTGCTCGCGCAGGTTGGCAGGCGGCACGACGTACGGGCCGCGCGCCGCCGGCGTCAGGTCGATCGCGCGGATGCCGGCGGAGGCGTACCTCGGCGCGTTCCGGACGTGGACGTACGCCGAGGTCGCCTCGAACACGAGGCCGGGCAGCTCCGACTGCGCGAGCAGCCAGTCGACCCCCTCGGCGGACGTGGTGAGGCCCTCGGTGGCGGCTCTCGCCAGCCCCGCGCTGGCGGGATCCACCCCGATCATCCAGCGTGGCTCGACCAGGTCCGAGCGGAGCAGCTTGTAGAGCAGGTCGGTGCCGATGTTGCCGGATCCGACGATCGCGGCCGAGATCTTCGTCATCTGCGTCTCCCCGTCAGCCGAAGGTCACCAGTGGCGGGATCGCGGTACGGTCCCACTCGGCTGCGGCCGGTGTCCTCGCCGCCGTGGCCGGCGCCTCACCAGGAACGGTCATGGTTGCTTCCTTCCTGTCACCGGGCGAGAATTCCAGCCGCGTCCGCGCAGGTGTAAGCCGATCGTCCTGCTGAGCGGAACGACGGCGTCACCCGGGGTCGTGACCGTGGCCTACGGCGACCTGGCACTCGTGCCCTGCGATCATCACCGGCCACAATCCGACCCGCGACTACGCGCGTACGCCGGCCGTGAAGAAGGTGGTCGACGGTAGAGACCTCGTCATGCGGATATGCCTGTGGGCCGACTATCCGAGATACGCCGAGAAATGCACCGGCGAGCTCTAGTCCAGGACGGTCGGCAGGACGTGTTGGCGCCTCCACCGGACAATCAGAAATTGCCATCATTTGTCAACCTAGTGGAATTATCCACAAATTTGCTAGCTTGCTGTCTCTCACCTATAACGACGGGAAGTGACGGTCTCATGGGCGGACAGCAGAAGACCTTCCGGGCGCTTGAGATCGGTGACGGCGGCGACGGACGATGGGCCGAACACACCCAGGCGCTGTGGCCGACCGCAGAGGGCTGGTTGACCGACGACGGCCGGACCGAGGAAGGCGCTGCCAGGGCACGCGCGCTGTTCGAGAAGCACATGCCGGAACTGGTGCCGATCCTCGACCTGCTCGCCGGGCAACTCGACCGACCCGGCGGCGAGACGTACCTCACTCACGCCGCCATCCGGCCGTTCTTCTCCGGCTGCACTCAGCTCGGCGGCAAGGGCGTTCTGCTGCGCAACTACGATTTCCCGCCCGATGAATGCGAAGGCACAATCGTCTCGTCCCGGTTCCTGCGGCCGGTGATCGGAATGCAGGAGGCAGGGTGGGGTCTGCTGGACGGAATGAACGACGCCGGACTCGCGGTCTCGCTCACCTTCGGCGGACGCTTGGTCCACCGGCCGGGTTTCACCATCCTCATCGTGCTGCGCTACCTGCTGGAGACCTGCGAGACCGTCGGCCAGGCGATCAGCCGACTGCGCGAACTCCCCATCGCCATCCCGCAGAACGTCACCCTCGCCGACCGTGACCGGGCGGCGACCGTGTACGTGGGACCCGACACCCCGCTGATCGAGGCGACGGACGCCTGCGCCGCGAACCACCAGCACCTGCCGATCCCGGAGGACCAGGAGGCGTCCACCCGAACCCAGGAGCGGCTCGCCGCCGTTCGCGCCGCCGGCCCGGACGTCGCGGCGATGCTCCGGCCGCCGTTGTACCAGACCGCCTATGAGGTGGGGCAGGGGACGGTCTACACGGCGCACTACCGTCCGGCCGAGGGCCGGGTGACCTACCACTGGCCGGACGCGAGCTGGGAGCAGTCATTCGACGACTTCACGCCCGGTCATCGCGCTGTGACCATCGGGACGCCACAAGGTGTGGGCAATCGTTCCACGATGGCCCGCTGAGCCGCTCTCGGCTCGTCGACGCCCCGAACCGCTTCAGCCGAACGTGACCGTGACCGGGCCGAGCACGTCGAAGTCGGCCGTCACGACGTCGCCCGCCACCACGTCCACCGCACGTGTGCAGGCACCGGGGAGCACCACGTGCCCGGGCTCCAGCGCCACGCCCCGTTCGCCGAGGGTGTTGGCGAGCCAGGCGACCGCGGCGGCCGGGTTGCCGAGCACCGCCGACCCCGGTCCGCGGTCGACGAGCTCACCGGCCTTGAGGAGCCGTCCCTCGACGCGTTCCAGGTCCACGTCGCCGACCGGTACCCGGTGCCCGGAGAGCACGACGCCGGCGCTGCTGGCGTTGTCGGCGACGGTGTCGGCGAGCGTGATCCGCCAGTCGGCGACCCGGCTGTCGACGATCTCGATCGCGGCGCGCAGGTGGTCGGTGGCCGCGAGGACGTCGTCGACCGTGACGCCCGGACCCCGCAGTTCGTCCCGGAGGACGAACGCGATCTCGATCTCGGCCTTCGGGGCGAGGAGGTCCGCCGCCGTCACCTTGCCGCCGTCCTCGGTGAACATCGATGCGAACAGCACGCCGTAGTCCGGCTGGTCGACGCCGAGCATCTGCTGCATGGCCGCGGAGGTGAGCCCGACCTTGTGGCCGCGCACCGTCTCCCCTGCGGCGGTCCGCCGCCGCGTGTTGATCAGCTGGATCTCGTACGCGTCGGCCGTGTCCAGGCCGGGCCAGGTCTCGGTCGGCGGCGTGATCGCCGCACGGTCCCGCTCCGCGGCGGCCAGTGCCCGCGCCGCCTCGGCGAGCACGTCACCAGGTACGGTCATGTTCGTTTCCCTCCTGTCACGCGGCGAGGATTCCAGCCGCGTTCCGGCCTGGACAGCCGATCGTCCTGCTCAGCGGACCGCCGTTGTCAGTGCAGGTGGATGCCGCTGCCCGGGCCGAGGGGAAGGTCTAGCCCATAGAAGAGGGCGAGCAGTCGACCCCCGACACGGGAGACCTGCCAGGCGCACATGTTGACTTCCACGCACCCTCGTTAACGAGGGGGATTCCTACGGCTCGCGCCGTAGGGCTTCCTGCTTCAGCGCCGACGGCCCCGTCCGGGAGAGATCCCGCCCGAGGTCTTACACCGGCTCCACAGGCCGACACCGCCAGCCCGGCGGCCAGAAGGTTCTTCGCCGCGTTCACATCGCGGTCATGGGTAATACCGCAGGCGCATGTCCACTGCCGGACGTGCAGCGGCATCGCCGGTTGCAGCGTGCCACAGGCCGAGCACAGCTTGGAAGAGGGGAACCAGCGGTCCACTACAACCACCTGCCGACCGTGCCAGGCGGCCTTGTACTCCAGCATGCTCCGGAACTCCCGCCATGCGGCATCGGAGATCGCCCGGGACAGCCGACGATTCTTCACCAGGTTCCGCACGCACAGGTCCTCGATCACGATCGTTTGGTTTTCACGAACGAGCCGAGTCGTCAGCTTGTGCAACAAGTCACGCCTGCGGTCGGCGACCCGAGCGTGGATGCGGGCCACTTTCCGCCGCGCCTTGGTCCGATTCGCCGAGTCCTTCGCCTTACGGGACAGTTCTCGCTGCGCCCGGGCTAGGCGCTTGCGGTCACGCCGCTCGTGCCGGGGATTGTTGATCTTCTCACCCGTTGACAGGGCGAGAAGATGATCCAGACCGGCGTCCACTCCCACCGTCGCATCCACTGTCGGCAGCGGCGTAACGCTCGGGTCTTCCACCAGCAACGACACGAACCAACGACCGGCGGCGTCTTGAGAAACGGTCACCGTCGAGGGCTCCGCTCCCTCCGGCAAGCGCCTTGACCAGACAATGGCCAGCGGCTCGGCCATCTTGGCCAGGGTCAACTCCCCCTCTCGGAACCGGAACGCGCTGCGGGTGTACTCGGCGGACGCGCGCGACTTCCTTTTCGCTTTGAAGCGCGGATACCTCGCCCGTTTGGCGAAAAAGTTACTAAACGCCGTCTGCAGATGGCGCAGTGCCTGCTGCAGCGGCACGGAGGAGACCTCGTTGAGGTAGGCCAGTTCCTCGGTTTTCTTCCAAGCCGTCAACAGCGCAGAGGTGGCGTTGTAGTTCATCCGCTCGCCGCGCCCTTTCCATGCCTCGGTGCGGGCGGCCAGCGCCATGTTGTAGACCTTCCGCACACATCCGAACGTCCGAGCAAGCTCGGCGGCCTGCTCGGGCGTCGGGTAGAAGCGGTACTTGAACGCCCGCTTCACACGGATGGTCGGCATGTCGCGCAAGCTAACAGCGATCAGCAGGAAGACGCAGGCAGACGGCCAATCATCCCGGCAATTCCTCTTTGCCCACCCTGACCTTTAGGGCTCTGATCCTCTCCACACTGAAAGAGCGGAATTGCGCGCGCACGAGGCCACCGAGGCGCTGGCCCGGATGCCGGAGGTCCGCTCCTGCGGCATCTACGCCGGTCCGCACAACCTGATCATCGACGCGTGGTTGCGGGGCTCGCCGACGTGTACACGTTCGAAGCCCATCTGTCCGGGCGGATCTCCCGGCTGGACGTCCACGACCGCTGCGTCGTCCTGCGCACGTCCAAGCACATGGGGCGGCTGCTGGACCGCGACGGCCGATGCGTCCGTACGGTGCCGATCGACCTGTGGTCGGCCGAGCAGACGTCGTCGTGAGCGGCGGGACCGCGCGTGAGCCGGCCGTCCTGCTCACCGGACCGGATCCGTTGGTGAGGCGCGCCGCCGTCCTTACGGTCACCGTCATGAGCACGCTTGCCGAGATCTCGGTGCCAACGGACGAGAGCCCGCCGACCGAGGTCGACATCCTGATCGTCGGCGCCGGCCCGGCCGGTCTGTACGGCGCGTACTACGCGGGTTTCCGCGGGCTGCGGGTGGCGGTCATGGACGTGCTTCCCCAGCCGGGCGGCCAGATTACCGCCATGTACCCGGAGAAGCCCATCTACGACATCGCGGGCCTGCCCTCGGTACGCGGCCGTGACCTGGTCGACAACCTGCTGGCCCAGGCGGCGCCGTACGGTCCGGAGTACCTGCTCGGTCACCAGGCCGTGGAGCTGAGCTACGACGACGGCCGGCCCGTCGTCCGCAGCGCCCAGGGCGCGACCGTACGCGCCGGGGCGGTCGTCGTCACCGGCGGGATCGGGACGTTCACCCCGCGGCCGCTGCCCGCCGCGCGTGAGTTCGACGGGCGGGGGCTCGTCTACTTCGTGCGGCGGCTCGCCGACCACACCGACCAGGACGTCGTGATCGTGGGCGGCGGGGACAGCGCCTTCGACTGGGCCGACAGCCTGGCGCCCCTGGCCCGCTCGGTCACAATCGTCCACCGCCGCGACCGGTTCCGGGCGCACGCCGCCACCGTCGAACGCGTCCGCGAGGCGGGCGTCGAGATCCTCGTCAACAACGCGGTGACGGCCGCGGCCGGCCCGGACGGTCTGGAGACCGTGCAGGTCACCAACCTGCCCGACGGAACGACGCGGGAGCTGAAGGCGCAGACCCTCATCGCCGCACTGGGCTTCACCGCCGATCTCGGGCCGCTGCTCGGCTGGGGCCTCGAACTCCGGTCGCGGCGGATCGCGGTCGGCACCGACATGGCCACGAACCTGCCCCGCGTGTACGCCGCAGGCGACATCACCGACTACCCCGGCAAGGTCCGGCTGATCGCGGTCGGCTTCGGCGAGGTCGCCACGGCGGTCAACAACGCCGCCACCGTCATCGACCCGGAGGCCGAACTGTTCCCAGGGCACTCCACGGACGGCCCCGCAGAGAGGAAATGAGATGGCCTACGTCATCGGCGCGGCGTGCGTCGACGTCATGGACCGGTCGTGCATGGAGGAATGCCCGGTCGACTGCATCTACGAGGGAGTCCGCAAGCTCTACATCCACCCGGTCGAGTGCATCGACTGCGGCGCCTGCGCGGAGGTCTGCCCGGAGGAGGCGATCTCCGCCGACCGGGCCGCCGATCCGGACCACCGGCTGGACAACCGGCGGTTCTTCGAGGAGCCGCTGCCCGGACGGGAGGAGCCCGTCGGCTCGCCGGGGGGCTCGGCGAAGATCGGCCCGGTCGGCGCGGACACCGCGATGATCAAGGCGGGCTGACATGCGCATCGGAATCCGCCTGCCTCCCTGCCGCCCGGTCGACGAGGTGGCCGAGGCCGCGCGGCGGGCCGAGGAACTCGGCTTCGACGACGTCTGGATGCCCGACTCCCAGACCCTGTGGCGGGACGCGTACGCCACGCTGGCCTGCGCGGCCCTTCGCACCGAGCGGGTCCGCCTCGGGACGGCGGTCACCAACCTGGTGACCCGGCATCCGAGCGTCGTCGCCGCCGCCGCGCGGACCGTCGCCGAGCTCGCGCCGGGCCGCTTCGTGCTGGGGATCGGCGTCGGCAACAGCTCCGTCGAGCCCGTCGGCCTCCGCTCGTCCACCACCGCGGAGCTGCGCGCGGGCGTGTCCGGGCTCCGCGACGCGATCCCGGGGATCCCCGTCCACGTCGCGGCCAGCGGCCCGCGCAACCTCGCGCTCGGCGGTGAGCTGGGCGACGGGGTGATCCTGCTCGCGGGGGCCTCGGTGGCGCGCGCCGAGGACGCCCTGACCATCGTCGGCCGCCACGGCGCGCCACCGGAGGTGACGGTCTCCGCCTTCTGCCACGTCACTGACGACCTCGAACGGGACGCGCCCGCATTGAAGCCGGTGTGCGCGGCGATGGCGCAGAAGGGCGGCGGCGCCGCCCTCGCCGCGGCGGGCATCGAGGTGGACGTCCCACGGCGGGTCCCCGATGTCCGTCCCGACCTGTTGCACGCGGAAGACTGGGAGCACGCCGTCGACGTCTGCTCCGCGTGGGTGAGCGACGCCGACGCCGTGCGGTTCGCCGAGGAGTTCTGCCTGTACGGGACCGCGGAGCAGATCGCCGACCGGCTGGCCGGCCTGGAACGGCTCGGGGTCACCGGCGTCCTGCTCCAGCACGTCGGCTCCTACACCCTCCCCCATGAGCTGATGGAATCGCTCGGAAAGGTGCTCGCGTGATCCGCGTCCTGGAGATAGGCGACTACGCCGCGCCGGACGCCGGGCGCATGCTCGTCGGCCTCGGCGCGGACGTCACGATCGTCGAGCCGTCCGATGGCGTCCCGGCCCGCCGTACGGACCCCGTCGGCTTCGCACACCGGGCGGCCGGGAAGTCCTCCGTCCGGCCGGAGGACGCCCTCGCGCTCGCGCCCCGGTGCGACGTGATCCTCGACGGCACGTGCGGCGGTCCCCTCGCGCGAGTCGCCGCCGACCTGGTGACGGCCGCCGGGCGCGGCGTCGTCCACGTCGTGCTCACGCCGTACGGGGACGACGGCCCGGCCGCCGAATGGGCGGCGACCGACCTCACCGTCGCCGCCGCGGGCGGCATGCTCGCGCTGATCGGCCGGCCGGACCGCCCGCCGCTGCGCCCGTACGGCGACCAGGCGGACCAGCTCGCCGGGCTGAACGCCGCGATCGCGACCCTGGTCGCCACGCGCGCCGGCGGCGGCCAGCGTGTGATCGTCTCCGGGCAGGCCTCGGTCGCCGCCAGCCTGGAGTTCGGCGCGATCACCTTTATCCACACGGGCCGGGTTCCGGAGCGGACGGGCAGCACGCACCCGATGGCCCCGCACACGCTGTTCGCGACGGCGGACGGCCTCATCGCCGGTGGCCTGGGCGGCAGCCCCCGGATGTGGGACGCCACGCTCGCCTGGCTCACCGAGAACGGCACGGCCGGCGACCTGACCGACGAACGGTGGCAGGACCCGGTGTACCGGGTCCGGCACCGGGAGGAGATCTTCGACCGGCTCGCCGGCATCGTCGGCGAGCTGAAGCGCGACCAACTGTTCCACGAGGGCCAGGCGCGGCGGCTCCCCTGGGCGGCGGTACTGCGCCCGGAGGAGCTCACGGCCAACGCCCAACTGGTCGAGCGCGGCTTCTTCATCGACGTCACGACCCCCTGGGGCCCGGCGCGCGACGCGGGCTTCGCGGCCCGCGTCCACGGAGCGGCCCCGCCGGCCCGGCTACGCGTCCCCGAGCCGGGCGAGCACACCGTCCCGACGTCCGCCGAACCCGCGCGGACCGCCATGCCGGTCGATCCCGCGGCACCGGCGACCGCTGAACGCCGGGCGGGGGACGCCACGCCCGTCGCCTCCGTGACCGTCAAACCGACGCCGACCGCCGCGCCCGTCGATCCCGCCGCCTCGGTGACCGCCGAGCCGGCACAGGCCGCCACGCCGGTCGAATCCGCCGCCTCGGCATCCGTCGAACTGCGGGCGCGGACCGCGGCGCCGGGCGAGCACGCCGTCCCGGTGACCGCCGAACGGCGGGCGCGTGATGCCGCGCCGGTCGAGCCGCGGCGCGGGGCGCTGGAGGGGATCCGGGTCCTCGACCTCACCTGGGTGCTCGCCGGGCCGTACGCCACCAAGACCCTCGCCGACCATGGCGCGGAGGTCATCAAGATCGAGTCGCGGCACCGCCCCGACCCGACCCGCTTCTCCCCCGGGTTCCACCTCTCCCGGTCCGACGAGACCGACCCCGACACGAGCGGCTACTTCAACAACGTCAACCGGAACAAGAAGAGCGTCACCGTCAACCTGCGCACGCAGGAGGGCCGCGACCTCGCACTCCGGCTCGCCGCGCACTGCGACGTCGTGGTGGAGAACTTCGCGGCGGGGGTGCTCGACCGGCTCGGGCTCGGGTACGACCGGCTGCGGGAGGTCCGCGAGGACATCGTCGTCGTGAGCATGTCGGGCATGGGTCACACCGGCCCGTGGCGCGACTACGTCTCCTATGCCGACGCGGTCTCGGCGCTGTCGGGCTGGACGGCGCTCACGGGAGAGCCGGGCGAGCGGCCGGTCGGGGTGGTGTACGGCCTGGCCGACATCATCGCGGGCCACCATGCCGCGCTGGCCGTACTGGCGGCCCTGGGCGTACGCGACCGCACCGGCGCGGGGCAGCACGTCGACATGGCCCAGCTGGAGACCGCCGCCGCACACCTGGGCGACGCGATCCTGCGCGCGGACCACGGCGAGACCGTCGAGCCGCTCGGCGACCGGCATCCGCGGATGGCCCCGCACGGGGTGTTCCCCTGCCTCGGCGACGGCACCTGGGTGGCGATCGCGGTCCGGACCGACGAGGAGTTCGCCCGCCTGGCGGCCGTCGCCGGCCTGCCCGACGAACCGGGCTGGGCGACTCTGGCCGGACGCAAGGCGGACGAGTCCGCGCTGGAGGAGCACGTCGCCGCCTGGACGCGGTCCCGGCCCGCCGAGGCGGTCGCGGAGATCCTGCAGGGCAACGGCGTCCCCGCCTACCCGGTGCGCGACGGCCGTACGCTCGTCGAGCACGACGCCGCGTTGCGCGCGTGGGAGTTCTACGTGCCGCTCGCCCACCCGGCGGCGGGCACCTTCCTGCATGAGGGGCTGCCCGCGCGGCTCACCCGCACGCCGGGAAGCGTGCACACGCCGGCACCGCGCCTGGGCGAGCAGACCGCCGAGTTGCTCACCGGCCTGCTCGGCCTGGCCGAGACCGAGCAGGAGGCGCTTCGGGCGGCCGGCGTGCTGGAGTGACGTCGCCGCTTCTGTTCTCGGCGACCAGGCTCAGGTCGGCCTGGAGGAAGACGGCCCGTTCTCCGGCGCCGCCCACGGCGGCGCGGAACGCCTCTCCTTTCCCCGGGTCGCGTCCGAGGATGACGACGGTGTCTCCGCGGCTCAGGTACGTGCGGGCGAGCGCATAACCCATTCCGTCCGTGCCGCCCGAGATGACGATGGTCCGCACGATGAATCTCCTCGCAGGTGGGCCGGGTTCGCCGTCGCGATCCCCGGTCGGGTGTGGTTCCAGATCAGGCGCTGGGAAGCGTGAGTTCGGCCGCCTCCGCTTCGGAGGCAGGGGCGGTGGCCGGTGTTCCGGGTCGTGCGGGAAGCAGGACGGTGCCGGCGAGGATGATCAGGATCGCGGCGGTCATCGACCAGTAAACGTAGTGGAGACCACGGATCGCGTCGGCCTTCCCGGCCGTCTGGAGGATGAGCGCGACGACCGCGATGCCGATCGAGGCGCCGAGCTGGTTCAGCATGTAGAGAACCGAGCTGCCCTGGGGAACCAGCGGCGGGGGCAGAGTGCGGTACAGCGATCCCATCGTGGCCGCCCCGACGAACCCGAGTCCGGCGCCGACCGCGAGGGCGGCGAGCGCCGGCCAGAGCTCCTGCGTTCGCGCCCCGATCTCGGCGAAGGCGAGAGTGCCGATCACGGCAAGGGCCGCACCCACGCGTACGACGACACGTGCGCCGAACCGGTCGGCGAGCCGGCCCGCGAGTGGCGCGGCGACGGCGGCGCTCACCCCGAGCGGCGCCACCAGCAGCCCGGCCGTCAGCGCGCCGTGCCCGTGCGCCCGCTGGTAGTACAGCGGCAGCGCGAACAGGGCGGAGAACATCGTGAGGCCGGTGAGCCCCATGACGGTCACGCTCGCCGCGAAGCCACCGCGGATGAACAGCCTCAGGTCGATCAGAGGAGGCGTGCTCCGGGCGGACAACGCGTGGACCGCGTAACCGATCAGGAGGACGGCACCGGCCGTCAGCGGGGTGAGAACCTGCCATACCGTGAACGCCGCCCGCTCGCCCGCCTGCGACAGGGCGAGCATCAGGCTCGCGAACCCGGGCGCGATCAGCGCCACGCCGATGACGTCGAGCCGGGACGCCGCCGACTCCCGCTGCGGGTCACGCGGTACCGACCGGAGGGCACCGAGGAACGCGGCCAGTCCGATCGGCAGGTTGATGAGGAACATCCACCGCCAGCCCAGTCCCTGCAGCACGATCCCGCCCACGACCGGACCGAGCACGGGGCCGAGTGAGAGGACTCCGGCCATCAGCGCCATCACCCGCGCCGCCCTGTGCGGCCCGGCGGCGCGGGCCAGCAGCATCAGGACGAGCGGATCGATGAGGCCCGCCCCGACGCCCTGGACGACACGGAACACGATCAGGCTTGCGACGTTCCAGGCCAGCCCGGACGCCAGCGATCCACCCAGGAAGACCAGGAGGCCGGCCAGCCACAGCCGCCGTCCGCCGAACCGATCGACCGCCCACGTGGTGACGGGGATGGTGAGGGTCAGGGCGAGCAGGTATCCGGTGGAGACCCACCCGACCGCACTCAGCGAGGCGTGGAACGCCCCAGTGAGCGTGTCGATGCCGACGGCGACCATCGTGCCGTCCAGGATGCCCATCATCCCGCCCAGCAGGATCACCACGATCAGCCGTCGCAGCCCCGGATCCAGGTGGTGACCTGGCGTTTCCGTCATATGTCGCTCCAAACAGCACAGAAAGTAGACCAGCGCGTCCAACTTAGAAGACCAGAAAGTCTTATTCAAGCTGGTCTTGAAAAGAAGACTCATCAGTCTGGTTCGGGCGACCGCCCGGTAGGATGCACGGCATGACGGACGCGGTGACCCTGACAGGGAAGGGCCTCACGCGCGGGCGGGGGCGCATCGACAAGCGGCGGGCGATCCTGGACGCCGCATTCGGGGTCTTCGCCCGTGAGGGTTACGCCCAGGCCGGGGTGGACGCGATCGCCGCCGAGGCGAGGGTCGCCAAGGCCACCGTGTACAACCACTTCGGCGACAAGGAGACGCTGCTCCGCGAGACGTTCGCCGCCCTCGCCGGCAGCGCGCTGGAGCAGAACCTCGCGGTGGTCGAGCGGCTCGCCGATCAGGGCGGAGACCTGCGGGCGTTGCTGGAGGACGTCGCCTTCCGCCTGCTCCAGTGCTACTGCGACGACCGTTCCAGGGCGCTGCGGCGGCTCCTGTCCGCAGAGATCACCCATTTCCCGGACCTGCTCGACACCGTCCAGGGCGTGTCGGACCGGGTCACCGAGGCCCTGGCCGACCGGCTGGCGCGTCTCGCGCTGGCCGGTCGGCTGAACATCACGGATCCCCTCATGGCCGCCGAGCAGTTCTCGGCGCTACTCGCCGGCCCGGCGGACAAGCGCTCCCGCCTCGACACCCAGACGGTCCCCGACAGCGAGTTGCGCGCCGTGGCACGTGCCGCCGTGGCCACCTTCCTCAAGGCCTTCGCTCCGGCTTCCACGTGACCTGCCCGATCTGACGGTCGCCCCCGACGCCGGGCGAGCCACCCGCGCCACACCTGGGCGAGCACACGACCGATCCGCTCACCCGCCGCTGGTGTTCTCGAGTGAAGCTGAAAAAATGTACGGTTCCGTATGGAAAAAAGATCACGGCGAGACTGTGGATCTGGAAGGCTCTCGCCTCATGTCCTATCCCCCCAATTCCAACCCCGCACCGGATTCCGGTTTCGGAGGACCGGCGTACAGCCCGTACCCTCCGCAGGGATCCGGCCCGGACTCCCCATACGGCCCACCGGGCCCCGGCCCTGGCCCCGGCCCGGCGTCCCACCGGCCGCCGGGCAGCGACAAGATCAACGGTCTGGCCATCGCCAGCCTCATCACCGGTCTCATCGGGTGCATCTCCCTCGTCGGGGCGATCCTCGGCGTGATCGCGCTGCGCCAGATCAAGGAGCGCGGCGAGCGCGGCCGCGGGCTGGCGATCGCCGGCATCGTGCTGTTCTGCGTCTGGGTTGTGCTCTCGGTGATCGGCCTCGCGCTCAACAAGGGCTCCGGCTCCTCGAAGACGCCCGGAGGCCTGGGCGCGAAGCCCACGCCGACCGTGACCACGACGCACGACGTGAAGGTGCAGAAGATGCGCGTCGGCGAGTGCATCAACGACGGCAACGTGTCGGAGGCCTCAAAGGTCAAGGTGGTCCCGTGCAGCCGACCGCACGACAGCGAGGTGCTGGCCGTCTTCACCCTGCACGGGTTGATCCTGCCGAGCACCGAGAAGCTGCACGCACTGGCGAAGAGCGGATGCGAGAAGCGCGTCCAGCCGCGGCTCGACCGGGATCCGGCGGCCGACAAGCTCGCGATGTCGTACTACTACCCCACTGCGGAGTTGTGGAGAAGCGGCGACCATGGGGTCACCTGCCTCGGCGTCGCCGCCGCGGAGGGCAAGAAGCTGACGCGCCGCATCCACGCCTGACCCCCGGCGAGAAACCCGCGCGGGCCGACGCGGTCGGCGTCTCTCGAAGACGCCGACCACGCCTGCTCGCGCGTTAGCGCGTCCGGAGCGGAGTGACCCGGCTCCGGCCGGGCCCGACGCCCTCCGGCCCGCCGTCCGGACGGGTCCGGATCGGCCGGGACGAGCGCGGCTGGAAGGGCAGGAAGCGGTCCGCGCGGTGCGGGCGCGCCGGGATGTCGGTGCTCTCGACCGCCAGCATCCGGTCGAAGCGGAACGCGCGGATGTGACGGCGCAGCCGGCACCAGCCGACGAGGTACCAGTGGTCGCGGTGCACGAGGCAGGTGACCGGCTCGACCTCGCGGACCGTGACGTTGCCCTTGGCGTCGACGTAGTGCAGGCGGACGACGAGCCGCGCGGTGATCGCGCTCGCCGCAGTCCGGGCCCGGTGCGCCGTCGCGGGGTCGAGCGGGCGGGCCAGGGTCTCGAGGGTGGTGCCGACGACCTCGGCGGGCTCGAGGTCGTCGAAGAGGCGCCGCAGGGCCCGGCGCGCCGTGGCGGACTGCGGACCGGCGCCCAGGTGGGCGAGCGAGAGGGCGAGGGCGGCCACCTCGGGGGCGGGAAGCTGGGGACGGGTACGGCTTGCGAGCGTCGCGTTCTCGGCCATGATTCGATCATACGTTCGAACACTGACATTTTCAGGGCCCAACCTCGGGGATCGCGCGGCATGTTTTTCTACAAAACCTGGACGCTGCGCCAAGGAAACTTAGAATGATGGGCTGGGAGGGGGAAGCCCATGTCCGACTCCGAGGGACCGGTCTCGTTCCAGACCCGGCCCGACCTGTACCGGCACTGGCGCATCGAGCTCGACGGCGAGGTCGCCCGGCTGGTCATGTGGGTCGACGAGCGGGGCGGGCTGCGCCCCGGCTACGACCTCAAGCTGAACTCCTACGACCTCGGGGTCGACATCGAGCTGTACGACGCCGTCCAGCGGCTGCGGTTCGAACACCCCGAGGTGCGCGCGGTCGTGATCACCAGCGCCGACGACCGGGTCTTCTGCGCCGGCGCCAACATCCGCATGCTCGCCGCGTCCGACCACTCGTGGAAGGTGAACTTCTGCAAGTTCACCAACGAGACGCGCTGCGGCATCGAGGACGCCACCGAGAACTCCGGGCAGACCTACCTCGCGGCCGTGAACGGCACCGCGTCCGGCGGAGGGTATGAGATCGCGCTCGCGTGCGACCGCATCCTCCTGATCGACGACCGGTCCGCCGCCGTGTCCCTGCCCGAGGTGCCGCTGCTCGGGGTGCTGCCGGGTACGGGCGGGCTGACCCGGGTCACGGACAAACGGAAGGTGCGCCGCGACCGGGCCGACGTGTTCGCCGCCAAGGCGGAGGGGCTCAAGGGCCGGACCGCCGTCGAATGGGGCCTGGTCGACGAGGCGATCCCGCGCAGTAGGTTCGAGGAGACCGTCCGCGAGCGCGCGCGGGAGGCGGCGGCGCTGTCCTCGCGCACCGGCGAGCGCGGCGTCACCCTGCCCATGCTCGAACCGGAGATCACCGCCGACCGCGTCGCGTACCGGCACGTCACCGCCGAACTCGAGGACGACCTGGTCACCATCACGGTGCACGGTCCGGAGGGCGACGTCCCGCCGGTCGTCGACGCGGACTTCTGGCCCCTCGCCATGACCCGCGAGCTCGACGACCTCATTCTGTGGCTGCGCGTCAACGAGCCCGAACGCGGCACCTGGGCGATCCGGACCGTGGGCGATGCCGACGCGGTCCTCGCCTACGAGGAGTCGATGACGCGCGACAAGGACTGGCTCGCGGGCGAGATCCGGCACTATTACAAGCGAACGCTGAAGCGGCTGGACGTCACGAGCCGCAGCCTCGTCGCGCTGGTCGAGCCGGGCAGTTGCTTCGCCGGTCCCCTGCTCGAACTGGCCCTCGCCTGCGACCGGCAGTACCTCCTCGAACCCGCGGAGATCGTGGTGACCGACGCGAACCTCGGCGCCTACCCCATGGCGAACGGGCTGAGCCGCCTCGCCGCCCGGTTCCACGGGGACGAGGCCGCGCTGGAGCGGATCCGCGACGCGCGCGGGCGGCGCGTCGAGGCCGGCGAGGCGGAGGATCTCGGCCTGGTCACGCTCGCGCTGGACGACATCGACTGGGAGGACGAGGTCCGCATCACCCTGGAGGAGCGGGCGTCGCTCAGCCCCGACGCGCTCACCGGCCTGGAGGCCAACCTCCGGTTCGGCGGACCGGAGACCCTCGAGACCAAGATCTTCGGACGGCTCTCCGCCTGGCAGAATTGGATCTTCAACCGGCCGGGCGCCTCCGGCCCCGACGGGGCCCTCAGCAGGTACGGCACCGGAAAACGAGCGAGCTTCGATCGGAAGCGAGTCTAGGCTTATGCACGCCGACTACCAGGAGAAGATCCCGAACAACGTCGGGCTGGCCGACGATCGGCGGCTGCAGCGGGCGCTGGAGTCGTGGCAGCCGAGGTTCCGGCAGTGGTGGGCGGAGATGGGTCCCGAGCTGCCCACCGAGGACGTCTACCTGCGCACCGCCGTGAACGTCGGCCGCGAGGGGTGGGCGCACTTCGGGCACGTGCCCGTGGCCGACTACCGGTGGGGCGTCTTCCTGGCCGAGCCGCGGGCGGACCGGCGGATCGCGTTCGGTGAGCACAAGGGCGAGCCGGCCTGGCAGAAGGTCCCCGGGGAGTACCGCGCC